>JAJRVX010000298.1:0-10596 GCA_024277095.1 Chloroflexota bacterium
TCATAGAAGCGGTTGTCCGCCGACAGCTCCACGTATGTGAGCTTGTGGGCGATATCCACCAGCCGCCGCCGCACATCCCGATGCAGGAGCACCATGTACGCCCCCAGGACGCTGGTGTTCCCCAGGAACTGGAACCGATCCCAGGGAAGATCCGGCAGCATGCCGATCTGGATCGCCTTCTCCACGTTGATGTACTGCCCAAACGCGCCGCCGATGAGCACCCGCTCCACATCCTGGATGCTCAGCCCGATGCTATCGCAGAGCACCGTGAAGCCGGCGTAGATGGCCGCCTTGGCCCGGATCAGGTTGTCGATGTCCACCTTGGTGAGCACGATGTCATGCCCGTGCTCCGTCTCCTCCCCCCAGGCCACCACGTACTCCAGACCGTGCTCCCCCTCACGGACGCGAGGGGTGCCCAGCTCGGGATGGAGATTCCCGGCCTTATCCAACACACCGGTGATGAACAGCTCCGCCAGCAGGGAGATCAGCCCGGATCCGCAGATCCCCCGCGGCTTCCCCCCGCCGATCACCCGGTATGTCGGTTCATAGGTCTGGCTGGAGATCCACACCTCCTCGATGGCGCCAGTGGTGGCCCGCATCCCGTGCTCCACGCCCGCCCCCTCAAAGGCGGGCCCCGCGGAGCAGGCACAGGAGAGCATCCACTCGGATGTGCCCAGCACCGTCTCGCCGTTGGTCCCCACGTCGATGAAGAGCGTCAGCTCCTCCTGCTCCTCCAGCCCGGAGCTGAGAACCCCGGCCGTGATGTCCGCGCCCACATAGCTCGCCACGCCCGGCAGGCAATCCACCGTGGCGGCGGGACAGATGTTCAGCCCGACTTCCTCGGCGCGCAGCGTGGGCCAGTCGTTCACGGTGGGAATATAGGGGGTCAGACGAATGGGCTCCGGCGGCACCCCCAGGAACAGGTGCATCATCGTGGTGTTCCCGGCCACCGTCGCCTTGTAGATGTGCTCCGGACGGATCCGTTGCCGACGCGTCACGCGATCGATGAGCTGGTTGATGGTCTCCAGCACCTTATCCCGCAGGTCGGCCAGGCCATCCCCCTTTGAGGCGTAGATGATCCGGGAGATGATGTCCTCCCCGCGAGCGATCTGGCCGTTGTACTCAGCCGCCTGCTGCACAACCTGGCCGCTGACCAGGTCCACGAGATAGGCGGAGACGGTGGTGGTGCCGATATCCACGGCCAGCCCCCAGCTCTCGTCGCTGAGGTCTCCCGGCAGGATATCGACCAGGCGCGGCGGCCCCTGGGGGCGATCCCACGTGTCCATCTCCACCGTCGCGGTGACCGCCCAGTCGGCGGAGCGCAACGTCGTGCCCAGGCGCTGCAGCGTCACCAGATCGGCCGTCAGGCCACGCACATCGCACTGCCGGGCCAACTCCCGTTGCAGGCGAGCCCAGTCGTCCGTCTGATCATCCAGCGTAGGCGGCGTGAGCTGCACGAAATAACGGTGAATGGGCTGGTGCTCGCGCCACTGGTAAGGGAAGGGTACCACCACCCGGCGAGCGGCCTTCTCCGTCGTCAGCCGCCGCTCGATGCGCTCCTGCGGCGGGATCTCGACGACGGCATCCCCCTCGATCACGCTCTGGCAGGCCAGCGCGTACCCGGCCGCCAGATCATCCTGAGACAGCCGGATCGTCACCCGCCGCCGCACATCGCCGCTCTGCACGATCACCGCGCAGCGCCCACACCGTCCCTGGCCGCCACAGGGCATATTCAGATCGATGCCCGCCCGTTGCGCGGCCTCCGTGACCAGCGTCCCGGTGGGAACCTGGACCGTCACATCCGCGGGCAGAAAGCGTACTGTATGGAGAGCCATGATTTACTCGATTTATGCGTTGTGTGTTGCGTATTGCGTATTGCGTGTTGCGTGTTGCGTAGTGCGTGTTGCATGTTGCGTGGGGCGTGGTCAGTTGGGTGACCAGAGCTTCAGGAAGCCCGGTAGATCCACCGCCTCACGCGGCCCGACCAGCACCTGCCAATCCGGCAACTCCTCCTCCAGCTCGCCCAACAGCACGGCGACGTGGCCGGGGATGATGACCTTGCGATGGTTGACCTTGGACTCGATGCCGGTCCCCTTGACCGTCTTGGCGATCTTCTCGGCGTCGAACTTGCCGGCCGCCCACGCCGTGAGGACACTCATGCCCTCCGCATCGGCCACCAGAAGCCACCCCGGATGGCCGCTGGACTCCACCTCGTTGGCCACGGCGAAGTAGGTGATGGAGAAGTTGGTGGTGACCATGACGGGCGCGTCCGGCCCCGGGTTGTTGATCTCGTAGATGCCCGGCTCTACCTGAATCGGCTTTTGCGGATCGGTGAAGATGTTCTCCCTCCACACCAGCAGGCCATACGCCGAGGCCGGGGTGAAGCGATCCAACACGACGAATCCCGCGTATTTGGCGATGTGCTGAGCCGCCAGCAGTGGCTCGTCCCCCGGATCGTCCACGCCCTCGCCGGGGAAGGCGATGATCGGATAGCCCAACGCCCGCAGGTTCTTCTTCAGAGCCAGCCGCCGAATGTACGTGAACGTCGTCAGCGTGCCCAGCGGATCGCGCGGCCCCGGATCCAGCACCAGGTCCTCCACGCCCGCCGACTTGATCTGCTCCGTCAACCCGGCCAGGGCAGACAGATCGCCATCTCCCCGCACGGCCAGCGGCGCGCCGTGCGCCTTGGCCAGCTCCGCCAACGGCTGCCAGTTCTCCGCGGTAGCGCCCCACAGCAGCGGGCGGATGCCCGCGGCCGCGTCCAGGCCGGCCTCGGCCGCCTTGGGATCAGGCGCCAGCAGGATGAGCGGCCGCTCCGCCTGCATCGCCTGCTTCACCGCCTCCGCATATGTGGCCGGATCGCCCGAGGCCGCCTCCACCGCCACCCCGTCCAGGGTCAGGGAGATGCCGACATATTCGACCTCATAGTCGCGCACCTGCTGAACCAGCGACTGGATCTCCTCGGCGGGCAACGTGTCTCGGACCCGCACAAAGAGGCCAGGCTTGTGGTAAAAGGTCTTCTCATGGCGGAAGAGCACCGTCTCGTTCCCCGCCTCGACCTTGTACCCATCGCTGCTCAGGGTGATCAGGCGGATCGGTGGCGCCGCCGCCGCCGCCAGCTGCGCCTTGGCCTCCTCACTCACATACGGACAAGCGCTCAACTCGGCCTGCTTCGCCGCCAGCTTCATAGCGAAGGCCAGGCAGGTCGGGAAACCACACTCCTTGCAGTTCGTCTTGGGCAATAGCTTGTAGATCTGCAAGCCGCTTAACGCCATCGTGACCTCCCGGGCCCTTCGGCCCTATATAGAATTCGGAAACCCTACACGGCGACCACGCGCTCCACCTCCGGGAAGTAGTGCCGGACGGCCCGCTCGATCCCCTGCGAGAGGGTGGCCTGCATGAACGGGCACCCCACGCAGTGGCCGCCGAACCGCACCTGCACCTCCCCGTTCTCGTAACTCACCAGTTCCACGCTGCCGCCGTGGTTGGCCTCCAGATATTGACTGATCTGCTCGATGAGCATCTCCAGGGTCAACTCGACCGGCTGTTCCGCTTCGCTCACGAAAGGCCTCCTATCTCCATCCAGCCCATCCGGCCTCACGCTGGAACCGATACGCCAGCGTGAAGAAAGCGGGCATGATGAAGGCGCCGGAGAGCACGATCCCGTTCTCCAGCAAAGGGTTCTGTCCCAGATATCCGATGACGCCGATTAACCCGGCAGCCGCCGAGAGGATCAACAGCCCACCGGACACCGGGTCCACCCCCCACTCACGCACCAACATCAGCCCAAAGCCCAGAAGGGCCATACTGTACAGCAGGTACCCCAACAGATCCAGGGCGTAGGGAGCTGCGGACAGCCGACCGCTGTACCCCCAGGTCAGATAGCCGCCTAACGCCGCCGTTCGCAGGACGGCGTCCTCGGAGTGAGCGAAGAGATCGGCAAGCCCCCGGACGACCGTCAGCTGCGTCCAATAGGCGAACAGGGAGAAGACGGTGTAGAGCAGTCCCAACGCGCCCCACACGAGGGCCAGCCCCCCTCGCCTCCGGTAGCTCAACACCGTCAAGGCGATGAGAAAGGGCACCTGGACCAGCGTCAACAGGAAGACGCCTGCGTACAACACCACATGGGCCGCCTCATGTTCGACGATGAACTGCAGCTCCTCGGCCGGCGTCGCCTCGGCTGGCGGGGCCGGCAAGGCCAGCAGCATGACCAGCCAGATCATGGTGAGGATGGCCGCCGCCAAAGCCGACGTCGCGCCGGCCCGCATGATACCTCGTTCGCCGAACATGCGTCTGGCCCCCCTGGCGGCTTAGCTGGGCACCGGCTCGCCGGCCATAAGCCGCTCGATCATGCGCTTCACGCGTTGCACCGCCTCCGGGTGGCGCATGACCAGCACATCCGCCCCAGCATGCACCAGCGTGATCGCCGTCAGAGTCTCCCAAACGATGGCTCGCTCCTCCCAGTCACCCCAGGCGGCGGGCACCCCCTCACTGGCCCGAGCCTCTTTGGAGCGCCAGGCCTCCTCACCCGGGGTCACCAGCATCGGCGATTGGGTCATGACGTCGCCCTGCAAGGCCGCCAGACGCAGCCGCTCCATGACGGAGTAGCCGTACTCGATGCCATATCCCAGCGCCCCCGTGGTGGGATCCATGAGGATGCGATCTAGAGGGAGCCCCATGTCGTGGATCAGGATGATCAACTGCTTGGCCAGGTTCACGTCCATGGGAGTGCGGGAGTCCACCAGATGGCCATGGGCCAGCGCAGCCGCCACGATGGTGCGATAATTCTTCTCCTCGCACACACCCAACACCAGCCGCTCGCCCTTGGCCTCCTCGGCCACCGCCACCAGCAGCTCGTTGTCCAGGTCCGCCTGCCCCGGCCCGAACACCAGCAGGGGAAGCCCCGTGGCCTCCAACACACGCCGCACCGTGGCCCGGGCCGCGTCAGGCGATGGCGGGGAGCCGTTCCCGCCCGTGGGCGCCGTCAGACGCAGCAGGATCAGATCTGCGCCCCGCTCCGTCGCCGCCTGCGCCCACGTCACCGGATCGTTCACCACATCCCCCCAGGCGTTCAACAGGGGAGCGGGCCACTCCTCCGGCCGGCGATCCTGGATCTCGATAGCGATGCGTGGCGGATGCGGCATCTCCCCTTCATCGTGCAGGAAGGGCAGCGTCGATGCGCCCCCGATCGTGACGGTGTGACTGCGCGTACCACCTTCGGCCGCAGTGGCCCCCAACGTGATCTCACGCACCCGTCCCGTCCACGTCTCCTTTGGAATGGCTACTTCTGGCATCATTCCCTCCTCGCGACGGCACGCTCATTTCCCGTCGCGCAGCAAGATTGGCAGATATACTCTCTGAGATAACAGACCATGGATCACGAAATCCGCGTGCGTCACATCCGGCGGCACCGTCACCCGCCGCTGCGGCGGGGTGCTGCTCGGATATCGCTTCGATGCAGGACGCACGAGGTAACTACCCGGTCCCACCCGCAACTCATACGCGCCCGCGCCCCAGCCGTGCACCCGATCCGCCAGCGTCTCGGTCTCATAGGACACGTCCCCAGCCTGGGCGACCACGGGTACGCCACACGCCGGAGCGCCCCCAACCAGGGTGACCCGCCCGCGTATCCGCTGGGAGAGCGGGTCGAGCGTCAGCGTCAGGGAGGCATCCGGCGGCACCGTCACTTGGCGCCGGGCGCTCGCATAGCCGCACGCCTCCACCTCCACCTCATACGTGCCCGCCGGCAAATCGAACGCAAAGGACCCATCATAGTAGATGAGTTTGCTTTGCACGTACTCGTGGCCGGAATATCGGCCCGGCACCACGTAGTACACCATCCCCTGGGTGATCGGCTGACCAGAGGCATCCCGCACCACACCGCTGACACGATACGTCGTCGGATAGGTGAAGTCAATGCCGGATATGTCCTGGGTCACCGTCACCACTTGCGAGGGGAACGGCACGTCGGCCACGGCCCGGAGCTCGTATACGCCCGCCGGCACGGTCAGCGTGTACGCGCCGCTGGCGTCGCTCTTCAGCGGCGTGGATTCCGCCTCCCCCGTGCCGACCGGCTGCGCCATGACCGTGGCCCCCGCCAGCGGCCCCCCGGACCGATCCAGCACGCGGCCCGTCACCTGGAAGGCCTCCGGCGCCCGCAGCTCCACGTCGGTAACCGGCCCCGCGACGTCGACCACGACCGGCGCCGGATCCGGATACCCCTGGATCACAGATGCGAGCGAATACCGCCCGGCCATGAGCGTAAACGTGAACGCCCCCGAGCTATCCGGCCGCGTGTGAGCGACCTCCTCGCCGCCGGGCGTCAGCGCGACCACGTCGAACGCGCCGGACAGCGAGCCGCCGGAGTGGGTGCGCACGTTTCCACGCACCGGATATACCTCAGGCAGCCGCAGGTCCAGACCAGCGACGTCCGCTTGTGGCGAGACGGTGGTGGTTACCACCCCGTAGATGGCATCCCCGGGCCACGTCGCACGCACCCAATAGGAGATGCCCCCCAGGGAAAGGGCATAATTCCCACCCCCATCCGTCTCGTCCCGGTCCGCCCAACGATCGACGTCACGACAGGCGCTCATGGGCCTCGCCCGCACCCGGGATTTCCACACGGGCTGGTCACCATCCCCAATCACCCGGCCGGTCACCCGGTACGCGGCGGGCATCTGGAAGTTCAGCGTCGCCGTCTGCGCCTCCCGGAGATCCACCCGGCGGGCCAGGGGCTGAGGCAGGGTCTCCACGGAGACCTCATACTCCCCGGCGGGCACCGAGAACTGATAGCTACCCGTCTCGTCCGTGTAGGCCCGGTAGATGTTCCCCTCCGCGCACCTCAGCGCCTCCGCCGCCACCGAGGCGTTGCTCACCGGTTTCCCATCAGCATCTCGCACGACGCCGGTGATGAGACGATCGTTCTCCCTCACCACCAGGCGCACATCCGTGACCTCAGGCGGCACGTGCACCCAGACGGGATCGGCGAAGCCGTGGTCGAACAGCTGCTGTGCGACCACCAGCCAGTCCCCGGGCAGGCTCACCTGCAGCGAGAAGGCGCCGGAGGGGTCCGACAGCCCACTGGCCAGCGATCCGGTCCGGAACTCCGTCGCCGAGACCCACGCGTTGGCGATGGGCGCCCCGCTCTGGCTGACCACCTGCCCGGCGATCCGATACGTCCCCAGGGCGCCCTCCTGTGGCCGGGCCGGGGCGGCCGGACGGACGTCCTCCACGAAAGGAAGCGCCGAGAGCCGGCGGGCGGCCGCATCATCCGCGCCGACCACCAGCAGCACCGCCGGATAGCCCGGGCGCGAGAGGACGGACACGCGTCCCGGACCCTCTCGCGGCTCAAGCCGGGCACGCACCTCCCGGACATGCGAGGCACAGCCATCCTCGCAGTGGAGGCGCACGATCCACATAGAGGGCGGCAGGGCCTCTCGGGCGGCGCTTCCGCTCACCAACCCAACCCACGCGATCGCCACCAGCACCCAGGTGATATACTTCGGCAAGATCAGACCTCCTTGTATGACTCCCTCACCGCCGAACCCTATCACCCAAAGTGTGCCATGAATGACGGCAAACGCGCAAGGCTTTGCCCTGCCGCCTCATCACTCCGGTCACGCGTCCCGCCAGATCAGAAGATCGGCGGCATGGTCAACGCCGGATGATCATGCTGCTCCAACCACGGCAGCAGCTCCTCCACCGTGGTCGCCACCCGCTCGTCTGCGATGCGGTCGATCAGGTCCGGCATCCCCTCCCGCTCGGCGACGGCCTTCAGCTCCTCAGCCATGGTCTCCTTCAGGATCGAGGACATCCACACCACCCGCTTGAAGCCGCCGTCGGCGGAGATGAACTTGGGACTGGTCAGGTAGAACTTCCCCACGCCCATGACGCCCGGCGTCTGCAGGCCGCCGCCCGCCATACCCGCCAGGGTGGAGAAGGTCATGCCGGCGGGGGTCATGCTGGGATCCTCTCGGCTGACGACCATGACGCCGTTGGCCTCGGGGATCACCATGACGATACACTCGAAGCACCCGCAGGCCGTCATCGGGTTCTCCATGATGGAGTACATGGCCACCTGCTCCACCGTGCCGTGAGAGGCCTGCTGGGCATACTCGTTCACCCCGGAGAAGTACCCCTTCACCGGGTCGATGCACTCCTTCTTGGGGATGGGCTGGTTGGGACCGGTCGGATTGATCTCATAAGAGGCCCGGCAGTCCAGCCAGTTGTAAGCCCCACACAACCCCAGCCGCTGCGGGCTGATGATGCAGACATGATTCGGGGCGAAGGACTGACACAGCGTACACGAATAGAAGGTGTCGATCGATTCATCGGTCATCCCGGCTAGGCGGGCATTGCGCTCCTGATAGGCCTCGCGCGCCCGCGCCAGCCACGTCTGGATCAGCTCCGGATCCGTCAGGATCTTCACCTGGACCTTGTCCACGATAGCGCCGAAGTCAGCGTGGAAGCGGGCGTAAAGGATGTCGCCGAAGTGCCGCAGCGAGAACCCCTTCTCCGCGGCCTCCTTGCTGATGCGGATCCAGGTGATATCCCGCTGGCCGATATGCTGGATACCGGAGGCGCCGTTGATGAAGTAATGGATCTGTCGCTCCAGGACCGGCTCGAAGTCCTTCTGCATCTTGCGGCCGGCCACCTCCACCACGATGCCCAGATCCATCGCGCCGCCCACATCCGCTTCGGTGTACTCCGGGCCGACGACCTCGATCTTGCCGTCCTCCACCTCATCCCAGTCGGCCATGCGCAGGTACTCGAACGCTCGCGAGTACTTGCCGCCGAACTCCACCCGCATGTCCTTGCGGCGCACCACCTCGCCCTCAAAGGCGGAGCCGTACGGCACCGGGATGGGCACCTCGGTGATGCGCACCTTGACGCCGCGCACCTCGATGGCCCGCTGCACCAGCCGGGCCGCCCGCTCCTCCTCCGTCTCCGCGTCGATCTCGTTCCAGGGCATGTAGATGACGTGCTCGTAGCGGGTGATGCCGGTGGGCAGGATCTGCGGGATCACGGTGTCCGCGATGGTGGGGAACCCATAGGAGATGGCACCGGCGGCGGCGGCGTACTTCAGGTCGTCCACCTCCCCCAGCGCCAGCACGAAGGCGAAGACGCGGAACTTGTTGTAGAGAAGGATATCCCGCCACTGCCCCGGCTTCAGGCCGCCGAAGGTCAGCGCCGATCGCGTGGCGAACCCCAGCGCGTAGATGGCGGAGATGGTATCACGTCCAAAGGGGACGATATAGGTATCGTAGCCCATCTCCACCCCTTCCTCATGCAACTGGTCGATGATGGAGCGCCCATTGACGTTGCCGGAGAGGAAGACCAGGATGTTTCGCTGCTGGAGTTCTCGCACCAGGGCGACGGCCGCCTTGTTGCTCCGGGCCGCGCCGACGATGGCGGCGAAACCGGGCATGCGGCCGTCCACCAGCTGGATCCCCCAGGAACGCAGCTGGATATCGTCAATGGGGCCGTTGAGATGCCCATCGGCGGCCCCGCTCTCGAACTCGGGGCTGGTAAAGGAGGTGCCACCGGCCAACTGGAACCCCGGATAAGGCTCCGGCTGCTCCCCCAGGGCGAAGCGGATCCCCTCGATGGCCTCCATGGCCAGCAGGGTCGCCATACCGGAGTCCAGCGTCTCCCCCAGATAGGGCGTCCACAGGTTCCCGTCCGGCACCGGGTGCAGCAGCTTCTTCGCGTGCTCCAACACCGGCGTCAGGTCGTCCAGCTTGGTGACCTCCTGACCCAACATGCCGTAGATGACGGGCAGATAGTAAGCCGTATTGGGGAAGGCAACCGGGGTATCCCCTCCCTTCTCGGCGATCGCTTTCTGGAGCAGCGCTTCCGCTTCCGCGACGAGGGCATTGGCCCCACGGATGGCTCGTGTCGCAATGTATCGGGACATATTTTCCCCCACCTCCCTTACTTAGCCACTTGCCCGTAAACCGCCTCGATCCGCTCCTCCAACGGGAGCTCCAGCAGTTCCGGCATGCGCCAGTCACCGCTCTTTCCCCACCGGGACGGATCATACTCGGGCAAGCCCAAGGCAGCTCGCTTTTTGTCGATATGCGCCAGCGCTCGGCGGACGATCTCCTCAGCCTCAGGGACGAATTCCAGCCTGCCGCCGACCTTCTTCTCCCAGCCCTCGCTGATGAGCCGGGTCACCTCCTCGCTCCCGCGCACGGGCCCCTCACCGCCCATGATCACGTAAGCCCCGGAGGCCACACAGTAGGTGGCGATGGCAAGGGCCTTCTCACTCATCCACTCCGGCGCCATGCCCACCGCCGGGATATCGGCGATGTCCTCCCCAAGCCCGGTCTCGGTGGCCATCGGGGAGAGGACGGTGAGGATCCGGGAGTTGTCCACGCAAGAGCCCATGTGCAATACCGGCGGGATACCGATGGCCTCGCAGACCTCCCGCAGGCCGGGCCCGGCTAGCTCTAGCGCGGTCTCAGGGGTCATATACCCCTGCTTGGCGCTGGCGATGGCGCCGCAGCCGGTCTCCACCACCAGCACATCGTTCTTAATGAACTCCGTCACCACGTAACGATGGAGCGAATCATGGCAGATCCGAGCGTTGTTACA
>JAJRVX010000299.1:0-3455 GCA_024277095.1 Chloroflexota bacterium
GGGACCTTCGCTCCGCAGCGGTCTTGGCGTACCTGGGGGAAAACGGTCTGCCGCATCCCTAAGGATGATATATTCTACTACAACTTCAAGATACAAGGGGTTTCCCCTCCGCGCCTCCCCTTTCAGGTGTGACCGCCCGTGGAGGGGAAAAGCGACAGGCGCGGGCCTCGCTCGTGTTGTTAAGTTGATGCGAAAGGGTCCAGCATGCTGGACCCCCTACTTTACTTGGTGTACCCCTATAACTCGTCCGGGTGGCGGGCGGCCAGTCGCTCCGCGTGGTGAGCCCGGCCGGTGGCCCGCAGCCGCTCCAGATAGGCCGGCAGCTCCCCCCGGGTGTGGAATGGGCCGCCCTCACGCAGCACCGTCATCATCGGGTCCACGTTATGACGGCTGGTGGCCGCCATCTCGTGATGCCACTCGGCCAGCATCCCCATGGCCCGATCGACCAGGTCCGGCCGCTCGGCCGCCAGATCGTGCTGCTCGTGGGGATCGTTCGCCAGGTCGAACAACATGACCGGCTCCAGCTGCTTGTACCCATCGTGGTAGGTGCGCAGGCAGATGTAATCGTCGAACCGCACGCTCCGCTGGCAGGACCATGCGTTCTGGCTGACGACCAGGTAGGGACGCCCCTCCTCGCGGCCCTGGCGGAAGGCCGCGGTGAACGGCCGGCCATCCCAGTTATCGGGCACCTGGCCGCCGACGAACTCGATGAGCGTAGCCGCCCAGTCGTAATGGTAGTGCAACGCCCGATCCACGCGCGGCTCATCCGTCAGCCCCGGCCAGCGCACGAGCAGCGGCACCCGGCTGGTGATGTGATCGGCCGTCTGGTGGTCCCCCCATACGTTCAGCTCGCCCTGGTTCTCGCCGTGATCGGAGCTGACCATGATGATCGTCTCATCCAGGACCCCCTCATCGGCCAGCGCGTTCAAGATCCGCCCCACGTGCTCATCGGCGTAGCGGATGCCCACGTCATATCCATCGATCCAGCGACGCACGGCCTCCATGGAGTCCAATTGCGCGGGGATCCGGGGATAGTTCTGGTAGAATGTCTCGCCACCCCAGCCATGAGGCTCTTGGGCGCTATGCGGACCGAATCCCTCCCATGAGCGCTGACGCACCTCCTCCGTCAGCCAATCCGGCAGCGGATCGTCCTGGAACGGATTGCCGAACGCCTCCGGCGTTCGATAGGGCGTGTGCGGATCCCAGTAGTTGATATGCAGGAACCAGTTGTCGTCACGGGCGTTGCGCCGGATCCAATCCAGCGCGATGGGGGTCACGTCGTCCGCGATCTCCATCCCGCCTTTGCCCGGGTTGTAGATCTCGCTGAAGCCCGCGTACCAGTGCCAGGCGCCGTGACGTTCGCCGAAGGGGCTGACGGTGACGGCGCGAAAGCCCGCCCGGCGCAGCGCGGTCATCCAGCAGGTCGCCCAGAAGATGTCACGGAAGCCCCGCGTGGGCCCCTCGATGAACGGGTCGGCCGCGGTGCCCCCGTGACCGACGACGCCGGTGTGGAAGCCGCATCGACCGCTCCACAGGGCGGCGCGCGATGGCAGACACGGCGCATCGGTGACATAGCAATTGTCGAATCGGACGGCCCGCTCGGCCAGGGCATCGATGTTGGGGCTGGTGTTACGGTGATAGCCGTAGCAGCCCAGGTGGTCCGGACGCAATGTGTCGATGTCGATGTACAGAATGCGCATGGTCCATATCCTCCGTGGGTGAGATGTGGCAAATGGCGAGTGGCGAATGGCGAAGTCTTACAGGACGAGACGCAGCGGTTCCTCCAGCGCCCGCTTGAAGGCCTGCATGAACCGCGCCGCCTCGGCGCCGTCCGTCACGCGATGGTCGGCCGAGATGGTAGCCTTCATCCGGGCGCCCACGGCCAGTTCCCCATCCTCGGTGACGACGGGCACGCGGCGCACGGCCCCCACGGCCAGGATGGCCGCCTGGGGCGGGTTGATGATGGCGGCGAACTCCTCCACGCCGAACATGCCCAGGTTGCTGATGGTGAAGGTGCTGCCCACCATGTCGTCGGGGCGCATGCGGCCCTCCCGCACCCGTCGGACGAGCTCGCGGGCCTCGCGGGCGATCTGCGCCAGCGGCTTCCGGTCGCAGTCCCGGATGACCGCCGTCACCAGGCCCACCTCACGGGCCACGGCGATGCCGATGTTCACCTGCTCATGGATGTGGATCTCATCTCCGGCGAAGGAGGCGTTCAGCCTGGGAAACTCCCGCAGCGCGATGGCCGCGGCCTTGATGACGAGATCGTTCACGGAGATGCGCTCGTCCTCCGACAGGAGCGCATTCAACTCCTGCCGTAGGGCCATGGCCGCCTCCATGTCGATCTCGTAGGTGATGTAGAAGTGAGGCGCCTGTTGTTTGCTCTCGACCATGCGGCGGCCGATCGTCTCCCGCATCGGCGTCATCGGCTCGACCTGGATCCCCTCGGGCGCGGGCGCGTGTGAGGGCGTGGGGATGGGCGGCGGCGCCTTCTCCGGCGCTTTCTCCATCTCCCGCAGGTAGGCCTCGATGTCCCGCTTGATGATGCGGCCGTCGGGGCCGGTCCCCCGCACCCGGGTCAGGTCGATGCCCAGCTCCTCGGCCATGCGCCGCGCGACCGGGGATACGGCCAGCCGGCCGCGCTCGACCGCGGGAGGCGCCTCGGGCGGCGGCGCAACCGCCTCCTCCACCTCCCCCGCCTCCGCCTCCGGGGCCGCCTCCGTCACCCCCAGCGCCTCCAGATCGATCTCCTCATCGGCGGCGCCAATGATCGCGATGGGCTGCCCGACGGGGACCGTCTGCCCCTCCTCCACCAGCAGCGCGCGCAGCACCCCGGAGCGAAGCGCGGGGACCTCCACGCTGGCTTTATCCGTCTCGATGATGGCGATGACGTCGTCCTCTCCGACCTCGTCCCCCTCCCCTTTGACCCACTCGATCAAGGTGCCTTCCGCCATATCAAAGCCTAACTTGGGCATGGTGATCACTTCAGCCACGACAACGCCTCCTCCTCACAGATACAGAACATCCTTCACGGCGCGCACCACATCGTCGACCTGGGGGAGCGCCATCTGCTCGAGCCGACGGTTATAGGGCAACGGCACCTCCGCCTGGGCGACGCGACGCACCGGCGCATCGAGGGAGTCGAAGGCCAGCTCCATCACCCGGCTGGCGATCTCGGCCCCCACGCCGTAGGAGCGCCAGCCCTCCTCGACGACCACCACCCGGTTCGTCCTCTGCACGGACTCGATGATAGGGCGCGTATCCAGCGGGCGGAGCGATCGCAGATCGATCACCTCGGCTTCTATCCCCTCCTGCGCCAGCCGCTCGGCCGCCTCGAGGGAGATGTGCAGCATCTTGGAGTACGAGACGATGGTCACGTCCCGCCCCTCTCGCGTCACATCGGACACGCCGATGGGCACCAGGTAGTCCTCGTCGTCGGGGACCTCGCCCCGCAC
>JAJRVX010000300.1:0-6728 GCA_024277095.1 Chloroflexota bacterium
TGAGCATCGACTTCACGGGGGGCTCCTTCTGGGAGTTGCAGTTCCAGGAGCCGGTGCAGCCGTCCGCCGTTCGGGATGTGTTCGTCGATCATGGGCTCACCGATACGGTGGTGCAGACGGTTGGCGATGGGCGCACCGTGGTCATCCGGCTGAAGCCGATCGATAACGAGACCAAGGTGGCGTTGCGCCAGGCGCTGGAGAAGCGGTTCGGCCCGGCCGAGGAGCGTCAGTTCCGCTCCGTCGGCCCGGCGATCGGCCGGGAGGTCACCCGGGCTGCGACGGTGGCCGTGTTCGCCGCCGCGATCGCGATCCTGGGGTTCATCATCTTCGCCTTCCGCAAGGTGCCTCATCCCTTCCGCTTTGGGGTGTGCGCGATCATCGCCATGATCCATGACATCCTGGTGACCACCGGCCTGTTCTCCATCGCGGGCATCTTCCTGGGATGGGAGGTGGACGCGCTCTTCCTCACGGCGTTGCTGACGGTGATCGGCTTCTCGGTGCAGGATACCATCGTCGTGTTCGATCGCATCCGGGAGAACGTGCCCAAGCGGCGAGGGGAGCCGTTCGAGACGGTGGTGAATCGGAGCTTGTTGGAGACGATCCATCGCTCCCTGGCCACGCAGTTGAACGCGATCTTCATCATGATCGCCCTTCTCCTGTTCGGCGGCTCGACGATCAAGCAGTTCATCGCCACCATGCTGGTGGGATTGATCAGCGGTACTTATTCCTCCATCTTCAACGCGGTGCCCCTGTTGGTCGTGTGGGAGAAGGGGGATATCCGCCGGCTGTTTGCGCGGCTGCGAGGAGGGCAGCCGGCGACGGCGTGATCGGCGGGACAGCTATTATCGAGCGAGCGCGGGGTGCCCGCGCTCGTTTCCTTTTGGCGGAGAGGAGGTGGCCTCATGCGGGCGTTGGTGTTCGACGGCGAACGGTTGCGATACCGGACGGACTATCCACAGCCCGAGCTGCCGCCGGGCGAGGCGCTGGTGCGGGTGCGGATGGCGGGCATCTGCGGCACCGATCTGGAGATCACGCGGGGATATATGGGCTTTCGGGGCGTCCCCGGCCACGAGTTCGTGGGCGTGGTGGAGGAGGCGCCGGATGCCGCATGGGTGGGGCGGCGCGTGGTGGGCGAGATCAACGCGGCCTGTGGCGAGTGCCCGACCTGTCGGGCCGGCCGGCCGACCCATTGTCCCAACCGCACGACCCTGGGCATCGACCGGCGGGATGGGGCCTTCGCCGAGTTCCTGTGCCTGCCGCTGGCGAATCTGCACCCTGTGCCGGATCACGTCCCGGACGAGGCGGCCGTCTTCACCGAGCCGCTGGCGGCCGCGCTGCAGATCCTGGAGCAGGTACACGTGCGCCCCACCGATCGGGTGGCGGTCCTGGGGGCGGGGCGGTTGGGCCAACTGATCGCCCGGGTGCTGCGATTGACGGGGTGCGAGCTGGTGGTCTGGGGACGGCATGAGGGCAAGCTGGACCGCCTCCGTGCGCTGGGGATCGACGCCCGGGGGGATGGCGCGTATCCGGAGGCCTGGGCGGACATGGTGGTGGAGGTGACGGGCAGTCCGACGGGGTTCGCAGCCGCCCGGCGCATGGTGCGGCCGCGAGGCACCCTGGTGCTCAAGAGCACGTATCGCGGCAGCCTGGAGGCGGACTTCACCGGGTTGGTCGTCGACGAGATCACGCTGGTGGGATCCCGATGCGGGCCCTTCCCTCCGGCGTTGCGGCTACTGGCCAGCGGTTTGGTGCCTGTGGCCGATCTGGTGGAAGCGTGCTATCCGTTGGAGGAGGGGGAGGCCGCCTTTGAGCACGCCGCCCGGCCGGGCGTTCTGAAGGTGCTCGTGCAGGGATAGGGGCACGGCGGCGCTTCGCCCCGCCGGAAAAGGCCATTCTCCCGCTCCGGCGGTCTCCCTTATGGGTGTTGCCGAGGCAGGGGCGATTCATGAGGAGGCGCCATTCATGCAGCTTGAGGGGAATCGTCGCCGCATTTGACAAACCTGGGTGGGTACAGTATCATGCCGCGCACCATGACACTTTATAAGAGCAAGAGGATGTGGGCGCGTCGTGACGTAGGTGTGCTGATCGTCGTGGCCCTGTTGATGATCGGGTGCCAATCGAACGTTCAGGTGAATCAGCACCCGCTGCCCGATTCCGTATCCCAGGCCATGGCGACGCCTGTGGCGCCTTCTCAGGGTGTGGCGCTCTTGGCCGTCGACTTTGACCCACCGTTGGACCATCTTGAGTTGGTCGCCGGCCGAGGGGTGACCCTGATGGTGGCCGTTCAGAATATCGGATCTCGCGTCGCTCGACATATCCCGGTTACGGCCCGCCTGTTTGACGGGGACGCTCCGGAGGATCACCCGGTCCTGCTGTTGGAGTCCACCGCGTTTCTGGATCAGATCGAGCCGGATGAGATCGCCATCGTGCGGTTCGATCGGTTGACGGCGCTCCCGCTGCGCACTCGCTACTATCTGCGTGTGGAAGTCGGGGGGGCTATGGGAGGGCCGGGGCGTGGTCAGGTATTCGAGATCACGATCGTGCCCACGCCGTCTGCCGTAGAAGCCGTTCCGTCGGAGTGATCCGACGGGATGCGGGGACAGCGGAGGGGACGATCCCGTTTTCGTTTGGGATTGACGCTTTTGCGCGCTCTGGGATGGTAGCGCCCGGATGGGCATGGGAGATCGGGCTGCTCAGGATGTACCCGATCGTGTGGGGCGGTCCGGGTGGCGTACAGGGCGAATCCATCGGGTGAGAGATCCTTCGTGATGAGGTGTGATCAGCGGACAACGAAGACGGTCACGGGAAGGCTCCCGTGACCGTCTCTCTTGCTGATGGCCGGGCCCCCGGCTTCCTCGCGAGGGCCTTTCAGATCGTGTACGCGGCGTGGATCAGCGCACGCCGCAGGTGCTGCAGGCGTGGGAGGTGCACGCGCTGCATCCGTTCCCGGAGCCGGCGATCACGCGGCTCCCGCCGGAGCCGTCCTGGCTGATCGCGGCGAAGCGGGAGATCACCCGCCGTATGGTCATCTCATGGCAGGACGGACACGCGACCGGTTCATCGGCCTGGCTGAAGGATCGTAACACCTCGAACGTTTTCTGACAACCTTCACAGTAATACTCGTACATTGGCATGAGCGATTCCTCCCCTCCACACGTTCGGACGTATTTTACCGCCGCCGGTGGTCGGCGTCAAGGCGTTCGCCCGCTGCTCTGGCTGGCGCTCTGCGTGGTGTGGGCGCTGGTCGGCTTCGGCCCGCCGGTATTGACCAGCGGGGGGACGCCACCGAGCTGGCGGCTGTACCCCGACCAGGTGCGGGACCTGGTGGCCTCTCAGCGTATGCCCCCGATCACGGCGAGGGCGGCGTTGCTGGCTGACGCCCGGACGGGCGAGGTCCTGTTGAGCTACAACGCCGACCAGCCGTTACCCCCGGCCAGCACGACGAAGATGATGACGGCCCTGGTGACGTTGGAGCGCGTCCGGCCGGACGAGGTCGTGACCGTGCCCGCCGAGGCATTGATCGGGAACGCCAGCATGGGATTGCGGGCGGGCGAGCAGCTGACCGTTGAGGATCTGCTGTATGGGCTGTTGATGGTGTCCGGCAACGATGCGGCGATGGCCCTGGCCTATCACGTGGGGGGCTCCCCGGAGGCTTTTGTGGCGTTGATGAATCAGAAGGCGGCCGAGATGGGACTCTCCCATACCCATTTCGTCAACCCACATGGCCTGGATGCCCCCGATCATCTGGCCAGCGCCGCGGATCTGTTGGCCATCGCCCGGGCGGGATTGGAGAACGATCTGTTCGCCCAGATCGTGGCCACGCCGCAGAAGCAGGTGGCGGGCCGGTTGTTGATCAATCGGAACGAGCTGCTCACCACCTATCCCGGGGCGGATGGCGTGAAGACGGGGACGACGGATGCCGCAGGGCAGTGCCTGGTCGCATCCGCAACCCGGGAGGGAGGCCGGGCGATCTCCATCGTCCTGGGCAGCCGGGATCGGTATGCGGATAGCCGGGCGCTCCTGGATCACTACTTCACCTATTATGGGTGGCGGAGGCTGGCGTTGTCGCAGAGCGGTCTAAACCGGGTACACTGGCCCGATGGCCGGGTGCGGGAGCTGCGCGCCGATACGACGCCGGAGGTATTCCTCCCTCGCTGGCAGTGGCCGTTGGTGCGCGTTGTGCGTGTGCTCGACGCCGATGTGCCGGGCGAGCGAGCCGGCCGGGCCATCTTTCGCGTGGGGCCGCGCGTCATCGCGGAGGTCCCATTGCGCTGGCAGGAGCCTTGAATATGCCGCTTGAGCGTTTGCAGAAGGTCCTGGCACACGCGGGCGTGGCCTCTCGACGGGCGTGCGAGGACCTGATTCGACAGGGCCGGGTGACCGTGAATGGCGCCGTGGTGACCGAGCTGGGCACCAAGGTGGATCCATCACGCGATCGCATCCTGGTGGATGGGGAGCCGATACGTCCTCGCGAGACGCCTCGCTATCTTCTGCTGCATAAGCCGGCGGGCTATCTGAGTGTGATGGAGGACCCGCGCGGCCGCCCCGATCTGGGCGATCTGGTGGATAGCTCGGAGCGGTTATTCCCCGTCGGCCGCCTGGATATGGCCAGCGAGGGGCTGATGTTGCTGACCAATGACGGCGATCTGGCTAACCGGCTGATGCACCCGCGTTATGAGCACGCCAAGACGTATCTCGTGTTGGTGCGTGGACAGCCGCCGGCCCGTGCGTTGTGGAAGCTGCGGCGCGGGGTGGAGCTGGAGGATGGGTGGACGAGACCGGCTCGGGTGGAGGTGGTGCAGGGTTGGCCTCGTGAGCTGGTGGGGAATTGGTGGCATGACACGATGCCCCGGGAGGCTGGACCGACGACGTGGTTGCGCATCACGCTGCGCGAGGGGAGGAAACGGGAGATTCGTCGCATGTTGAGCGCGATCGGCCATCCGGTTGTGCGATTGATTCGCGTCGGCCTGGGCCCGTTGCGGCTGGGGAAGTTGCCGCCCGGGGAGTCCCGCCCTTTGACCGCTCACGAGCTGCGGTTGCTTCAGGCCCGTCGAGGGGCGCGCGTCGCCCCGCGTCAGGGGGGTCGGAAGGAGCATGCGTCGCCGGCGGCGCGACGGAGACGGGGGAGGAAGAGGCGATGACGCGGCCCTCCGTGATCGCGATCGACGGCCCGGCGGCCTCGGGTAAGAGCACGTTGGGCCAGCGGTTGGCTCAGGCGTTGGGATATCTCTATTTCGATACGGGCGTGATGTACCGGGCGGTGACGTGGGCGGCCCTGCGTCGTGGCATCGATCCCGGGGATGAGGCCGCCGTGACCCGGCTGGCGGAGGAGGTGCATATCGACGTGGTGCCTCCCACGGTGGCGGACGGGCGGCAGTATACCGTGTTGTTGGACGGCCAGGACGTGACCTGGGACCTGCGTCGGCCGGAGGTGGACACCTGGGTGTCCCCGGTCTCGGCCTACCCGGGCGTGCGAGCCGCGTTGACGGCGCAGCAGCGCCGGATCGCCGCCAATGGCCGCGTGGTGATGGTGGGGCGGGACATCGGCACCGTGGTGCTGCCTCACGCCGATCTCAAGATCTACCTGGACGCCTCGCTGGAGGAGCGGGTACGGCGACGCTGTGAGGAGCTGCGGGCTCGCGGTCGGCCTGCTGACTACGAGGAGGTATTGGCGTCCATGCGTCGTCGAGACGAGATCGATTCGCATCGGGCCACGGCTCCGTTGCGCCCTGCGCCCGACGCGATCATTGTGGATTCTACGGATATGGATGTGGAGGAGACGTTGGAGCACGTGATGAAGTTGGTGGAGGCGTGGGATGACCACGACGGTAAATGAGCAGGATGCCGGCCGGAAACGGGCGCAGCCCTCGTTTCGGGTGCCGCTGGGGCGTCGGATCTGGGACCCTGTGTTGCACTTTCTGCTCTGGCTCTTCACGCGTGTCACCGTGGAGGGGGTGGAGAACATCCCCCCGACCGGTCCGCTGATCCTGATCCTCAATCACGTGCACTTTTTGGACCCGGTGGTACTGGTGGCGAACGTGCCGCGGTATGCGGTGCCCATCGGCAAGGCGGAGGCGTTCGAGTGGCCGGTGGTGGGGAAGCTCATGAAGTGGTATCGGGTGATCCCGATCCGTCGTGGGGAACTGGACATGACGGCCATGCGCTGGGCGGATCGGCTGTTGGCGGCCGGGCAGGCGTTGATCATCGCCCCGGAGGGGACGCGCAGCCGGACGGGGAAGCTTCAGCAGGGGAAGTCCGGAGCCGTCTTCTTCGCCCGTCGCCATGACCCGATCATCGTGCCGGTGGGGGTAACCGGGGCGACCGACTTCTCCGAGAACATCCGCCGGCTGCGTCGCACGCCCATTCACGTCAAAATCGGCCGGCCGTTCAAGTTCCGCTGGCCGGCCTCCAGGCGGGTGGACCGGGAGACGATGCGGCGGATGACGGACGAGGCGATGTATCGGATCGCCGAACTGCTGCCCCCGGAGATGCGTGGCGTATATGCGGATCTCTCTCAGGCGACCGCCGAGTACATCATCCCCATCGAGCCGACGTGGGCGCCCGCTCTTGAGGAGAGAAGATAGCAAGCGAGGGCCTCGCTCACCAGGGTCTTTTCAAAGTCAAGTTGGGGCAGGCAGCAAGCCTATGAGCTGAAGGGACTCCTTGAGGGAGGCGCGATAATGACGGAAGGCGTCCGGGATGGATTGCCAGCCTGCCAGGCGGAGCAA
>JAJRVX010000301.1:0-14925 GCA_024277095.1 Chloroflexota bacterium
CGGACAGGCCTCGTTGGGGCAGAATACCTGGGTGGGGTCCATAGCATCCCTCCTTGGTTGGAGATGGATATGGGTATGCTATCGACCCCGCCAATTTTTTCAACTTTCAGACCCAATCACGGTTTCGCGGATACCTACCCCAGAGGTGGCACTTTGCCGAAATCGGCCGATTGTGGTACACTTTGTGCACTGCCCCTGTAGCTCAGTTGGACAGAGCGAGGGCTTCCTAAGCCCTGTCGTCGGGGGTTCGAGTCCCTCCAGGGGCGCCTTATATTTTACCCCTATCACTCACCCCACATTCCAACCACAACATCTAGTGACATGGCGGCTGGTGGAATGAGGGACGCCATGTCGAATGAGCCAGGGCCTCGGCGAGCCCCTACGGGAATCCAGGAGCAGCCGGCGAGACTTCGACACACCAACGATCGCATTTCCTCTCTTCCGCTGGAGCCTCAAGGATAACCCACGCCCCATCGCAAAGGGGATGATCAGCTCATGCGCTACGCAGCTGCCGCCATCACGATAGCCATCCTCCTGGTCGGCACCCTCACCATGGCTGTGTTCGGCCAAGACGCCAGCACATCGCTCCAACCGGGCATCGCTCGCATAAGACCACTGCAGGCGAACATCCAGCAACGGATTCCCATATCCCTCGCTATGTTCGTGCCAATCGGACCATCCGCCACGCGAACCATCACATTGCCCGTGACGCTCGAGCTCAACCTGCGGATTACCCTGACCAACACCACAGCCGCTATCACGAAGACGAGCCCCCACAAGACCAAAGCTATATCCGAGACCCAGCCGGCCGCATGTCCCGGGGGATGCATCACCCAACCGGACCCATCGTGCGACATCAAAGGCAACGTGAATCCAAGATCCGAGACGAAGATCTATCACACACCCGCCAGCCGCTGGTATAGCAGAACGAAAATCAGGCCAGAAGAAGGGGACCGCTGGTTCTGCACAGAGGAAGAAGCCGAGGAGGCCGGGTTCAGGCCACCCAAGAAATGAACAGGAGTAAGCCCATGCGACGCATGATCCTCACCATCGCCATAACCGTCCTGCTACTTGGCACCCTCGCCCTGGCTGTGTCCGGCCAGGAGGGCGATACCCCGGCCGAGCCCATCATCGCCCAAATCCAACCACTGCTCATCAATATCCAACAGCAAATACCCGTATCCGTCACCCTCTCTGTCCCCATCGGCCCGACCACGACTCAAACTGTCACCCTTCCGCTGGTACTCGACCTCAACCTGCAAATCGGCCTGGCCAACACCGTCACCGCCACCATCGAGATGATCACGACAACTAAGCCCATTTCTATCACCGTAAGCGAAATGGCAGAAGAAGGCGAGGAACTAAAGGACAACCTTGGAATCCCATATGAGCTGGAGAGCACAGATGGCGTGGAGATCATCCAATGGACTGCGTCCAAGAACATCTTCGACCACTTTCAGATAGTTGGTGAGTTGCGCAACGTTGATGAGGAACACGTACTGGATTATGTGAATCTGGTTGTTAGCATGTACGACGAGGACGGGAAGTTGCTGGATGTGGCGAGCGGTTTCATGGAGCTCGACAAAGTGGAACCAGGTGGAACATCACCGTTTAGGGTAAGTACCCCAGTATCTGCGGAGGACGTAGCCCGATATCTGGTGCAAGTGGAGGCTCGGTTCGAAAAGTAACACGAGGCAAGGCTGCACGAATGGCAGATATGGCTCCTGGCGGCGAGTCGATCCACAGGCTTGCGTCTCTCACACTCCCGATGTATGATTTTTGTGCAGCGATACAGAAGGAGTGCCAACATGATGGGCAGAACGATCGCCGCCGCGATATTCTTCGTCCTTCTCCTCAGCACGCCCGCCTTTGGGTAGAGCAATCCGTGGCCCCTCCCAAGCGATTACCCTCGTTTCCCCGCCGCAGGGATGACCGAGTTTCAAGGTACGCTGGATCAGGCCTGCGCCGGACTGCCCGTCTACATCTACGCAGGGACGGGGCCAGAGGGAGTGCTGCTAGGCAGTTCCTTAGTGAATCCAGACGGCTCTTTCTCGGTCACCCTGAACCGCCCTCTGGCCGAAGATGAAACCATGACCGTCTTCGCCGAATGCCGCGACGGGGCTTATGTCTGGGACACCTTTCACATTCCTCCTCCCATCATCCCCGAACCAACTACCCTTATACTCGTAGGTTCTGGCCTGGGTCTGCTGGCGCTGCGCCGCCTGTGGCGTTAGCTCCGCCACGGAAGGAGTCTGCCATGCGACGAACGGCGGCTCAATTCCTCGTTATTTTCCTCTTTCTCATGCTGGGAACCTCACAAACCATATACGCCAACCCAACATGTCCTCCTAATTCAGTACACCTATTAGACCTATCTCCTCCAGGACTTATAGCAGGAGCTCGCACAATTAACGGCACCGTGCCGTGCGTCAAGGAGTGTGCCAATTGGGTAATCTTCGCCTTTGAAGGACAGGGTCAGGGCGGAACGCTATTGGGCTACTCCGTGGTACACTCAGACGGCACATTCTCAATACCTCTAAACCGTCCCATCATCGAGGGTGAAACCGTAACTATCTATGCTGACTGTTATAGTGACATTTCCATTTGGCAAGGGTTTGACGTCGCCCCTCCCATCATCCCCGAACCGACCACCCTCCTGCTCGTAGGCAGCGGGCTTGTGGCGCTGGGGGCAGGCGTGCTTCGCGACGCACGGAAGAGGAATCCCCCCAGGAGCACCTCGTTCCACTCCATCGACACACATTGAAAAGGGCCGGGATCATCTCCCAGCCCTCCGTATCATCCAACCCAATGGATGGCGAATATACCATCTCATCCGCCCGAGTCACGAACCGGCAGATCCCCCATCGAATAGGGCTCCGGGGCCCTTCGCGAGCGCGTGCTCGCCAACCGAAGCAGCATCTGCAATCCGATCAGGGACAGCCGAGGCTGGAACACCAATAACCGCCAGAAGGTCTTCGTCAGCTCATCCCGGGTATACCGCTCCAAAAGCCGCTGCACAGGGGGCGTGATACATCTCACCAGGCGATCATAGACGACGTTATCCATGCGGTCGAGCAGCACCCGAAGCAGCCAGTGCAGGTCCAATTCCCGCTTGAGCGCGCGCAGCTCCCGGGCATAGGAGGTCCCCCGCAACAGAGAGCGCACGGCGGCCTCCGCCCCCCACAGGCCGGTAACGGTGCCCCCCACCGTGGTGACCTTCACCTGGCCGGCCGCATCGCCCACCAGCAAAACCGGCGCATTCCCCACACGTCCCCACGGCCGCAGACGTGGATGGTGCATGGCGACCAGCCCGCCCTGATAGGCCAGCGGCTCCAGATCATGTCGGTCCAGGAAACGCGCCAGCAGATCCCTCGTCTCGACCTTATGGTCCCCAACCAGCCCCAAAACCCCCCGCTCCGACGACTCCGGGATCAGCCAGTAGAAGAAACGGGTGTCCTGAGCATCAAACCAGACCTTCGTCACGGATGGATCCCATCCCGACGGCAACGGGATCTCCGCCTGCAGGATCGGCACGACGGGGGGACGCTTGATCCCCGCCGCCGCGGCGACGTCGCTGAACGGGCCATCCGCACCGATGACCGCCCGGGCATGCACCGTTCTCTCCCGCCCGTCAGCCGTGCGCAAACATAAGGCCACTCCCTTTGAACCCACATCGAAGGCCATAAAACGGTGGCCGTAATGGAGGTCCGCTCCTGCCTCCTGCGCTCTTCGAGCCAGCGCCTGCGCAAACTGCCGTCGCTCGATGATCAGATCCGGCTCCCGCAGCGTGATCCGGACGACCGCGCCCGAGGTGGCCACGGCCATCACCTGGACTTGGTGAAGGACCGCCGTCTCGGGAACCTGGGTGAAGAGGTGAGACCACTGCGGAGTCACGATCAGCGTACGACGAGGAGGTACGATCCCCTCCCTCCTCTCGAAAACTCCCACTCGCCATCCTGCCCGGGCCAACCGCTCTGCCGCGTACAGTCCAGCGGAAGATGCCCCGATCACAGCAACGTCTACATCCATATTCCGCCTTTTCCTCCCGATAGACTCCGATGGTAACGTCGCACTGAATTGCGGTCACAGGGCCAGGGACAAAAGCCCCCCACGCACCCCGTCGTCATGCTTATCCATGACGCCACCCCGACGGCTGCGGTCCGGGATTATAGCGTGAGAAGGCTCATACAGGCAACTTCTCATCACATGGAGGAGCAGAAGGGATGCAGAGGCCATGGCCAACGATCACGGGATCATGGGGGAGGATCATCGCGAGGGCCGAATCATCTTATGTAACGTCACCAAACCCTCGCGCGCGATATCGAACCAACGGTACGGATAGTATAAGGGCCACAACCAATCAGGACGCGGACGATACCGCCAACGCATAAACGTCGGGTCCGGCCAAAGCACACCCCGAATCAGGCGCCAGCGCGCTTGTCGATCCAACGAGAACAGATTGGCCCACAAGCGGGTAGCCCTCGTCTGCAAAGACGACGCCTTTCGCCGCACCAGATATTCGGAATCCGCCTCCTGGTCCTCAGCCAGGCGATCGAGGAATCCCTCAGGCAAGGGCGTTCCCAAGCTCTCCGACGTCCTCTGAAGCGCCGCACGAAGCGCGGCCGTCCACTGAAACGCCCGGGCCTGTCGCGCCAGCAGATCCCAGTCCAAACGCCCCCCACATCGACTCACCAGCAGGTGAAGATCGTACAGCCAGAGCAGATAAGCCTGAGCCCCTCCATGCTGCAACATCAGGTGTGCGGACAGATAGAGCAGGTGAGCCGTAGGGGTCAACATGTACACACACACACGATCCGCGTCCGTCTCCCCAACGCACTCTGCCTTCAACGCCTCTGTTGGCAGGGGCTCTACCTGCTCCCAAAACCAATCCAGAGGTGGAGTGCGCCAGTCCGCGTCGCCCGCTACCAGATTCCAATGCAGCTCGACAACGACGTTCTCCTGAGCCCCCCCCTGCAGACGCACATGGTGCCCGATGAGCCGACTGATCCCGGAACTCACCTCCGGGATCCGCTCCTCGTACCCCAGAGATCGCATCGCCCGCATGGCCGCATCCATGAAAGCACGCGGGACCAGCAAATCCAGATCGCTCAGGGGACGAAGGGCCACGGAGGGATACACGGTGGACGCCAGCGCCGCCCCTTTCAGCACCACGATGGGGAGCCTGCCGTCCGCCGTCAGGGCCTGGTCATCCGCCGACAGCTCATCCTGAAAGGCGGAGGCGATGCGCTCCAGCTCCTGATAGATCAGGGTGTTGTGAGCGGCCGTGGCATAATGCCGCCGGGCAAGCCCCCATTGTAGATCCTCCGGCCAACGATCCAGATAGCCGGACTCCCTCAACGACCAGTACAGGAGCGGTGCCACGCCCTCCTCTCTCGCCATGGTCAGCAATCGCTCGTAATGCTCGGGGCCGAACGATGACCAGGGCACGAGATCCGCCCGCTCCGTCAGGGCCAGGCGAAGCGCCGTGTAAAGGACCTCCTCATCAGGCAACACAGAACTCCCCTCCCTCAAGCGCCCATCACCGCTCGACACCAGCTCGGGGGCCGTTCGTCCGAGGCACGCTAAACCAGGGGCCGACCATTACCGCTATCCGGCCCCTGCACCCCCATCAACCTCAGCACCGTCGGGGCGACGTCATACAGCCGGGCCCCCTGCACTCGCTGATGATTCCGCCTGTCTCGTGGATCGTACAGGATGAACATCCCGTTCTGGGCATGGTTGCAATCATCCGGCCCCGTATCGTTCTCAAACGTGTAGATATCCCCATGCCCCAGCGATCCCACCGAGCGCCACAGCAGATCGCCGAAGTAGACCATCAGATCGGGCGCCACGCCGTTCACCGCCCGATAGATCTCCTGCGGCTTGAAGACCCGGGTGCCGATATCGCTCCCGTCCGGCCCCGGGATAGCCCGAATCTTCTCGGCCAGCTCGTTGCGAAAGTCCTCATACTCCTCCGGCGGGATCACCCCCTGCGGCTCTCGGTCGCGCACGTTCAGGAACACCCGGCCGTAATATCCACCGCTCCCCCATGCCCTGGTCCGCGACCAATCAACCTCCAGATCCTCAAAGCGCACGAGCTTCCCCGGCTCCGGATCCTGCTTGAACGCCAGATACCCCTCCCTCCACAGCCATTCGTTGATGCAGATCCCGCCGTCCATGCGCTTGGCGCCGTGATCGGAGACGACCAGCACTACCGTGTCCCGATCGATCTTGTCCAGCCACTCACCGATCTTGCGATCGATATACACGTAATAGTCCCGAATCGCATGCTCGTAGCGGTTTCCGGGCTCGTACCGGCGGTGCTGGGGATCATGATAGCTCCAGAACCCGTGATGGATCCGATCCACCCCGATCTCCATCACCATGAAGAAATCCCACGGCTTGCTGGTCAACAGGTGATCCACCACCCGGAACCGCTTCTCCGTCATGTCCCAGATCTGCTTCAGGAGATTGTCCTTGTCATCTGTGCGGAACTGCGGCACATCCACGTCATAATCCGGGGCGATCGAGAGCACCTCATATTTCAGCTCGGCCGGATAGGTGAAATCGCTCTGAATCCCCGGCGTCAGAAACCCCGAGATCAGATATCCATTCAACGGCCTCACCGGATAGGTCTGCGGCACGCCGATCACCACGGAGGTCTTCCCCGCCTCGGACAGGTAATCCCATACCCGTTTCGCCCGCACGACGTTGTTGGTGGCGATGAACATCTTATCGTAGCTGTGGTTGGCCCGGTTACGGAAGCCATAAACGCCCAGCTCCCCCGGGTCCCACCCCGATAACATACAGGTCCACGCGGGCACGGTGATGGCCGGTATACACGAGTCCAGATCGCCCCACAGGCCGTTCTCGGCCAGGAAGCGCAGATTGGGCAGATCATCCCGCCAGCGGTCGAAGACCAGCTCCGGCGCGGCACAATCCAGGCCGATCACGAAAACCTTCCGATCCCTGCTCCTCCGCCGCAATCGATCCAGAAACCCCATCTTACCTCCGCTCATGAAACGTGTTCGATCCCCTCATCTCAAGGGCTACCCCGAGCTGCGGGGCAGGACAAATCGCGTATCCACGATCAGCGCAGCCCGTCGGGCGACCTCCCCCCAATCGTAGTCGCTGTGATCCGTCGCGATCACCACACAATCGGCCTCCGCCAGAGCCCGATCCAAATCCGGCTCCGACGTCATCTCGAAGCCGTGATGAGAGACGCCCGGCACGTAAGGATCATGATAGCGGACGTCCGCCCCTTTCGCCCGCAACATCTCGATGATGTCCAGCGCCGGCGACTCCCGGGTGTCGTCGACATCCCGTTTGTACGCCACCCCCAGCACCAACACCCGGCTTCCCTTCACCGGCTTGCCCGCCTCGTTCAACGCATCCTGAACCTTGTTCACCCAATATTGGGGCATCTCGCTGTTGATCTCACCGGCGAGCTGGATGAACCGGGCGTTGTAATTCAACGCCTTCAGCTTCCAGGATAAATAGTGCGGGTCCAGAGGAATGCAATGGCCGCCGATCCCCGGACCCGGCATGAACGGCATGAAGCCGTACGGCTTCGTCGCCGCCGCCTCGATCACCTCCCGCACGTCCACCCCCAGCTTATCGCACATCAACGCCACCTCGTTGACCAGGGCGATGTTCACCGCACGGAAGGTGTTCTCCAGCAGCTTGGACATCTCGGCCGCGGCGGGGGAGGAGACCGGCACCACCCGCTCGATCACGGCCTCATACAAGGCGATGGCCACCCGCAGACAGGCGGGCGTCACGCCCCCCACCACCTTGGGGGTGTTGCGAATCGTATAATCCGTGCGCCCGGGATCGATCCGCTCCGGCGAGAACGCCAGAAAGAAGTCCCGTCCCACACGAAGTCCACTCCGCTCTAACGTGGGCAGCAGCAGCTCCTCCGTCGTCCCCGGATACGTGGTGGACTCCAACACCACCAGCATATCGGGATGCAGGTGCGCCGCGATGCCCTCTGCCGCCGCCAGCACGTAGCGGATGTCGGGATCCCGGCTCTTGTTGAGCGGCGTAGGCACGCAGATCAGGGCCGCCTCCGCATCGGCCAGCGCGCCGTAGTCCGTCGTCGCATCCAGGCGGGCGTCCTCCCCACGAACGGAACGGGCCAGCTCCGCGGAGGGAACATCACGGATGTACGACTCCCCCCGCCGGATCGACTCCACCCGGGCGGCGTCCGTATCGATGCCCACCACCCGATAGCCGACCTCGACGAAGGCCATCGCCAACGGCAGCCCTACATACCCCAGGCCCACGATGGCCACCGTCGCCTGACGCGCCCGAAAACGCTCCATCAGGCGAAGAGCGGGTTCGGGGAGCTCTGCTTCCGCCCCCACCCGTCCGAGGCCCTCTCCCTCCAGCAAGCCCTCCATCACGCCCTCCGCCCCCGGGTTCTACTCCCGCCTATCCGGCCGGTGAACCGCCTGATGATCCACCTCCCGGCCCTGATCCATCTCATGGGCAAGCCAGTCCCGCACCCGGATCAGGGTCTCATCCAGGGAGATGGTCGGGCGCCAGCCCAACAAATCCTGTATCCGACGGGTGTCCGGGACCCGCCGGCGCATATCCTCAAATCCCGGGGCATACGCCTGATCGTACGGCACGTACACGATCGGCGAACCACTCCCGGTGACCTCCTTCACCCGCCGCGCCAGCTCCTCGATCGTCACCTCCTCCGTGCTCCCCACATTGAACACACGCCCCATGGCCCCGGGATGGGCGATCAAGCCCTGGATGGCCCTCACCGTGTCCAGCACATCACAGAAACAGCGGCTCTGTCGCCCATCGCCGTAGACGGTGATGGGCTCCCCACGCAGGGCCTGCCCCACGAAACGCGGCACGACCATCCCATATCGCCCCGTCTGGCGCGGCCCCACGGTGTTGAACAGCCGGGCGATCACGACCGGCAACCCGTGCTCCCGATGATACGCCAGCCCCAGGAACTCATCCACCATCTTGGAGGCGGCATAGGACCACCGGCTGCGAGAGGTCGGCCCCAGCACCACATCATCGTCCTCCTGGAAGGGGACCCGAATCCCCTTCCCATACACCTCGGACGTCGACGCGAGCAACACGGGCACCCGATAGCGCGCGGCCGCCTTCAGCACCGCCTCCGTCCCCATCACGTTCGCCTCGATGGTGTAGGTGGGGTGGCGCACGATCAGGTCGACACCCACGGCCGCCGCCAGGTGGCAGATGGCATCGCACTCACTGACCAGGCGATCCAGGACGATCTCGTTGGTGATGGAGTCGATGGCGAACCGGAAGCCGGCCCGTCCCCGCAGATGGGCGATGTTCTCAAAGCGGCCGGTGGAAAGGTCATCGATGATCGTCACCTGGTGGCCATCGGCCAACATGGCCTCGGCCAGATGCGATCCGATGAATCCCGCCCCACCGGTGATCAGATAATGCATGACATCTCCCCTTAGCTACCGGACACTTCTACACGAGAGGACCAGGTTTCTTCGGAGGGGCTGGCGCCCCTCCGAGCCTCCCCAGGGATTCAGAGCCAATAAGATTCAGCGGCACTGAGCCCTTACGGGGCGGCCAACGGAGCCTCGTAACTTCCGTTCAGTCAAACTGTCCGGTAGCCAGACATCTCCCCAGCTTCGCTGCCGCCCCCGTTCACCCTGGATGCCGAGCTCAGATCACCCTTCGGCGTCCGGGTCCTTTCGAGGGCGGATGCGGCGCCCCTTCCCTCGCGTACGTCGCGTCCGGCGACGCACGTTATCCGGCACACGCCGGACATCATCCACGGGGACCTCCACCTCCCGCAGCTGCCCCAGGAACTCCATCAGGACCCGCACCCGCTCGCTGGGCCGCATCGGCCCCTGGAAAACGACCTCCAGGCCGCGCAGCGGGCCATGGGTGATCAGCAAGCGATCCCCCGGGCGGAAGCCGTGCGCGGGGAGCCCACCTGCGGCCTGCACCTCCTGCACCCGCTTCTGCAAATGGTCCATGACCTCATCCGGGATGGGAACGGGACGCTCGCCGAAGGCCACCACACGGCGCAGCCCCGGCGTCCATTGCACGATGGACAACCCCTGGACATCCAGATCCAGGCGGGCAAACAGGTAGCAGGGGAAGAGCGGGCGCTCCACGGTGCCCAGACGACGGTGACGGGTGGGGATCAGGGGGAGGAAAACCTCGATCTCCTTCGAGAGGAGAAGATCGGCGACCTGGAACTCACGATGCGGCTTGGTGTGTAAGGCGTACCAATGAAGTGCCATTCTCGTCCGCCATGTCTCAGCCATGCAACAAAGCCGGGACCTCCACAACAAAAAATCGGAAGAGAGGTCCCGGCACCTCCTCTTCCGTCAAGAAAACGGCCACTGTCCGCCCCTCGCTTTCCTCCGAGAACGCTTCCAGAGGCCCATATAGGTGCCCCCGGCCCGACTCGAACGGGCACGCCCTTATCGGGCACAGGCCCTCAACCTGCTGTGTATGCCAATTCCACCACGGGGGCTCTTCGCAGGCCCCATTATAAACACGATTCACCCGCTTGTCAATCGCGCCAGGCTATCGTAGAATGTCCTTTAAGCTCCCTTCCACACGGGAGCGACTCAGCCTGAACACATCCACCTCCAGGAGTCAGCACACCCTATGAACGCCTGTCCGCTTACCCTTCCCGGCTCTGGGATCTCAGGACGTCACATCGAGGCACACCCCGCCCCACCATCGCCGACAAAGGAGGAGGCCCCATGAGAATCGCATTGGACGCCATGGGGGGGGATCACGCCCCGGAGGCCGCCATAGCCGGCGCCGTACAGGCCGCCCGCGCGTACGATCTGGAGGTGATCCTGGTCGGCGATGAACGCCGCCTCCAGGAGGAACTCCGCAAGCACGACACCAGCGGCCTCCGCCTGCCCATCGTGCACGCCTCCCAGGTCATCGGCATGGAGGAGCACACGGTGGCCGTCAAACAGAAACGGGACGCGTCCATGGTGGTCGCCATGCGCCTGGTGAAGGAGGGCCAGGCCGACGCCTTCGCCTCCGCGGGCAATTCGGGAGCGGTGATGGCGGCGGCCCTCTTTGGGCTAGGCCGCATCCCCGGCGTGATCCGCCCCGCTTTGGTCACCATCTACCCCGCGCCGCCCCGACGCTATATCCTCCTGGACATCGGCGCCAACGCCGACTGCAAGCCGGAGTATCTGCTTCAGTTCGCCGTCATGGGGGCAACTTACGCGGAGAAGATCCACGGGATCCCCCAACCCCGGGTTGGAATCGTATCCAACGGCGAGGAGCCAGACAAGGGCTCCATGCTGGTGCGGGAGACGTATCCCCTCCTGAAGGCCAGCGGGCTGAACTTCGTGTGCAACATCGAGGGGAAGGACATCCATCGCAATCTCGCCGACGTGATCGTCACCGATGGGTTCACCGGCAACGTCATCATCAAGCTGACGGAGGGGATCATCAGCTTCCTCGGGCGCATGCTCGTCCAACAATTCACGGGAACGTGGCGTGACCGGATCGGCCTCCTCCTGATGGTGCCCGGCCTGGTGCTCACGCTGCCGGGCGTTCTGCTCATGACCCCCACGCTGCGACGTACACGCCGCCAGCTCGACTGGCGGGAGATCGGAGGCGCACCGCTCCTCGGCGTCAACGGCGTCGTCGTCATCGGCCATGGGCGCTCCGACGCCTACGCCGTCCGACATATGCTGCGACAGGCCATGGCCGCGGTGGAGCAGAAACTGGTCCCGGCCATTGAAGAGGGAATCCAACGAGTCGCTCAGATACCAGCCACAAGGAAGAGGGATTGACAATGCAGTCGATAGAAGCCTTGCGAGAACGCCTACGCCACATGACCCCAACAGCCCGAAGGGTGCTGCTCCAAGCGCTTCAAGCCGTGGATGCAGATCCCGACCATGCGGACATCTCTCCGGAAGTCCTGGCCGAACTGGCCGATCTGGTATCCCCATCGCGGCCGCGGGTCGTCGTCACCGGCATGGGAGCCATCACCCCCGTCGGCCTGAGCGCGCCGGAGAGCTGGGAGGCGTTCGTGGCCGGTCGCTCCGGCGTCGGGCCCGTCACCCAATTCGACGCCACCCCTTACCCCACCCGCTTCGGGGCGGAGGTGAAGGAGTTCGATCCCACCTCGCACATCCCGCGAGCGGAAGCCCGACGCATGGCGCGCTGTTCCCAATTCAGCGTCGTCGCCGCCGGGGAGGCCCTGGCCGACGCCGGGCTGGACACCCTCCCCGATGGGGGATTCCGGACCGGCGTGATCATCGGCACGGGGCTGGGCGGGTTCGAATTTTACGAGAAACTCCTGCGCAGACAACCCAACAGCCCCATGCGCGTGCGGCCGCTAACAGCCACGGGCGGGCTGCCCAACATGCCGGCCTTCCACATCAGCCAGTTCTACGGGGCGCGCGGCCCCAACAACACCGTCGTCACCGCCTGCGCCGCCGGCACCCAGGCCATCGGTGAGGGGATGGAGTGGATTCGCCAAGGGGCCGCCGACATCGTGATCGCCGGCGGCGTGGAGGCCTTGATCTGCGAGACCTTCTACGCCGGATTCTCCGCCATGCGGGCTATATCCACCCGCAACGACGACCCGCAGCGGGCAAGCCGCCCCTTTGACGCCAAGCGGGATGGGTTCGTCATCGGCGAGGGATGCGGCATCCTGATCCTGGAGCGGCTGGATCACGCGCTGGCCCGCGGCGCCCGCATCTACGCCGAGCTGGTCGGGCACGCCGCCTCCGCCGACGCGTATCACGTCGCCCAGCCCGATCCGGACGGCATCGGGGCGATCCACGCGATGCAATGGGCGCTGGCCGACGCCCATCTGCCACCGGAGGCGATCGACTACATCAACGCGCACGGCACGTCCACCCCCTTGAACGACGCCATCGAAACCCGGGCCATCCGTCGCGTCTTCGGCGCCCATGCGGACCGACTGGCGGTCAGCTCCACCAAGTCCATGATCGGCCACTGCTTTGGAGGCGCGGGAGCCATCGAAGCCATCGCCACGGTGTACGCGGTGCAACAGGATCTGATCCATCCCACCATCAACTACGAGTTTCCCGATCCGGAATGCGACCTGGACTACGTGCCCAACGAGGCGCGCCGCACCCGGGTGCGGGCGGCCCTCTCCAACTCCTTCGGCCTGGGCGGGCAAAACGCGTGCGTGGTGGTCGCCAAGTGGGAGCCATAACCACCTCCGGGGGACCACCCTGAGGTTCCGTCTGCAAGAGGCGATCCCAGGCCCGGCCTGGGTCCCCGTCGGCGCCAGGGGCAAAGCGAGCCAGGGCACGTGAACACCTGAAGATCACCTGCAGCCGCTTCCACGCCGCCCCTCGGCTCGGCGAGCGGAGGCGTTTCACCCTGTAGCAACCAGGAGGATGCAAACCGCATGCGTGTGATCACGAACGATAAGTACATCGAACGGCGAGCCCGTATCGGGAATATCGCCAGTTGGGTAGGGCTTGGCATATTGGCGGCCGGCATGGCCGCTTCCTTCCGACCGGAGTACATCTACATCGCCTTCGCCTGCCTGATCCTGGGCTTCATCGCCGCCAACATCGGCACGTACCAGCTTCGCCGCTTCGGACGACGCCCGCGCCCGGATCAGGTCCTGAGCCGAGAGCTGAGGGGATTCGACGATCGATACGTCTTCTTCGCGTGGACGGCCCCCCTCCCGTACGTCGTGGTCGGCCCGCCCGGCGTCTTCGTGTTCATCACCCGGGATCAGAGCGGCCGGGTGATCTGCGAGGGCGACCGATGGCGGCAGCCCTTCCGGATTACCCGCATCTTCGCGGCGCTGGGCCAGGAGGGGCTGGGGAATCCGACCAAGGAGCTCCAGAGCGAGATCGAGCACATGAAGGAGTGGCTGGCACAGCACCTGCCCGAGGGGGAGATCCCCCCCGTGTACGGGGCGGTCGTGTTCATCCATCCCAAAGTGCAGCTCGAGCTACACGATCCTACCGTGCCCGTCCTGCCCGCCAACAGGTTGAGGAGCTGGTTCCGCAACTACGCCAGGAAGCGAGTGCTGAACGAGCGCCAGCGGCAGACTCTCGAGGAACTTTTCCAGGGGGGAAAACGAAAGGGGAAGTGAGGGGAGCCGGCCTGCGGCTCCCTTTTCATCACATATCATCCCGGGGCCAGGCTGGGCTGCGGCACCCACTGCACGCGACGGTCAGGCGACACGCGGCGAGCCGAGTTGACGATGAAGTCCTTCCCCTCCCGCTCGATCACGCGCACAAAGGCGGTCACCACGGCGGGGTCGAAGTGGGTGCCCGCACACCGCTGCAACTCCTCCAGGATCTGATCCGGCGACATCCCTCGCTTATATGGGCGGTCGGAGGCCATGGTCTCCACGGCATCCGCCACGGCGAGGATGCGCGCCTCCAGGGGGATCTGCTCCCCGGCCAACCCATCGGGATAGCCGGTGCCATCCCAGCGCTCATGATGATGGCGCACGGTCGGGATCAGCCGGTGGAGCACATGGCTGCTCTCCAGCAATTCCGCGCCGATGTTCACGTGCTCCTTCACCACATGGTATTCCTCATCCGTCAGACGCCCCGGCTTGTTCAGGATCGCATCCGGGATCCCCACCTTCCCCACGTCATGACACATGGCAGCCCGACGCAGCGTATCGATCTGAGTGCTCGACAGCCCCATCTCCTGAGCGATCGCCACCGCGTAAGCCGCCACCTGCTCGGAATGATTGTACACGTAAGGGTCCCGGAAATCGATCACGTTCGCCAGCAACCCGAGCAATTCCTCGTTCACCTGACGTATCTCGGCGTTGGCGGCCATCAGATCCTGGTTCAAAGCCTTCAAAGCGCGGATATTGTCCGCCGTGCGATCGATGTACTGCTTCTGCGCGTACCGCACGATGAACAGCGGGACGAGGAAGGCGAAGACGCCGTACACCCCCAGGCCCGCATATGC
>JAJRVX010000302.1:0-3224 GCA_024277095.1 Chloroflexota bacterium
TCGAACGGCTGCGAGGTGGGTTGATCGTGTCCTGTCAGGCGCTGGAGGGGGAGCCGTTGCATGGCAGCGAGATCATGGCGCGAATGGCCGTTGCTGCTCGCATCGGAGGGGCGGTCGGGATCCGCGCCAATTCGCCGGAGGATGTGGCTGCCATCCGCGCCGCAGTGGATTTGCCCATCATCGGGATCTACAAAGTGCAGGAGCCCGGATTCGAGGTGTACATCACCCCGCGGCTGGAGCATGCCCGCGCGGTGTTGGAGGCCGGAGCGGACATTGTGGCGGTGGATGCCACGGCCCGGCCGCATCCCGAGGCGGAGGACGGCGCCGCGTATATCCGCCAGTTGAAGGCGGCTTTGCCCTGCCCCATCATGGCCGATGTGTCGACGGTGGAGGAGGGGCTGGCGGCCGCGGAGGCCGGGGCTGATCTGGTGGCCACCACCATGTCCGGGTATACGTCGTACAGCGTTCGGAGTGAGGCGCCTGACCTGGAGCTGATTGAGGCGCTGGCCACCCGGCTGAGCATTCCTGTGGTTGCGGAAGGGCGTATCCGCTCGCCAGAGCAGGCGGTGGCCGCTCTGGAGGCGGGCGCCTTCGCCGTCGTCGTGGGAGGGGCCATCACCCGCCCGCAGGAGATCACGCGCTGGTTCGTGCAGGCGATCCGGCGGCGACATTGATGCGTCTGCGGATCCCCGACCACCTGGAGTCCTGGGCCGGGGATTCTTCATGTCTGGGGGGGAAATTCCATGGGAGAGAAGGTGCGAGTGGCCGTGGTGGGCGCGGGCAATATCGGCCGTGTTCATCTGGATGCCTATGTGCGCAGTGGACGGGCGGAGATCGTGGCCGTGGCCGACCCGGTGTTGGAGGCGGCGCGTGCCCGGGCGGACGCGTTCGGCTGTCGAGCCTACGCGGATTATCGGGAGATGCTGGCGCGCGAGGAGTTGCAGGCGATCAGCGTGTGCACGCCGCCCGTGGCCCATCGAGAGGTGACGGAGGCCGCGCTGGCGCGCGGGCTGGCCGTGTTGTGCGAGAAGCCGCTGGCGCGCACCGCGGAGGAGGCGAGGGCGATGGTGGAGGCCGCCGACCGCACGGGGGGCATCCTGATGACGGCGTTGTGCCACCGCTTCCACCCGGCCGTGCGCGCCCTGCGGGAGATGATCGCCGCGGGGCGGCTGGGGCGTATCGTCCATTTCCACAATCGCTTCGCGTTCCGATTCGTCGGGGTGGAACGTTCCTGGTTCGTGCAGCCCGAGATCTCGGGGGGCGGCATCCTCATCGATACCGCCGTGCACTCGGTGGATCTCTTCCGCTTTCTGGTGGGCGAGGTGGCGTGCGCGTGGGCTCGGGTGCAGACTGTTCTGCCGGGGCTGGCGGTGGAGGACAGCGCGGTGTTGCATGTATGCTCGACGGATGGGGCGGACGGCGTGATCGAGTGCTCGTGGGTGACGCCCGTGTCCGAGGCGGCCATCTGGGTCTACGGGACCGGGGGCGAGGCCATCGTGGATTACAGCGCGGCCGAGCTGCGTTATCGGCTGGAGGGGGATGACGACTGGACCCACGTTCCGGATGAGGGACCTGATCGCTTCGTAGGGGAGGTGGATCATTTCCTGAACTGCGTGTTGAGGGGCGCCCGGCCGACGGTGGACGGCCGCGAGGGGCTGCGAGCCCTGGAGGTCCTGGCCGCCGGCTATCGCTCCGTGGAGAGCGGACGCGTGGAGGCAGTATAAGGCAGCGGGTAGCGGACAGCAGGTAGCAGGCGGCAGTGTGGAGGACGTCGATTGTCCTCCGTCTTTCGTCTCTTTCTCGTGGCTCAGAGGATGGCGAGGGATGTCCAAAGTAGCATTGATCCCGTTGGACGATCGCCCACCCAACTACGATTTCCCACAGTACGTCGGCCGCATCGCTGGGGTGGAGGTGTTGTTGCCGCCCCGGGAATGGCTGGGCAACCTGTGGCGAGGCGCCCAGGTCGAGCGCATCGCGGAGTGGCTGCGTGATCTGGCCCCCCGGCTGGACGCGGCCGTGATCGCCCTGGACACGCTGGGATATGGCGGGCTGGTCAGCTCCCGCATCTCGTACGACGGCGTGGACGTCGTGCTCGGCCGGCTGGAACTGTTACGCGAGATCAAGCGGGCCCATCCCGACCTGGCCCTGCTCGGGTTCAACGTGCTCATGCGCATCACCCGCGGCAACGCGACCGAGGAGGAGAAGCCCTACTGGGCCACGTATGGCGCCCGCATGTTCCGGCTGTCGTACCTGACCGATAAGGCGGATATGGGCGATACCTCGCCGGAGGAGCGCGCGGAGCGCGATCGGCTGGCCGCCGAGTTGCCTCAAGAGGTCGTGCGAGACTACCTGGATGGCCGCGCTCGCAACCACGCCGTCAACCGGGCGATGTTGCGGTGGACGCGCGAGGGGGTCTTCGACTACCTGCTCATCCCCCAGGATGACACGATGGAGTACGGCTGGAACATCGCCGAGAGCCGGGCCCTGCGTCGGGAGATCCGGGCGTTGGGACTGTCCGATCGGGCGATCACCTATCCCGGCGCCGATGAGATCGGGATGATCCTGTTGGCCCGCGTCATCTGCCGGGAAAACGGCCTGACGCCGCGCGTGTGGACGCGCTACGCCTCATGCCGGGCGGGCGATGTGATCACCGCGTACGAGGACCGGCCCATGCCCGAGCTGATCAAGGCGCATCTGGCCCCGTTGGGCGGAGTGCTGGCCGGCTCACCGGAGGAGGCGGACTTCCTGCTGTTCGTCAACTCCCCCGGCGAGGTGCAGGGCGAGGGCGTCTTCCAGTTGCCGCTGCGCTGGGACGAGGAGGAGTTGAGGAGCCGGGTGCCCCAGGCGACCCGTTGGATCGAGGAGCATCAGGTCGCCGACTCCCTGCGGGCGACGCGGCGGGAGATGCATACCGTCTTTCGCGATGTGGATGAGCTCGTGCGGGCCGCAGCCGATCAGATATCGCGAGGAAACCTTGTCGCCATCGCGGATGTGGCCTTCGTGAACGGCGCGGATCTGGCGCTGGGCGATCGGCTGGTGGAGGCCGGGCTGGCGCCGCGGCTGGCCGGGTATGCGGGGTGGAACACGGCGGGGAACACGTTGGGGACCGTGTTGGCCCACACTGTCGCCCGGGCGGTCCATTTGCGGCGTGGCGAGGATCGCGAGGGGCTCCGGGCTCACCTGGCTTACCTCTTCCTGCGCTTCCTGGATGACTACCTCTATCA
>JAJRVX010000303.1:0-9497 GCA_024277095.1 Chloroflexota bacterium
AAAGGCAAACCACCCGTCCTCATCGGTGGTCGCCTCCCCGGCCACCTGCTCGCCCTTCCACAACTGGACGACCACCCCCACTTGAGGTGTCGCCGCGGCGTCCAGCACCTGGCCGCGCAGCACGCCGCGCATGGTACCGCCCAGATCGACCACGGGAGCTGTGAATCGCCCGACCCCATCGCACACGGCCTGCACCTTATGGCGGGCGTCGATCTCGATCTCGTAAGGGGCAGCCGGCAGGTTCGTGAAGCGATAGCGTCCCTGAGCGCTCACCTGCGCCTGTTGTGTCCAGTCCCAGCCCGGGATCAGGGGCCGCAGCGTCACCGTCATGCCCGACGTCGCGCCCCGCACCGTCCCCTGGATGATCCCCCGCATGGGGAAGAGCACGTTCACCTCGTTCAGCCCATCCAGGTTGATGTGATCCCGGATCAGGCCGATCCCCTCCAGCTCCAGTTGATAGGTCCCCCGCCCCAAATCAGTGAAGAGGAACCCTCCATCGCTGCCCAGGGTGGTAGTCCACCGCTGTCCGCTCTCGCCCTCGATCAGGAAGACGCGAGTCCCCTCGGCACCTCCCGGCACGCGGCCGCGCACCACGCTGGCTTGGCCACTGCTCATCGGCTTGAGCTGGAAGTTCACCTCCCAGGTGATGGCATCCCCCTCCCGTCCGGGGATCCCCGTCGTCTTCAATCCATCGGCGACCTCGCTCTCCCAGTCTCCCTGGACCACCTGGATCATGAACTCGCCGGGGGTATGCACGAACTCGTAAGATCCCGGCGGCCGGAAGGGGTCGTGCCCGGTGCGCACGCGGGGGAAATCGGTGTCGGGATCGGCCCCCACCCAGCGCATCTCCACCAGGACGCCGTTGATCCCGTTGCCGGACGGGTCCAGCACCCTGCCGTAGAACACGTTTCGCCCCTGCGTCTCCTCGGGCGGCAGCAGACGCTTGGTCACGACCGCGTACATGTACCCCATGGGAGCGGGCACCGTGATGTCCAGCGTCTTAGCGTCAAAGCCGCTCAACACGACGCCATCGATGCGCACCCGCTGGTCTCCCTCGGCCGCCTCCAGGCGGAAGTGACCCGCCGGGAGCCGGGTCAGCTCGTAGCGCCCATCGCGATCGGTGGTCGTGGCGGCCACCTCCTCGCCCAGCAGCGTGAGCAGGCGGACCGGGACGTTTCCCATCCGGGTGCCTCGCGTGTCCGTCACGCGGCCGCTGAGGGAGCTGAAGTTCCCTACCGGCACCCGGAGGTCCACCTCCACCGTCTCATCCTCGGGCACCTGCACCCGCTGGACGACGTCGCCATATCCGGCGGCCAGGTCGTATGCGCCTGCGGCCACCTGATCGAAGGTGTAGCGGCCCTCGTCGTCGCTGGTGGTCTCCCGCTTCCTGGCCGTCTCCTCCAGAGGGCGCAGGATGACCGGGAACTGTGGCACGGGCTGGCTGTTGTCATCTCGCACCACGTGCCCGGTGACCACGGAGCTCCCCTGCGGCCCCAGCCGGGAGACGCTGGGCAGGTCCTTCAGCGCCTGAATCACCGGCAACTGCCCGTTCAGACCGAACCGCTCGTCCCAGGCGTGGGTATACCAGCTCATCTGGTCCCATGTCGGGTTGAAATCCCCCAGGCCGCGTGAGGCCAGCAACCAGGTACAGCAGGTGAAGTAGTAATCCGGGGCCTCCTCCTGGAGGAAGCGGCAGATCTCCACCTGCCACTCGGCGTGCTGATCGGGGATCACCTTGGGGTACCGCTTGTCGTCCCCCCAGCCCACCACGGGGCCGCCCTCCGTGGAGATGATGGGCACCATGAAGCCCAGCGCCTCCTGGATCATGCGGGCGGTCCACAGATATCCACGGAAGCAATTCGGGTCGTCATAGACGGTCGCCCCCGGGTTCTTGCGCTCCGCCCGGAGGCGGTTGATCTCCTCGATCGACCGGTAGTCCCAGGCCCACGCGCCAAATCGATCATACTCCTCCTGGGTCAGCGGGGTGCCCAACTGGTTCACATCGTCATCCGGATAGTCCAAAGGATGGTTCAGGGTGTAGTTATGAATGGCCACCCAGCATCCGTTCTCAAACAGATCGCCCCGTTTCTTCCGGATGACCATCTCAATGGGATTGTCCTTGCTCCCGGCCCCCATGGCCGGCAGAGCCAGATACCCGCCCGCATCCAGGACGCGATCGGCATCGTAAATGAAGTTCTCGATAACGATCTCAAGCCAGTTGTCCGGCATGTGAGTGCTCCACTCCGCCGGCAGGTCGGGCTCGTTGTTCGTCTCGAAGTAGCGCACGCCGATCGCGGTCAGCTTCCGGATGGTCTCGATCTCACGGCCGCCGATGTGCCCCGGGTTGGGCTCCTTCCGGTACAGCCGCACGATCGGCATGATGTCGGCGTCCAACAGACGCTCGCATAGCTCCAACGATGAGCCGCCGCCATCATCCAGCAGCTTGACCCATTTGATCTTCATGGCCAGCAGTTCGTTGATCCAGAAATCCAGGTCGGAGCCGCTGGGGTGATAGACACTGGCCGACCAATGTACGCCACGTCCGTTGTCATCTTTGGGACGAGGGAAGTCCTCGATGCGCATCTCGTCCTCCTGGGCGATCTCTCTGAGGGTTTAGGGAAGCGAGGAGACCCCTCCCGAATACGCCAGGAACAGGGCAACCGCTATGATCGAATCAGCAATTTATACGTGTATCAGTATAACACAACCGGCCGGGCACAGCAACGAATCGAGCCTGCGGGTAGTGCATCCAAAATGGTGGAAATTCCGCCAGGCCCATCGCAAGCCCACGGGGGAGGTGCGGAGGGAGCTTCCTCCGCCAAAATATCCTCCCTTCCGCCTGGCACCTGCCCTTTTCCCGGCCTGATTCGGGTGGGCAGGGCCGGGCGAGGCTGGTGAGAGGCGGAAACCGGGAGGTTTCTTTTGAGGGGCTGCGCCTCTCAAAGCTCCCCGCTATATTTCCTCCGAAAGGGATACACTACCAGCTTGCGGTCTGCGCTCAAGGCACCACCCGGATCACCAGGAAGAGGGGACGTTGCGTGCGCTCCCGGATCACCTGTTCCACCACCACGCGATACCCGGCCTCACGCGCCATCGCCTCCAACGCCTCCCGCCGCCCCCGGAAGACGGTATCCTCCGGGGCGTGGAGGATGTAGAGCGTATCCGGCCGATCCAGATAAAGCGCCACCCGATCCGCAAAGCCCGGATCGGGCGCGTCCAGACGCTCATATCCGAACAGCTCCACGGGATTGACGCGTCCTGCGGTCAGAAATTCCACAGGGGCATCCATCCCCAAATCCAACGCCACCACAGGACGACCCGACCGCTGATCCAGATCGTCCGCCAGCCGGTAGATCGCGTCGGAATGAGCGCTGTGTCCGCCACTGATGGATAGCGCACGATGATAGCGCGCATCCACGCCCACGGAGCCCGCGGCCCAGCTCAAGACCAACGCCATCGCCACAATCGCCCCGACACGCCCGGCCGTCCGCGCCGCCACGCCGGCCGCCAGCCCGGCGACCAACATCAGGAACGGCAGCAGGGTCGCGTAGTGGGTGACGAACAGGTCGGACACGGTGAACGCGCTCTGGGCCACGTAGAGGGCGACGAACGCCATCGCCCCGATCAGCGGCATCAGCGCCGCCGGCCGACGTGAGGGATGCACTCCCCAGGCGATGATGGCCAACGCCAACAGCGCCGCCAGCAACCAGGGCGCCGCCCGGTTGGACGCCACCGCGCCCAGATACCAGAAGTGTTCCCCGCGCAGCAACACGCCCACCTGCGCCGCCCGGCGCGCCACATTGTGCAGGAAGTCGGCGTTTTGAACCCCGTAATAGGAGCGATCCAGGTTGGAGAAGATGGAGATCAGGGTGCCACCCGTCTGCAGGTTAAAGATCCACAGGGGGAGCCCCCCCAACAGGAGCGCGCCGAGGCCGACGACCGGCCCGATCCAGCGCCGAGGTATCTCAGGAGGAGAAGGGAGAAGCCCACGCCGCCGCGCCCCAAGGGCGGCCAACGCGATCACCAGCCCGCCCCCGATGACCCAGACGAACAGCAACTTGGCCCATAAGCCCAGGCCACAGAGCCCGCCCAACACCGCCCAATCCGCCAGCCGCCCGCGTCGGGCGACCCGCAGGGACGCCCCGGCCGCGGCCACCGCCAGCAACGCCGTGATGTTGGTGACGAAGATCCCCTGTCGGCTCCAGAAGACGAACGATGGATCGACGGCCAGCAGCAAGGCGGCCGCCCCGGCCGCCACGGGCCCTCCCAGCCGCCCGGCCAGCCGATACGTCAGGAGGAGCGTCAGCGCGCCCATCAGGACGGGCAACAGCCGCAGCGACACCACATGGATTCCCCCCGCCGCCAGGAACGGGAGGGCCAGATAGACGTTAAGCGCGCCGATGTAGTCCTGGACCATGAGGGGAAACGCCTGGCCCGCGATGCGGACGGCCGCCCCCCGAAAGGCCTCGACGGGCTGGCCCAGCAACAGCTGCATCGCGTTCACGCCCGCCTCACGCGCCTCGTCATAGTGGAGGCCGGGCAGGGAAAGATGATAGAGGGAGAGACCGAGGAAGAGGCACAACGGGATCAGGAAGCCGATTCGCCGCAAGACCAGGGGGCGAACGAAGCGAGAGGGAGGAACGGTTGAGAACGAAGGAGGGATCTCAGCGGGCAATCACTCCCACCTCCGATACCATGCTCTGATAATTCCATCCCGAGGCGTAGATGCGGATGGAGTTCAACCGGGCGGGACGCGTCTCCTGGAGAAGATCGATCAGATTCGGCGACTCATAGGGATACCACACGTAGGCCGGGATCTTCTCCCCGTTGATGATGGGCCAATTGCTATCCGGGTCCGGATCACGGTAGTAGAAGCCGTGGACCCACTCCAGCTGTTTGCCGTAGATATCCGTGTAGCTGAGGCGCACCATCACCGGGAACTCGGAGCTCAGGTAGCCGCCCCCCGGGAGCGACTGATGGATCAGCCGCACGTCCAGCCGCACGCTCAAATAGTCGTAGTCCAACACATCCTTGTCCAGCGTCTGCTCGATCCAGGCCTCCGTGTGCACGCCCTCCTCGGCCTGGCGGGAGAAATAGACCGCGCGTCGCCCGCCGACGTCCACCACCTCCACGGTAGCTGGGGCGACGTTCGGCGTGTGCTGGTACGTCCCCACCTGCCAGGTCGCCTCCAACGGCTCCTCGAAATTGCCGTTCCGCACCAGGTTGCGGGCGGCCGGCAGTGGCTCGGAGGGGGGAGCCCCAGAGCGGAACACGGTCCGTTCGCCCGTCTGCACCACCATCGTCGCGCCGCCGGAGCGAACGGTGGCCTTCCCCGTGCGCGCCGTCACCTGCGACTCGTCCTGATCGACTTCGATGGAGAAACTGCCACGGGTCAGGTCCACAGAGCCATGAGGGGTGTACACCCGGACGATCAGCGCACGGCTGAGAGGCTGCAAGTTGAGGATCCGCACCTGGCCGCGATGCAGCTCCAACTCCACCTGATACGGCTCCCGGCTGCGTCGGAATCGGGGCTGCCGGGCTCGATGCACCGTCAGCTCGGTCTGGCTGTAAAGCTGCACCGTACTCAGAGCGCCCTCCGGCTCGTCCGGCTCCTCGATGGTCAGGATCGCCCGGGCATCCCCCGTGCGGATCGTGTCCCCCTCCCGGATCTCCCGGGAGGACTCCACCGCGGTGGGCTCACGCGCGCCCGGTGCCACCACCAACACCGTGCCGGAATCCGCTAACACATCCACACGAGCCGGCTCGGGCTCCGTGGAGTAGAGGACGAACCAGCGGATCCCCAACGGGACGGAGGTGACCAGCACGCAGAAAAGGAGAAAAGCGGTGATCAGGACCGTCCACGCCAGCCGTTCGGGATTGGCGCGCAGGCCTCGACGGCTCGCCCAGGACGGCGGCGCATCGACTTGATCCGCCAAGGGGGCTCCCTGCGCGCCATGCAGCTGCTGCGCCGGGGTCGACTCCACGGCGGGTGATGCTGGCCTCGATCGGCCCACCGGACCGCTCACCAAAATCTCACCTCAAATCCGTGATACTGCCCCGTGTAGGGGCCCCAGATCACGTCCACACGTTGTACCCGGGCCGATGACGGTCCCCGCCGCACGGCCTCCAACAGACGCTCCAGTGCAGCACGCGGCCCCTCGGCCTCCAACTCCACACTGCCATCCCGCCGATTGCGCACCCAACCGCTGACGCCCAATCGACGCGCCACGCTTTGCACGAAATACCGGAACCCCACACCCTGCACTCGCCCGTACACCTCCGCCCGCACCCTGGCCAGGGATTCCGGATCCTGGACATCGTGCCGATCGGTCATCCTCACTCCACCGTCCAGAGCATCCAGCGAGTGCGAGTGCGCCGATCCAACCGATGGAGGCCGGCGGCGCGCACGATCTCCTCCGCCCGCCGAACCTCCTCAGGCGTGACCGGCCGATCCAACGGCGGAAACTCCTCCGCTCGATAGGCCGGGCGATACTGCCCCATGACGTTGATATAGGTATGGGGGGAGATCTCCTCCGCCAGGAAGCGTGCGATCTCCGCCGTCCCCGCCAGCCCCCCGGGCAGCACCAGGTGTCGGACGAGCAGGCCACGCCGGGCCACCCCCCGCTCGTCGATCACGAGATCGCCCACCTGGCGATGCATCTCCTTGACGGCGGCACGGTTGACCTTGGGGTAATCCGGCACACCGGACAGGCGACGCGCGACGGCCTCGTCCGCATACTTCATGTCCGGCATGTAGATATCGACCACGCCATCCAGCAGCCGCAACGCCTCCAGCGAGTCATATCCGCCCGTGTTGTAGACGATCGGGATGCACAGCCCGGCCTCGGCGGCGATCACCAACGCCCCCAGGATCTGAGGCACGACATGGCTGGGAGATACCAGGTTGACGTTATGACATCCCTGCGCCTGCAGGTCCAACATCATGGCCGCCAGCTCTTCCTCGGTGACCTCCCGGCCCTCCCCGAGCTGGCTGATCTCGTAGTTCTGGCAGAAACGGCAGCGCAGGTTACACCACGAGAAGAAGATCGTCCCCGAGCCGCGCCAGCCACGCAGGCAATCCTCCTCACCGAAATGGGCGAAATAGCTGGAGACGACCGCCCGTTCGCCTGTGCGGCAGGATCCCCATTGCCCGGCCAGGCGGTCCACGTGGCAATGTCGGGCACACCCCACGCAGTCCCGCAACATCTCACGGGCCTGCTCCGCCCGCCGCCTCAGCTCCCCCGACGCCAACAACGCTCGATAAGCGGGCTCATGTGCGGCTGTCATCGGACATCACCTGCCTACTCGTCACAACGCTCCGCGGGGGCATCCGGTTCCCCGCTGGCTCCCTCATCCCCCGCATCGGCGGGGCGCTGCGCTCGCTGGATGCGATCCAGCCAATAACGGGCGTCCCGATCCCCGGGATTGATCTCCAGCGCGCGCCAGAAATGCGCCGCCGCCCGCTCCAGCTCCCCGCGCTCCTTGTAGATCAGGCCCAGGTTGTAGTTCACGTTCGGCGTCCGGGGATCGACCAGCAGTGCCCGCTCGAACGCGGCGATGGCCTTATCCTGCATCTCTCGGCTGGACAGCTCCAGCCGGCCGAGGTAGGCCGCCGCCAGGTTGACCCACACCATGGAGTTATCCGGCTCTCGCTCCGAAGCGGCCTCCAGCACGGGCACCGCCTTGGAGAACTTCCCCTGCATCACATACGCGCCGCCCAGGTTGATGGCCACGGCCACATCCTCCGGGGCGAGCAGATAAGCCTCCTCGAGCACCGCGGCCGCTTCCCCAGGGCGCCGACTGCTCAGCAAGCGCGCCCCCTGATTCAGCAGCTCTCGCACCCGCAGCGCGCGCTCCCGCTCGGCGCCCTCCTCACCCGCCCGCTCATCCGGTCCCCGGACGGCAGCAGGCTCCTCAGGGACGTCGTTTTCCCGCTTCTTCCGATCCATCGCCTCCTCGCTCACCCTCCGACCTGCTCCAACTCGTCCTCCTCCGGGATGTTGTGTAGCAGTTCGTACTCAGCCAGGGTGGGCGTGAAGAACTCGACCGCGTAGGACTCCGGCACCCCCATGGGCTGGCTGACCTCCGACAGGAGCGCCTCCACCAACGCCCGCCGCTGGGCCGCCGGGATGTGTTCGGCCACATCTCGCCAGAGGAGCAACGTGCCGTACATCCCCTCGGCCGTGAAATGCAGATCGAGCTTCCCCACGCTCATGGGCTCCAAGGACGCGTCCAGCCGATCGAGATCGAAGAGAGCATACTGCTCCGAATAGGGCGTGCGGACCAACCGCTTCAGCTTGAGGTTCATACGGCCACTCCCCGATCTACCACTCGTCTTCTATGTCCTCGTCTATGAAATCCCAGAACGCCGCGTCGTCGATGTCCTCGGATTCCTCATCGTCCTCGTCCAGATCATAGATGGGGAACCGCAGCACATCCTCGCCGAAGGCCAGTTCCTCCAGCGCCTCCTCTGCGGCGTCACGGATGGCCTCCACCTCGCTCTCGACATGCGCCAGGAGGATGCGCCGCGCCTCGGGGCCGCCGATCCGCCCCAGGGCCCATAAAGCCGCCAGGCGCACCTCGATGTCCTCATCCTCCACCAGCCGGGCCAGACCGGGGACGGCCTCGCGCAGCTCGAGCTCGCCGCACGCCCGGGCGGCCTCAAAACGCATGGCCGGCTGATCGCTATTCAGCTCGGCCATCACCACGCGCCGCCAATACCGATCGGCACTGCGCCCCATGGCGAACACGGCGCTGATGCGCATGAGATCGTCCTCGTCGTAGTAGGCGTTCCGGATGATATCGCGAATGCCGAACTCACCGGAGTACGCCACAGCCTCCACGGCGCGACGCCGGACCTCCACCGATTCCTCAGGCGTATGAATGGTGGCCAACAGCGCCTTCTCCGCCACCATGGCCAACGCCGCCTCGATCTCCCCCAGCTCGCCCAGCAAAACGAATCGACCCAGCGCGGTAGCTGCGGCCGCGCGCACCGCCTCGCTCGCGTCCTCCCGCAGCATACGGGCCAGGGGGCTGATCAGGTTCACGTCCTCGTCCTCCCACAGCCCCTCAATCGCCTGCACGCGCACCTCGGGGTCCGGATCCCCCAGCAGCCAGCGGAAGATCGGATGATAGTAGAGCTCCACGCGCTCCTCGGCCAGTTCCACCAGGTTTCGAGCGACCCACCTCCGGCGCTCCGTCGGCAGATCATCCCACACGGCCTGAAAGCGCAGGAGTTCCTCCCTTCCCAGATCGGACAGACTGAATAAGGTGGAGAGCTTTGGACGTCTCTCTACATCCGCCAGATGCGCCAACACCGTATCGATATCAAGTTTTGTCTTCACAGCCATCTCTACCGGTAGGTATCCGCGAAACCGTGATTGGGTCTGAAAGTTGAAAAAATTGGCGGGGTCGATAGCATACCCATATCCATCTCCAACCAAGGAGGGATGCTATGGACCCCACCCAGGTATTCTGCCCCAACGAGGCCTGTCCGG
>JAJRVX010000304.1:0-6236 GCA_024277095.1 Chloroflexota bacterium
CTGCTGGACACGATCTCCTATCCCCAGGTGGCGGCCGATCGCTCCTGGGCCGTAGACACCGCGGGTGTGTGGCACGAGGCGGTCCCGTCTCCGGGTGGGCCGAACAACTGACGGGGAGCGAACATGCCCAAGAACGAGCTGTTGCGACGGATCGATGCTCCGAGGCCTCGGGGCGGCAACGGCAGGGTGGTGATCACCGTTCCGGGCGGCGGAGGCGGTGGCCTTCCGGCCGGATGGGAAGACGCCATCGAGCTGATCGATCAGAGGCTCCACGTCCTGACGGGCCTCTATGCCGGCGTGGCCGACGGCGCCCACGTGGGGATCTTCGAGGACGACCCCAACGAGCCGGACAAGGGATGGTTCGAGGCCACGGACCAGAGCAATGTGCCGTTCTGGGTGGCGGGCGTGCGCACTACAACCCCGGGGGACATCCTCTGGCGGCTGGGATATGAGGGGCAGCCGGGCATATACATCGAGAACGGCCAGGTCCGGGTGGATCCAGACACGCTGAGCAGGCCCGTAGCCGACGCCCTCTGCGATTACGTGATTCGTGTCGAGGGCGGGGAGTGCCAGGCCATCAGCGGGGCTACCAACGAGGTGACCTTCACGGGCACGGATCACGCGGCGGTTATCCAACAGGCCATCGACGCGGCCGGGACAGGAGGGACGCTGGCCTTCCGGCCCGGGGAATACTGGCTGAGCCAACCAATGAAGCCGCAGGCCAGGCAGTCGTGGTGGCTACCGTTTGGGGCCGTGTTTCACCCGTCCGGGGACAACCGCATCCTGGAGGCCGAGGGAGTCGACTGGTTTCACCAATATGGGACCCTGCACATCGAGGACACAGCCCGCAACACGTCCAGCGCCGAGGCCATCTATCTGGATGCCGTCGCCGCATGCTACTTTCAGCACATCCTGATCTGGGACTACTACAAGGGTATGACCTTCTCGGGGGTGACGGGCCGGAGTTTCGAGAACGTATTCGACAACATCTACATGGCCGTCGTCCGGCATCAGGGCCTGGTCATCCTGGCCGAGGTGGGGGACAACTATTTCAACAACGTGTTCATCAAGGGGCCATCGACCACGGAATGGGCCACCGGTCAGGGCCTGGTGCTGGGGCTCTACCCGAGCCAGGGCACCATCTTCGGCGGCATCATGTTCAACCGGGTGGAGGTCCTGGACTGCTACGTCAACGTGGATCTGCAGGGCCTTTACGAGGTGTGGTTCGACCAGCTCCTGTCAGATAACGCCTTCTGGGCCGCTCTGTACATCGGCGATCAGGTCCAGCGCCTGTTCGTGGGCACGGTCTGGGCGGCCGGGTCCGGCGACGGCATCTGGATCCAGGGATCGACATCCAAACCCGCCAACCGAATCATGATCGACAAAGCCTTCTGCTGGATCAACGCCCAGTATGGCGTCCACATGAACGGCCAGGTGGAAGACGTCCACATCGGAGAGCTGTTTTTGCTGGAGAACCAGGTCTGCCAGTTCGCCGTGCGGCGAGGAGAAGTCAGGAACGTTACCATCGACAAGATGACCATACAGGATACGCCATCCGATGGCCTGGCCATGGACGTGGGCGGCGCCGACGAGAACGTAGTCGTTCACGAGCTCAACATCGACGCCGGCGAGACAATGGGGCTGGATCACCTGCGCCAGGTCGACGGGGCCGTAGGTGCTCTGAGATTCCGAAACCGGGGCAAGGCCACCATCCCGGCCGGGCAAACGTCTGTGACCGTGGCCCATGGCCTCGAGTGGCGGCCAACCCTGGTCCATCTCACACCCTACCATCAGGAAACGGCTCAGGCTTACATCTCCGACCGCAACGCGAGCACGTTCACCATCTCCGTGCCCGCGGCGGTGACGGCCGATCGGGAGATCGCGTGGGAAGCCGTATCCGGACGTGAGCTGGGTACGGAGCTTTTGCAGAATCCGGAGGTGGACGCGGGCAGCACGGAGCCCGACAATTGGCACGCGTCGGGAAGCGGTACGGAATGGGCCACCAGCACCTACCGGACGGCTCCCCGCTCCTTGAGACTTCATCCGGCCACCGGCCTGGCGTCCTGGCACTCCGATCCCTTCACGGTGACGGCCGGACGCCGTTACCGCCTGCGAGCCTATCTCAAAGGGCTAACCCACAACTTCACGTTCCTGAACATCCGCTGGTACAGCAACCCGGACGGGACGGGGCTGATCGGCGAGGACGGCATCGCCCTGCCCGCTTACATGGTCCCTACCGACTGGTTCGCCCGTGTGCAGGGCGAATTCACGGCGCCGGACGGGGCGCAATCAGCAGACGTGATCCTGAAGAACACGGCAGACGGCTCTACCGATCTCTACGGCGACGATTTCTACTTCAACGAAAGCGGCCAGCCCAACAAGCTGCAAAACCCGTCGGTGGAGACGGGCGGAACGGCGCCGGACAACTGGACGCCCGGCGGAGTAAATGCCACATGGGAGAGCCAGGGTCACACGGGCAGCAAGTCGCTTCGGATACGGCCGACAGAAGCGGACAGCGAGTGGGCAGCGGACTACGTAACCATCATGCCCGGTGCCACGTACCTGGCCGGTGGCTGGTTCAAGGGTACGGCCAGCGGAAACGCCAGCATCACCGTCCGCTGGTACAGTGACGCCGAGGGCCGGAATCTGATCGGTGAGACCAGCAAAGTGCTGGCAGGGCAATATGCCGACTGGACCCAATGGGAGGAGAGCTTCCAGGCTCCTGCCAACGCACAGTCGGCGATATTCCTGTTCCGGGCGGCGGGCATAACCGCCCTGGACGTGTATGCGGACAGCTTCTCGGTAAAGGAGGTGATGTAGATGTGAAGGGAGTTGGCAGTTTCGCCGTGTTGCCCCTGGGTAACCTGATCCGCAATGGGTCGGTAGAAGAGGGGACTACCGATCCGGCGCACTGGTTCCACACACTTTACGACACGGAATGGGCCGATATGGGACACTACGGTGCGCGCTCTTTGCGGATCAACACGAACGGCGGTACGCCGGACTGGCGTGCCGAGGTGTATCCGGTGGAGGCCAACGCCGGATATCGGATGAGCTTCTGGGTCAAGGGTCAGGGAAGCAACCGGCTCATCGTGGCCGTGCGGTGGTTTAGCGACCCCGAAGGCCTCAACTGGATCACCGAGCAATGGATCCCAGTAGACGGAAACTATGCCGACTGGACCCAGATCGTCCAGGACGTCACCGCCCCGGCCAACGCCCAGAGTGGCGATATCATGTTCCGTGTGTGGGAGGCGGGGACGATCGTCGACATCTACAGTGACGATTTCGTGCTGAGACGGGTATAGGAGAGGCGATAGAGTGCAAGAGGCACGCGTGAAGTAAAGCGACAGGCCTGCCCTAGCGGAAGCTACGCCAGGCGAGAAGACCGGTCAACGGCAACGTTCATCGGTCTCATCGCCTGGCGTTTCTTTTTGCAAGCGAACTTACACGAGCAGGAGGGACAAGAGATGAGAATGGTTGTTCGGTTGTTGCTGGCAATCGTGATCCTGACACCTACTGTTGTGGTCGGCGCGGAGCCGCCCAAGCCGATCGTGCCGGAGCAGGAGCTTCCACCGGGATGGATCGTGGAAGTGGTGGACACACCTGTCTGGATGCAGCAACTCAGCGTCGCCACCGGTAAGCCCATCGCCGAGATCAAGAGGATGACCGGCCTGGAGCTCACCACGTGGATCAAACAGAACGCGGAGGCGGCAGGGTTCAAGCCCGTCAGGCAGCCGCAGCCACAGCTGAAGCGGACGGTCAAACCCAACGGCCTATCGGCCGCAGCGCCCAGGGAGGCCCAATGGGCTGACGCTGTGGCCGATGAGAGCGTCGGAGCCCAGGAGGCTTCCGGCTCCTCGATCTCGCTCAACCTGGTCGTCCCGTTCGCGGCGCGCAACTACGAGGCGCCCGACATGTACAAGCTGTCCGCCCGAGCGAACGCCGTCTTCGATTACCTGAAGGACCTGGCCTATACGGATGGTTCAGGCGACTGGTACTTTGGATTCGTATCCGAACACCTGGGCATCCCGCTGGCTATCGATCCGATCGATCCAACTCCATACGTCTACCCCCGCCTGTTGGGTCACTACTGGGAGGATGATCTGGGGGTCGACCATCCACTGGGGAAGATCGACGACTACGGCATCTACTATGACTCCGACTTCGCCCTGGTCAACTTCGAGGCGGAGCTCGACTGGGACTACACCGAGCCGGAGGTGATCATCTGGCGTTACTACAACCTGCCGGACTGGCCGGGCTTCGTCAACTACGAGGTGACGGTCCTCCAGTACAACGCCACGTACAACAACATGCTCTGGCTGGGGGACGTCCTGCTGATCTCGGATCTGTCGAGTATATCTCTGCCAACCACCGTCGTGGCCCGGGTGCCGTATCCCGGCCGCATCCGGTCGCACCGGTACATGGTGCGCATCGGCGGGGCAGCCGGACGACGCGTCCTGAACGCCATGGGAGAAGGATATCAGGACATCGACCTGGGCATCGGCCGAATGATGGCCACCTACGGGTACGTCCTGGATGGCTACGATTCCATCTTCGGCAAGCACGCGTGGGAGGACGATGACTTTCAGTTCCAAAACCGGGCGTTTCACGACTGTGATCTGCGGCATGACGGGATAGATGGTGAGCAGCCCTGGGGGCTGGTCCCACACCAGTATCCGTACGAGAGCAAAGTGTGCCTCCAGCGGGAATCGTACATCGTGCTTTCCCGCCAGGACTATATCTCCACCATCACGCAAGCCATCCACATCCTGAACAAGTACAACGATCCGGACCATACCTACCCTGCGCCATGGGACCCGGTGCGCCAGACGACGACGCCGAGAGGTGTGGCGCGCTGGGCCGAGGAGACCGGGTGGACCGGCCATGGGATCAAGTACTACCTGAAAGACCCTGCCTACTCCTCCGGGTTGCGGACGGACATCTTCCTGATCCTTGAGACGCTGCTGGGCTACAAGTTCGGAGACCCGCTGAGCCGCATGTATGCGGACATGGTGGCCCGGCAGATGGTCAAGCGCGTCTGGGGACAGCCGCCGTTCCCCGAGAACAAGGCGTACACCGTGGCCTTCGGCGTGCCGTACCGCCCCATCTACAACGGCGCCCCGTTCCTGGCCTGGAAGGAGATCGACGATGACACTTACGCCTTTGGCTTCCCCGACCCGGCCATTGTGCAGGAGTTGCTCGACTACCTGAGCATGCCGCGCGAGACGGAGGACATGGGCCCTATCAGCGTATCGGAGACGGCCATCACCTACGTCCAGGCAGTGCGGGTGTATCTGTGGTACGCCTTCCGGACGCTGTTGTGGCCCGGAGAAGGACCCGGCTATCTCATGCCCCGGATGGACCACTACCTGAGCGCCAACAGGTGGAACGCTGTCCACATACCCTTCGACGTCGCCTACGGTTGGAAGGCCCTCGATGCGCTGAACGACATCCAGCAGAAGGGGGGAAAGCCGCTGGCAATCCGGACCCTGTATGACGTGGAGCTGAGCCGCCAGCCGGCCGAGTGCTGGATCAACGATTGCCCCGACAACTTCCAGATGAGAGCGGGGCAGGGGTACGAGATCCTGGTCGAGGAGGACTTCGAATGGCGGGTGGACGGCACACCGCTCGCCCTCAGTCCCATCGTTCGTATCCCCAGCGGCGGCACCCCCACATTACTGGGGGTGGCCGACCAGCTGGCCAGCGACACGTACTACAGCGGCCATTGGGCCAGCACGCTCAAAGCCAGACTGGAGGAGGCGGGATGTTCGAACGTGCAGATCTGGCGAAAGCACGTCGGTGATCTCTGGGATGATTACGCGCCGGGAGATGATTTCCCGATCTCACCATATTACGCCTACAAGGTCACGTCCGACACTTCCTGTGCCGTGAGGCCATAAGCTCGCTCGCCGCGTACCCCAGCGAGCGCGGCGAGCGCAGATTCTGAACGTTCGGGAGGTATGACGATGCACAAGGTAATACGACATGTGATCACTGTACTGGCCATCCTGGGAGTCCTGGCGATCTCCGTTCACCCGGCGGCGGCCGATGAACCCACGCCGCCCCCTCTCGGAGACACCCAGATGCGCATCGGCTCCTTCGGTTCCAAGGCGACGGTGACCGTCGAGCTGTACAATCCGGGCGGTACGATCCTGAACGCCACGGATCAGCCTATAGCGCGTCACGGAGCAGAGGACATCCTGGTGCGGTACGCGGCGCCGGATGGGTGGGCCGGA
>JAJRVX010000305.1:0-2778 GCA_024277095.1 Chloroflexota bacterium
AAGGCGGTCCCGGCCAAGGGAATGATCGGCATCTTCAACCGATCCCACTACGAGGATGTGCTGGTGGTGCGTGTGCACAATCTGGTGCCCCGGAAGGTGTGGGAGAAGCGGTACGATCAGATCAACGCCTTCGAACGTACGCTGGCCGAGAACGACACCGTGATCCTGAAGTTCTTCCTACACATCTCCAAAGAGGAGCAAAAGAGGCGGCTCCAGGCCCGGCTGGATCAGCCCCACAAGCGCTGGAAGTTCAACCCGGCCGATCTCAGGGAGCGAGCATTGTGGGACAAGTACGTGGCCGCGTACGAGGACGCCATCAACCGCTGCTCGACGGAGTGGGCGCCCTGGTACGTGATCCCCGCCGACCACAAATGGTACCGCAACCTGGTCATCGCCCGCATCATCGCGGACACTCTGGAACGATTGGACATGCACTTCCCGGAGCCAGCGGAGGACCTGGAAAAGATCACGATCCCGGATTAACCCCTGCGGTGGGCGGATTGAGATGGTCCACACCTTTACGATGAGGCTGAAAGACATACAGCCCAGCCAGCTGTTCATCAACGCCGAAAAGCTGTCCCACGTCCTGCGAACATTCGATCCATCCGATCCCGAGACGCTTCCCCCCATCCCCGTGAGGAAGCTGGCAGGCCAGATCATCTTCACGGACGGACATACAAGGGCGCTGGCGGCCTTCCTGAGCGGCCACCCCGAGATCCGGGTGTTCTGGGACGAGGATGAGCTGGACTGGGAGGCGTATGCCATCTGCGTGCAGTGGTGTCGGGAGGAAGGCATCCGCACCATAGCGGATCTCAAGGATCGAGTAATCCCTCGCGAGGAGTATGAGCGGCTTTGGATCCAGCGGTGTCAGCAGATGCAACAAACCCTGGAGCGGAAAAGAACGGCCGTGGGATCGCCATGAGACCATCCGGGCAGGCCGTTCGTAAGGTGCCATCCGTCTGGAAAGGGGCCCCCTGCCTCCCAGGGATCCCGTGCGCGCAAACGGGTAAGAGTCGGCAGATGGAGCATGGGAGCTCCACCCGCTCGGCGGGATATGAGGAGGGTTTTAGCCCCTCGCGAGCAACTCCTGCACCCGCTCGTCCACATAGCGGGCGAATCGCTTCAACGCCGCCTCGTCAAAGCGCCCAACGTCGCCGCGCCCTCGATAGGCCGCGAGCGCCTGCTCCACGACCTCCCCGTACACCTTTGGGAAGGCTGCAACCGCCCAGGCCCCCGCTTCCTCCTTCGACGAGATACGCCCCTCCAGAAGGTATTCGTACACCCGGCAGAGGTTCAGGACGCCATACACCGGATTCTTCGCGATCTCATCCCGGGCGTCCTCGAAGTCGTACAGGAGGGCCGCCACGTAGTCCTCCGCCGGGACTTCGGGGAAGACATCCCCGATAGGCTCTCCATGGAGGCAGACGCCCCGATGCCGGGTGATCGTGATGTGGGCCGCCAGGTCCGGATCCCTGTATCGCGTGCGGTTCCACCCCCGCCACTCCCCGGTGGCCAGATGCCTCTCGTTTTGCGCTCGCCACGTCTCGCTGTAGTGCAGGTCAAAGGGAGTGGGATACCGCCAGGGATGCAGATCCTCCTCCCGCAGGAAGGAGATCTCGATGGGGACCGGACGCCCTGAGCATCGCAACAACATCTCGATCACCGCCCGCTTCGTCTCCACGGACATGCCGGTCCGGGTCACGACCAGCAAATCGATGTCGCTGCACTCCGGGTTGAAGCAGCCCATCGCCAACGAGCCGTGCAGGTACACGCCGACGAGGTTTTCCCCCAGCAGCTCACGCACTTCCGCCAGAAAGCCTCCCACCTGCGCCCGCACCGGGGGTGGACAATCCGGCCAGCCGAATTGTGCCATGCGGCTACCCCAGCTCCCTGGTCAGATGCAGCTCGTTGTCATGCGGCGTGATCCCACGGCCATCGGGGACGTATCCCAACTTCGGATACAGGCGATTGGCCGCGGCATACTCCGGCGACTGCACCACGGAGATCCCGATGACGTTCCTGCCGCGCTGGAGCGCGAACCGCTCCGCCTCCCGGATCAACGCTGTCCCGATGCCACGCCGCTGATACTCCGTGATCACGTTCAAGTCCACGATCTCCGGGATCCCCCGCTCCCGAAAAGGCGCATACTTGGAGGCCCACACCAGCGTCACATAGCCGACCACCTTATCCCCCCAGAGCGCCAACAGGACGTCTCGCTCACCACGCTGCTGCTCCCGCCAGTAACGCTCGTATTGCGCTCGCGTCTTATGCCAGCGGGCAAACGTACGCATGATCCGGTCGATATCATTCGCCTCCATCGGCCGGATCTCGACCTCCGGCAACGCGCTTTCGCCGGGCGCCACGCGCATCACCCATCCTCCGCCACCACGAGCAGCTTGTCCCGCCACTCCTGCGACAGCACAGGGCAGGAAGCCAGCTCCAACGCCGCCTCCCGGTCCTGACGCCGATTCTGCACCACGGCCATAGCCCGCGCCACCGTCCACTGGGGGAACGGCCGCTCCAGCAGCGTCACCGGCATCCCGGCCTCCACATATCCCTCCGCCAGCACCCGCAGATACCAGCCGATCCGCCCGGTCTCCACCACCCGCGCCGTCAGGTCCTTGATCCGCCACCGTCGTGCGATCTTCCAGCAGGGCTGACGGGGCTGAGAGACCTGCACGCGCACATCGCCGATCGCGTACACGTCCCCGATGCAAACCGACTCCTCCGTTTGCCCGTCAATGGTGAAGTTCTCCCCGAAGGCGCCATGGGGCAGAT
>JAJRVX010000306.1:0-5797 GCA_024277095.1 Chloroflexota bacterium
CGCGCTGGCTGATCTTGTCGAAGACGCGATAGATCCGCCCGCCCAGCTCCGGGAGCACCGTCACCTGGAGGTAGCGATTCTCCAGCATCAACGCCCGGTATTCGCGGCGCTCCTTCTCCGTGGAGAGGGTGTCCAGCAGAGGGTACGGATAGACGCTGGCGTTGCCCGTGAGCTGGTAGGGCGGGAAGGGATCGGGTGGCCCGATCGGATAGGTATCGAGGGCCAGGGTGGTCTCCCAGGCGCGTACGGGGGAAGCGGACATGATGGCACACCTCAAAATGCTTGTGGTGGGGAGGTCGGCCTATCCCTTCAGCGCGCCCACGGTGATGCCCTTCTGGATCCTCCCCTGGAAGATCGAATACACCAGCACGGTGGGGATCATCACGAGGGTGACCGCGGCGAAGAGGCCACTCCAGTCGTTCAGATAATACTGCTGATGGAGCATATAGGCCAATCCCTGGGTGAGCAGGTACTTGGCGCTGTCGGACATCAGCACCAGGGGCAGGATGTACTGGTTCCACATGCCCAGGAAGTTGAAGATGCCGATGCTGACCAGGCCGGGCTGCGCCAGGGGCAACATGACCCGGAAGAAGACCTGGTACTGGTTGGCGCCGTCGATGATGGCCGCCTCGTGGAGTTCGGAGGGGAGCGTCTTGAAGAACCCCGTGAGGAAGAAGATGCTGAAGGGCAACGAGTAGGCGATGTACACCAGGATGAGCCCGGTGTAGGTGTTCAGTAGGCCGATGCCGTTCACCAGGAAGAAGAGGGGCACCAGGGCCAGGAAGACGGGAAACATCATCCCGCTCAAGAAGAGATAGAAGATGGCGCGATTGCCCGGGAAGGGGAACCGGGCCAGGATATAGGCGGCCATCGAGGAGAAGAGCAGGGTCAGCAGCAGGGAGGGGATGACGACGACCAGGCTGTTGAAGAAGTAGGTGCCGATGTGCGCCTTGGTCCACGCGCGTGAGAAGTTGTTCCACTGGGGCGTGGCCGGGAGGGACCAGGGATTGAAGAAGATCTCCTGATCCGTCTTCAAGGAGCTGTAGAGCAGCCACAGCAGGGGGAAGATCACCATGATGGCCCACGCCATCAGCAGGATGCCGATGACCAGGCGCACCAGGGTCGCGGAGATGTTGCTCGAGCCTTTCCTTCGGGTCCCGACCGGGGAGAGGGTTTCTGTCGTCATCTCAGAACTCCAGGGCCTCGCGTTGGGTCACTCGCATGAGGATGATGGAGAGCGTCAGCACCAACAGGAACATGGAGACGGCGATGGCCGTGGCGTAGCCGAACTCGCTGTTCAGGAAGGCGGACTCATACAGATAGGTCGCCAGCACGTCGGTTGCCCGGCTGGGGCCGCCCTCCGTCATCGTCTGCACGATGGTGAACATGTCGATGGCGCCGATGGCCAGGAAGACCAGGGCCGTGCGCACCGTGTCCCAGAGGAGCGGCAGCGTGATCTTCCAGAAGAGCTGCCACTGGGTGGCCCCGTCGATCAGCGCCGCCTCGTAGAAGGTGATGGGGATGGACTCCATCCCGGCGATGAAGAGCACCATGTAGAACCCCACGGCCTGCCAGACCACGACGGCCCCCACGGCGCCCAGCGCGGTGGACGGGTTGCCCAGCCAGACGGGCGGCGACTGGATGCCGATCAGCTTCAGGAACGCGTTCAGGATCCCCAGGGTGGGGTGATAGACGAAGCTCCACAACACGCCGATGGCCACGACGGACATCACCTGCGGGAAGAAGAAGACGATGCGGTAGAAGTTCGCAAAGCGCACCCCCTGGGTCAGGAGGAAGGCCATGAAGAGCCCGATGGCGATGATGATGATGGGCAGGGTGAACAGGTAGATGATGTTGTGCTTGAGCGCGTTCCAGAAGTACTGGTCGTGGAGCATCTTGGCGAAGTTCGCCAGGCCGATGAACTCCGGATTGGGGGTCAGCCCTCGCCACCGGGTCAGGCTCACGTACATGGCCCGCAGGTAGGGGTAGAGGACAAACGTCAGGTACAGGGCGATGGGTGGAAACAGGAAGGGGATGATGATGCGATATTTGCCGCGATACACGGAGCGCCTCCATGCGAGATACAAGGCGTCTGGCCCGCGTCCGCGCGGGACGCAGGCCAGACACGTATCCTGATACCGGTCGCCGAAGCGAGGCGTATGGCTTTAGCGGTGGTACTTCTTGATGTCCGGGTCGGCCTTCACCTCGTCCGCCACCTTCTGCACGGCGTCGATGAACTCGTCCGGGGTGATGCGCTTGGTCAGCAGCTCGCCGGTGCGGTTGCTGACCTCCGTGCCCAGCTTGCGGTACCAGCCGCTGAAGCGGTAGACGAAGATCTCGTCCCCGGCGGCCGCCACGGCCTTGATGGCCGAGTCCATGGCCGAGCTCAGCTGCACGCCCTCGGTCCCGCCGATGACTGGCATCATCGAGCTGACCTCAGTGACGAAGAACTTGGCGCTGGCCTTGGACATCAGGCAGCGCAGGAACTCCATGCCGCCCCTGGGGTGCTTGGCCTTGGCGGGCACGAAGTAGGTCTCCCCGGAGGAGGCGTAGATCGACTCCGGCGACCCCTTGCCGCCCTGGACGCCCGGGACGGGCTCGACCACCATGTCGAAGCCCTCCGGGGTGACGCCCTTCATCTCGTTCTCCAGCCAGGTCCCGCACGGGATGAAGATGGCGTTCCCCTTCAGCCACTCGGCCTGGGCCTCGGTGTGGGTCAGGCCCTCCGTGCCCGGCATGATGAGGTCACGCACCGCGAGCTGGTACATGAGCTCGACCGCCTGCTTGACCTCGGGCGCTCGCCAGGCGTCCGGCTCCAGGTTGTCGATGTTGATGATGGCCTCGTTGCCGCCGATCTTGTAGATGAGCGGCATCAGGACGCCGAACACCATGTAGCCGGGGTACTTGCCCTGGTAGGTCCAGGGGTAGATGCCCTCCTCCTTCTTCACCGTCTCGCAGAACTCCAGCATCTCGTCCCACATCTTGGGGTAGGTCCACCCCTTCTTCTCGAACAGGGACTTGCTGTGCCAGATGCCGAAGACGGTGTAGGCGATGTTCAGGAAGAGCTGCTTCCCGTCGAACACGCCCACATCCTGGGAGCCGGGGAAGAGGGTCTCCTTGAACAGTTTGCCGGGGGTGTCCAGCGCCGGCGCGTTCATGAGCGGCTCCAGGTCCAGAAGCTGCCCCTCGGCGGCCAGGGCGGTGGTGTCCAGGTTGCCGGCGCCGCTGTTGTCGATGACATCGGGCGGATTGCCCGCGATGAAGCGGGGACGCAGCTGCTCGCCGACGCGCTGGATGCCCGTGACCGACATCTTCGTCTCGGGGTGCAGCTTCTCGAAGATGTCCGCGGCGTACTTGATATAGTCGATCCCGTAGCCGCCCTGGAAGAAGATGCCCTCGATGGTGACCCCCTTCTCGACGTTCAGCGGGTCGATGGCCTCCGGCGCCACCTCGAAGGGCAGCTCGGGCGCTGCCGGAGCGGGCGCCTCCGGGGCCTTCGTGGGCTCCGGAGCGGGCGTGGACGGTGCGCAGGCTGCCAGGACGGCGCCAGTGCTGAGGATGGCGGTGTGCTTCAGGAACTTACGGCGGGAGAGATTCTTCTGCGTGCTCATCATGCACCTCCGTTAAGGTTTTGAATGTGGATGTTGGGACGGCGACAAAGAAGTGGTCGACCACTTGCCGACAGATCACGGCCTGGGTGGTGGGCGGCGATGGCGTGGAAGGTCCTCAGGCTTGGGTTGGCAGGACAAGCTGCTGTACGGCGCTCTCCGCTTCGGCTCCTACGTCCAATGCCACGCGCAGGCGGAACCGATCGGAGCGGTATACGGATTGCACGAACTCGATGGGGGTCCCGTTCGAGTCGTAGGTGATCCGCTCGAAGGCCAGGAGGGGAGCCCCCACGGAGACCCCGAGCAGCTCCGCCGCCGCCTCGTCCGCCAGCGTCGCCTCCACGACCTGTTCGGCCCGCTGCAGGATGACCCTGTAGGAGCGACGCAATACGTCGTAAAGCGAGTTGGCGGCGAAGTCGAACTCGAGAAGGTTGGGGAACATCTCCAGCGATAGCCAGGCCTTCTCGATGGCCACGGGCTGGCCATCGGCCAGGCGCAGGCGATGCAAGCACATCACTTCCGCACCCGGGGCGATGCGGAGCATCCGTGCGCAGTTGGCCGGGGCGGGGATGCGTTTCTGGGACAGCACGCGTGATGTGGGTGCCAGCCCCTGGTTTCGCATCTCCTCGGTGAACCCGGTCAGGTTGCGTAGCCGCTGCTCGATCTTGGGATCGGCCACGAAGGTGCCCTTCCCGGGTACGGTGTAGAGGCGGCCCTCCAAGATCAGGCTGCGTACCGCCTGCCGGACGGTCATCCGGCTGAGGCCGGTGAGTTCGCTCAGCTCTCGCTCGGAGGGGATCCGGTGATGGGGTGTGAGGTCGCCGTTTTCGATGGCCTCCAGCAGGGATTCTTTGAGCTGGACGTATAACGGCTTGGCCGCCTCTTTATCGATGGCTTGTAAGAGGAGCCGGAAAGAGCTCATGTGTTTGGCCCCTTGGCGTGCTTGTGGAGAGGTGCTCTATACCAGTCTATACTAGATGATACCACGCGAGGCAAAAGATGGCAAGTGAAGGCGGTGTATCCAAGATGGTGGAAATTCCGCGAGGCCCATCGCAAGCCCACAGGGGAGGTGCGGAGGGACCTCGCTCCGTTAAAGCATCCTCTTTTTCCGCTTTGCACCTGTCCTTGCCCGGCCTGATTCGGGTGGGCAAGGCCGGGCGAGGCAGGTGAGGGGCGGAAACCGGGAGGTTTCTTTTGAGGGGCGCAGCCCCTGTGTGCGTATGTCGTGAGGGAGCTTCAAGTCGTAGGGCGGGCCGGAACCCGCCCTCGCGTGGCTGGATCCGGGGAGGGCGTGGGTACGAGCGGGGGTAGGTGAGGCCGCGTGGCGGACGAGGGCCCCGCGTGCGGCCGATCACCCCGATGGGAGGGTGCGCTGAGGCTATATCTCCTCGGTGTCCACCTCGATCATCTCGCCTTCCACGGTGAAGATCACGCGCTCGCAGATGTTGGTCACCCGGTCGGCGGCTCGCTCCAGGTTGTGCGCGGCCCACAGGAGATAGCTGGCCTGTTCGATGGTGCTGTGGTCGGACATCATGATGGTCAGCAGCTCCCGATACACCTGGTTGTACAGAGCGTCCATCTCGTCGTCTTCCTTGGGGATCTCCCGGGCGGCCGCGACGTCCCGCTCCGCGAAGGCCTTGAGCGCGCGGCTGAGCATGTCGCACGCCTTCTCGGCCATGCGGGGGATATCGATCAGCGGCTTGATGAGGGGGGCGTTGCCGATCAGCAGGTTGATCTTAGAGATCCCCTTGGCGTAATCGCCTGTGCGTTCCAGCTCGGTCGCGATCTCCAGGATAGCGGCGAGGGTGCGCAGGTCGCTGGCCATGGGCTGCTGTGTGGCGATCAGGGTGAGGCAGTCCGACTCGATGGCGAACCGCTTCGCGTTGATCTGGCTGTCGTTCGCGATGATCCGGCGGGCGCACTCCTGGTCCTGCCTCTTCAGGCATTCCACGGATTCCAAAAGTGCCTTTTCCACCATGTCACCCAGGGCCAGGATGTCATCCTGAAGCCGCTGCAACTCTCGGTCAAACGTTTGTCTCAGCATGCGTCACCTCGGTGGTCGCCTGTCGCCGGGCTTCTCGGTGATCTTGGTAGGGGATCTGCAGGGATAGGGGGATATTAGCGCACATCCCAGATTTGTGCAACCCGATTTCGGCGTGGATGGTGTCGTGCCGCCTCGTCGTCTGCGA
>JAJRVX010000307.1:0-4071 GCA_024277095.1 Chloroflexota bacterium
CCGGGGATGGGCTGACATGTCTGAGGGGCCGCCGCCATGAAGGGCAGGTAGATGCGCTGTGCTGTGGTGGGAGCGGTGATGGGCAGGTAGAGCAGCGCCAGCAGGGGGATCCACCCCGCCAGGGCCCTCCATCGTCGGGGTATCACGGTGCGCGTCACCTCATCAGATGGGCGGATGTCAGGATCAGGATGGCCACCAGGGCGATGAGGAACACCCCGGTGATCGCGATCAGGGTGATCCAGATCGGATCGCGTGGGGCCTGGGCGAAGACCTTGCCCGTCTGGCCGTTGACGGCGAACAGGTAGAGCCTGCTCCGATATCGATATGTCCCCAGGTACACCGGCAGGAGGGCCAGCTTCCAGTAGACGTCCGTGAAATGGACGAAGTCCGTGGGGCCGTATCGATCCTCGATATCCTCCCGGACGCGCGCTCGGGCCTGGATGGAGGCCTCGGCCAGGGTGGTCTGGTAGATCTCCACCGGCCATCCCGCCGTGTACTCCGGCCGGTATCGTTTCAGCGCCTCCAGGTCAAAGGGCTCTATGCCCTGTACCATCTCCTCCTTCAGGCTGAGCGATCCGCAGACCGGCACGTTCGCGTATACGCGGCTTGAGAGATAGTCGGCGTTGTCTGGGTCCCGGCGTCGGAATCGGGCCAGGCCGTCGAATATCCAGAAGGGGATGTACACCCCGCGGAGCCGCTCGATGGTCACCTGGCGGCCGAGGTCGTCCGGCCACAGTCGATCGCTGGACAGCCAGTGTCGAAGCGCCTCCTCCGCCTCTTGCTCGTCCAGCCGGAAGGGCAGGATCGCCTGGGGAGTGATGAGGGGGGCATTGGGTTGCGGCTCCAGGGTGAAAGTCGAGCCGCAGAACGGGCATTGCAGGCTCCCCTGCCGGGCTGAGATGGTCGTGGTGGCTCCGCAGTCCTGACAGTGGTATGTTCGCCGGCCGATCCACTCCTCCTGTGCCGCCCGCGTGGTGGATACGTGTCCCAGCGGCATGCTCTCCGGGGATCCGGCGTCCCTGGGGATGTCCTGCGTCTGGCCGCAGTGGGGGCAGGCCAGGACTCCCTGTCTGGGATCGTAGCGCACGTCCGATCCACAGCCGGGACAGGTGAAATCCCGGGCTCCCGTGTGGATGGGGGGAGCCTCCTCCGGCTTTGGGGGGGAGAGGGTCAGGGCGTTGAACTGCCGCCAGGCCTTTTCGTTGTCATAATCGAGCTCCAGCACGCGGCGGAGGTAGGCCTTTCGCTCCTTCACGTCATCCGTGATCGCGCTGAGCCACAGCCAGGCCTCCTCGTTGTGGGGATCTTTCTCCAGGAGCGCCTCGAACAGGCTTCTGGCCCTCTGCAGATCCCCGGCCTGAGCCGCGGCGACCCCTTGCGTCAGTAGGTCCATCTCGCTCATCTGACAGCCCATATCGCTCATGTAGCGCGGCAGCCATGCCTTGGGAGGGCTTCTGCCGAGCCCTCTTGTCCCCCCGGTGGTTCATCGGCCGGTTGTCGGCGGCCGAACGACCTTTTGAGGGGCGCGTCCATACGTGCCCCATTGCTTTCAATTTAGCTCGTTTTCTCGCGCTTTACCAGTGTCCGGATGGCCTAGCCGTTGCGCCGAGCGTGGGTCTCCCGCCTTCGGGCGGAGGATCCCGGTGGATCGAGAGGCGAATTCGTGGGGGAGTTGGGGGATCGGCGTGGGCTTCATGGGTGGAAAAGGAAGGTAGGAGACGGCGATGTCCCCCCTTCCCGAGATGACGTGTTCCTTGCGCTGTGTCTACTATGGGCGTCAGGCCGACGCGCGTTCCCGGCGCAGCGCGGCGTCCGCGTCCAGGAAGGCCCGGAGCATGGCCTCCTTCTTCTCCAGTGGCACGCCGATCGCCTGGCCGTCGCCGTAGTCGGACAGGATGAAGCCGCCCGCCGGCGTGCTCCACTGCTCCAACAGCAGCCGGGCCTCCTCCCGGATCTCCTCCGGCCCCTTAAACGGCAGCGTCGCCTGGATGTCGCACAGGGACTCGAAGCAGATGCGACCCCGGAACCGCTGGCCGATCTCCTCGATGCCCAGGGCTCGGGGTTGCTGGAGGTTGATCACGTCCAGCCCGATCTCGATCAACGATTCGATGATCTCATTGACCTTGCCGCATGTGTGCATCCACACGTGCCAGCCGTACCCGTGGGCGGCGTCGAAGATGCGCTTGTAGCGCGGCTTGAAGAACGCATCCCAGAACGCCGGGTTGATGAAGGTGGCCTTTTCCGTGCCCCAATCGTCCGTGAAGGAGAAGCCGTGGATCTGGCCGGGGAACCGGGAGGCGATGTTCTCCATGATCCTCAGGTCGATCTCGACGATGCGGTCGGCCAGCTGTTCCATGCGCGGCCGTTCCAGGTAGAGATCGGCCAGCGTGTTCTCAAACCCGCGCAGGGCGTGCATGCGCTCGAACAGCAGCATGAAGATGCCGGTGATCACATATTTCCCATCCGAGCCCTCGAATTTGGCCTCCATCCCCTCGTAGAAGCCGGGATCATCGGGATCGGGCCAGCGGTAGCGATCCCAGTCCGCCCAGTCCGCCAGGGGATGTCCCTTCACCTGACCCATGTTCGCCATGTCGGAGCGCACCCAAACGCATCCCCACTCGTCCACCGTCTCCTGTTGGGTGTGATCTCCCGTGCCGATCTGATTCCAGCCGACCGGGTGGGTATCATCCAGGCCCAGCGTGGCGAATCGGAGGGGAAGGCGCTCGGGGAAATCGAACTCGATGGCTCGACGGACCACCTCATAGGATGACATCGCCATCTCCTTCCTCCTTTGGAGGATCGCTTGGATAAGCGGATGACTCCTTTCCCTCCTTCCATTCTATCCGGTTTGGGGACACTTGTCTATCTGGCTCGCTCGTGCGATACTCGGTGGGGGAGGTCGCATCTTGTTCGATCCCGCGTTTGATGATACCCGCTGGACCTGGGATTGGCTCGACATCCCGCTGGTACAGGTGCCGCCCGGCCGTTACGCGAACGGATATCGGGTCCGCCGCGAATGGCTGACGGAGGCGATCATCTGCGGACGTCGATATCGCCTGCCGCGCCCGCTGGACTGTCGTGGCCTGTACGATCCCTCCGGCGTCCTCTGGATGTCCGATACCCCGCAGGAGCGCATGATGATGTACAACAACGCGCAGGCCTCGGCCGGGCACGTCCTGATCGGCGGGCTGGGGTTGGGCCTGTATCCCCAGTACGCGGCCGCGCGCGCGGCATCGATCACCGTCGTGGAGCGATCGCCGGATGTCGTCGCGATCGTGTGGCCGGTGATCGAGCCCGCCCTCACCCGGGCGATGGGAGGCGTTCGGCCTCGCGTCATCATCGCCGACGTGGCGCGCTTTTTGGAGGAGACTCCCGCCTCCCGCTACGATACGATCTTTCTGGATACGTGGGAGGACCTGGATGCCATCCGCCTGCCGTGGATCAACCGGCTGCGGGATCGGGCGATGCGGCATCTGACATCGAGCGGCCGGGTGCTGTTGTGGGGGTATGCCTGGATGGTGCGCATGTTCCAGGCGGCCTGCGCCGATCTGCTCCGTCAGCCGCCGGACGCCCGAGAGGCGTGGCTGGCCGATCACGCGGCCGGCCGGCCGGAGGCGATCGCGCTGTTGACCCCGGTGGTGGAGCGTTTCGCCGGGCAGGTGGTGTCCGATCTGGAGGCCGCCCTGGCGTGGTGTCGGAAATATATTGTGAGCGCCCGAGTTAAGGGATGATCTTCGCCCTCTGACTCAGACCCGCGTCGAGAGGGCGATGGCAACCATCTCCCGGGCGTGTTCCGCTTTCCTCTCAATCTTTCTTGCGTCCCATCCCCTCCTTTTGTCCCATTGCTCGCGTAAAAATCTCATAAGAAAATGAACGTGCGGCTCACCTCGTTGATACGCGTTGCCCTTGGGGCCTTGTTGGGTGATGCCGTAGGTCCTCCGATGCCCCTGGGCGTTCCTTGTGTTAGGAGGGAAGCATGAGAGGGATGGGTAGCCGACGATGCCTCGTATGGTTGTTGTTGGTGGGTATGCTGATGGCGGTCAGCGCGATCACGGTGACCGCTGCACCGCC
>JAJRVX010000308.1:0-10593 GCA_024277095.1 Chloroflexota bacterium
GAGAACCTGGAGGAACGGCTACGAGAGGACGACCGCATCGACCCCGTCGTGCTGAACTTCCTGCGTCGCCAGCACGAGCAGAAAGCAGGACAGTGACTTCACTGTGAATCTTCAGGTCTGAGAGTGTATCTGAAAAATGCTGTCGCTTCTGCTGGGAGGAGGCCCGGAGAGGCGGAGCCCCTCCGGAAAAGCCCATCTTTTGCCCTCGACCTGTCCGGCCTCGGCCTGGGTCCTGCGGAAAGAGCCGAGAGAGGCAGGTGCAGGCCGGATCAGACACGCTCTGAGAGAGATCCCTCACAGACACAGAGTAGCCGAAGGCAGTACCTTCGGCTACTCCACCCCCAAAGAGGTCGTGTATTCAAAAGGGAAGCAGGTAAGGGGCGGGAACCAGGAAGTTTCTTTTGAGGAGCTGCGCCCCTCAAAGCTTCCCACTGTATTTCCACCGAAAAAGATTCACTACCCCCAAAGATGCTCCTGTTCCTGCATTATTGATCTTCGCCCAGTAAAGCAACATATGAATTCCGGCCTCCAGGAGGTGACGGGACTCCATAGGGGCGACGCATGTGTCATGCGACGTAAAGTTGACCCCATGGGATACGACCGCGCCATCAAGGAGCTACCGCCGCGGGACCCGGGTCGGCGGTGGTGACGACGGGGTGGAGGGCGCTGGCCTTAGCGCAGGTGTGGCCGTGGGCGCCACATTCCCCTCCGAGGGCAACGGCACCCGGGTCGGCTCGGCCGTCGGGGCCGGCGCCTGTTCCACGGTCGGGGATGGGATCGCCACGGTCGGAGGCGCCGCCGGCGTAGGGGTGGGAACCACCGCCCCCGGCGGGACGCGAGTCGGCGGAGGCATCCTGGTCGGCGTCGGAGTGGCCGGCGTCACCACGATCGGAGTCGCGGTGGCCGGCGGTGCAGGGGTCTCCTCCTCCGTCGGTGTGGGCACCACCGCCTCCGGCGTGGACGTCACCGGCGTGGCCTCGGGCGTCTCCTCTCCCACGGGCGTCGAGGCCGTCGCCTCAGGTGTGGGCGTCATGGGCGTGGCCTCCGGCGTCCCGGCGGGAGGTGAGGCCGTAGGCGTGGGCGGAGCGACCGTGACCACCGTCCCGCTTGGCGTCGGCTCGGGCACCTGCCCCGTATCCGAGGTGGCACGCGCCGGCGGCATCCGCTCCACGGTGGCCGGGACGGTGGGCGTCGGCTCGCCCTCCAAAGCGGGCGTCCGCGTGCCTGCCGGCGTGGGCATTCGGCGTCGTATGGATGATGTGGGTGTCGGCTTGACCGGGACAACGCCACCGGCCCCGGACGACTGAGGCTGCTGAACGGGCTTCCAGACGGGCGTAGGAGCCACGGTAGGCTTGCTGGTCGGCTCCGGCGCCACCGTCGGGGTGGGTGTGGGCGTGGGCCATCCCATCACTTCCACCTCTTGGGCCAGCAATCGACCATCCCCCGGAGCATAAACCTGAATCCGTACCTTCTTGCCCTTCTGAGGTATCCCCTTGATCAAAGTATTCTCGGGCAGTTGAATTGTAAACCGATGGAGCTGGATGGTCCGCGACGTTACATCTTCAATGACCCCATAAAGCTGCCAAGTAGCTTGACGTCTCGTCTCCAAGACGATTGCAGTCTCCTCCACGCGACGCTTCTCAAACATCGCTTGCATGAACGGCCGTTTTTCCTCGGGAGCGAGGAGCAGCTGCACGCGCTCTGTGAATAACTTGATCGGATAAAGAGTATCGCCGGGCAGGCTGGTGGCCGAGGCGATCACGGTGCTGCGGACCATCAGCACGATCAGCAGGAGGGCGCCCAACACCGGCACCAAGTAGCGCACCACCAGGCGTCCCCGGAGCCAGTCGATCCAGCTCACGCGACGGGGCTCGCGCGCCGCTTCGGGCCTTCGCACGCGCGCGCTCCTCACGGGCTGTGGCGGCCGCTCGCGAGTCCTAGCGGCCTGGACGCGCATCTCCTCGGCGGCAGCCAGGAACTGCTCCCGGGCATTAGCCCGGGCCTCCCGGGCGCGCAACTCCTCGGCCCTGGCCAGGAATCGCTCCCGTGCCTTGGCCCTCGCCGCGGGCGATCGCTGCGGGACCGGCTCGGCCGTAGACCGCACCAACAGCACCGTCTCCAACAGCGGGGCCAGATCATCGGCGTGCTGCGGGTATCGGTCCAGGCATGCCTGCACGCTCTCCCCCTCGATCACCCGCTCGACGCACTCGGCGAAGATCGTTTCCAGATTCAGTTTCTCGTTCATGATTCACGATCCAATAAGCGACGCAAAGACATGATCGCCCGATACTGCAATGCCTTCACGGCGCCTTCGGTCTTGCCAGTGACCTGCGCGACCTCCGCGATGCTGAGCCCCTCGAGAAAGCGCAGACTGACGACCTGGGCCTGTTCTTCCGTTAGCCGATTGAGGGCCCTCCGCACACGCTCCCCCTGTAAGCGACGCTCTGCCGTCTGCTCCGGGTCCATGTTCTCGGCGGGGATCGTCGGAGCGTCTTCCAGGGAGATATGGGTGGAACGAGCGCGACGACGATAGTGATCGATGACCAAATTGTGCGCGATACGATAGAGCCAGCCGGAAAAGGAGGACCGCCAAGCGTTCTCGCTTTGTATGGCTTCCAGCATACGCAGAAACACTTGCGCGGTAAGATCCTCGGCGACTTGGGCATCGCCAACGCGATGGTAGATGTAGCTGTAGATTCGGCCTTCGTAGCGGTCATAGATGACGCTTAAAGCCGCCGGGTCGAAGGCTTTGGCTTGCTCGAGTACTTCCGTGTCGTTTACTGGCATGACCGGGGTTTTTCGTTCTCGCGGGACACGGATCGGCCTCGATACGCCATCACGGATCCGAAGACCAGGTTGCCGGGGCGACATCACGGCACGCTCACCCACCAGCGGCCCCACGCGCCCGAACGGCCTCGGGTGGCTCGACCACACCTTCTCCAGTGGTTCGCCCGACGGTATATCTAAGCCAGATCACGCTCCCAGGTCTAACTGCACGCCCCACCCAGAGCAGTTTCTCATCACCCATCGCTCAGGGGGTTCTTCCACCACGGCCGGTCAGCCGCCGCGTTCCCCCCCGGTAGCCCGCCACACGGCATAGATGCGCTGCAACGCGGTGATATTGGCGAGGATGGCCAATATCCACAAAGCAAGTCCGACTTGGTTGAACAACAAGCCCAAAACCAGCGTACCCCAACGCTCGCCGCGGGTGAACAGGCCCACCTTGCAGGAGACCCCCACCCCCTCCGCGCGAGCGCGGGTGTAGCTCACCAGGAACGATCCCATGATGGTGACGTAGATCAGGATGATCTCCAGCTCGCCACCTAATCGAATGTAGTAGATCAGCAATCCGAGGAGGCTGAGCGCCTCCGAATATCGATCCAACGTGGAATCCAGGAACGCTCCGTACCGACTGATCCGGTCGGTGACTCGCGCCAGTGCACCATCCAACGCATCGAGGGCGCCCGCGAAGAACAACACGATGCCCGCCGCCAGGAACTGCCCCTGAGCCATCAATACGGCGGCAACCGCCGTCAGACAGAAACCGATGAACGTCACCAGATTCGGGGAGATCCCGGTCCAGCGAATAAAGTTCGCGATCGAGGTGAGAACGCCGGACAGGAGCTGCCGGCCTAAATTCGTCAACATGGTCGATGCACTCCACGATGAGATCGGGGCCAACCCACAAGAGCCACGGCGATTCCCCCAGCTCGCCGAGTTGCAGAAGATCCTGGCGCGACCATCGAAGGGAAACACTTTCAAAACCAGGGAGCGCCTCAATTTACCAATCGATCAAAAACCCTCCAAAACACTACCTTCCCCAGATAATCTTACTATGAAACCGGGGTGTATGTCAAACGCCTGTTGGCAATGGCAGTGTACCCAACAAAGCGGTTTCTTCTGAGGGGCTGCGCCCCTCAAAGCCCTCCCACAACACCTCCACCGAGAAGGACACGCCACCCGAAAACACAAGTGGGTGTCATACCGCCCCAAAAGTGGTATAATCAGGATGGCCCGATGTGCATCAGACCAGGGCAACCGATCACCCCGCCGGCCTGTGCCTCAAGGTGATCGCTCACCGCCGAGATGCCCACCTCGCAACGCAGCGACCTCGGGCTCTGGGCAAGCTCCGGGATGGTTCGGTCCGCCGGGGAGGCGGGTGCTCCCTCCCCCGCGCCGGGCCCTGACCCCATCAGGACCCGACGCCAGCAGGTCACGAACGATCCCCCATTCCATTCCTGCTGGAGGTGTCCCGTGTCCGACCAAGCCGTTCGCGTACGTCCCATCTACACCCCCGAGGAGCGCCTGAAGTTCATCACCTTCCCCTGGCAGGTATACAAGGAAGACCCCAACTGGGTTCCCCCCCTGATCAGCGAGCGCAAGGCGTTCCTCGACCCCGCCCGCAATCCCTCCTTCGAGCACATGGACTGCCAGCTGTTCCTGGCTGAGCGAGGTGGGGACGTCGTCGGCACCATCTCAGCACACATCAATCACCGCCACAACGAATTCCACAACGAGCAGGTCGGCTTCTTCGGCTTCTTCGAGACGATCCAGGACTACACCGTCGCCGAGGCCCTGCTTTCCACCGCCTGCGAATGGGTGCGGGAGCGAGGGATGACCGCGATCCGAGGCCCCGCCAATTTCAGCACCAACGACGAGGTCGGCATGTTGGTGGACGGGTTCGATTCCCCGCCCGTGATCCTGATGACTTATAACCCTCGCTATTATCCGGAGTTCGTAGAGCGATTCGGCTTTCGCAAGGCCCAGGACCTCTGGGCATACTACATCGACATCGAGATCTTTCGGGAACACCCGGAGAAGGCCCCGGCCAAGCTGCTCCGGGTGGTCGAAAGGGTGAAGAGGAGAGGGGACTTTACGGTACGTCCCATTAATATGAAGAGGTTGGATGAGGAGATCGAGCGGGTCAAAGCGATCTACAACTCGGCGTGGTCCCGGAATTGGGGATTCGTGCCGCTCACCGACGCGGAGATCGAGCACCTGGCGGAGAACCTCAAGCAGATCATCGACCCGGCCACGGTGTTCATCGCCGAGGCCGACGACCGCCCCATCGGCGTTATCCTGCCGTTGCCGGACCTGAACCAGCCCTTGAGGCTGGCCTACCCCCGGCCGGGCGTGCCGGAGTGGTGGACGCTGCTCAAGTTCCTCTGGCACTGGAAAGTCCGCCGCCGGGTGACGCTGATCCGGGCCTTCGCCATGGGGGTGATCGAGCCCTACCGGAACCGGGGCGTGGACGCCGTGCTGTACTATGAGATGGGGCGGGCGGCGCTGGAGCGCGGGTACACGGAAGTGGAGATGTCCTGGATCCTGGAGAGCAACACGGTGATGAACAATACGATCAAGGCGTTGGGAGGACGCGTCTACAAGACCTATCGCATCTACGAGAAGGAGCTCTGACGCCGGCCGACCCCTACACTCGATCACACACAGCAGGTTGAGCTCCCACACGCAACCTGCCACCACGCCAGTCAGCGCCAGCATGGAAGCTGGCGCTGCATCGCGAGACGACGCAAACGCCCCCCCACATCCGATTGGACTATCCCATCGCCTCCGGGCGCGTTACGCTCGCGGGCCGGCTGGCGGGCGCCGGGGTGGCGTGCAACCGCGTGACGCTGATGAGGAACCCCAGAAACATGACGACCGCTCCGGTGAGATAAGGATAGCTGATGTGCACATCGAAGGCGAACCCCGCCCAAACCGGCCCGGCGATGCGCCCCAGGCTCATGAAGGCGTTGTTCAGCCCCATGGCCGCGCCCTGTCCGCTGGTAGCGCGCTTGGAGATCAGTGAGGACACCGCCGGACGAAGCAACGCATTGCAGGTGACGAAAGCGCCCACCGTCAACAGCACCCAATAGAACGTGGTCGCCTGAAGCATGAGCAGGAATCCGATGCTGCTCCCCAGCAGCGACAGTCGGATCACGGGAACCTCGCCCCAGCGCCTCGTCAACGGCCCCGTCAGGGCCCCCTGCACGACCGCCGAGACGAGGCCGATGATCGTCAGGACCATGCCCACGCGCTGGGGGCCGTATCCATAGCGCTCCAGCGCGTACAGCCCAAAGATCCCCTCGAAGTTCGTGAGCCCGAAGCTCAACAGGAAGGCCAGGAACAGCAACACGCCGATGGGGCCGAAGAGCGCCTGCCATAGCGCCCGCATTTGAGGCCCGTGCAAACCATCCTCGCGCCCGGCTCGGTGCTCCCGGCTCAGCGACTCCGGCAGCGCCAGTAGGATGAACACCAGCGTGACCATGGAGAGCCCGGCGGCCACGAAGAACGGCAGCGAGAGCGTCCTGCCCGCCAGCCAGCCGCCAACTCCAGGCCCCAAGACCATGCCGATCCCCATGGCTGCTCCCATCATCCCCATGCCGCCGCCCCGTTCCTCCTCTGAGGTGCTATCCCCGATGTACGCCATGGCCGTCGGCAGCGTGGCGGAGGAGAGGATGCCCGACAGTGCCCGGGCGACGAAGAGCATCCACAACTGCGTGGACAGGCCAAAGAAGAGTTGGGCGATGGCATTGCCCAGCACGCCGATCATCAGGATCGGCTTCCGGCCATAGCGATCGGACAGGCTCCCCCAGACGGGAGCGAAGATGAACTGTGTGACGGCGAAGGTCGCCATCAGCATCCCCAGCGCGCGGCCGCTGGCGCCGAAGCTATCGATGTAAAACGGCATGATCGGGATGATCATGCCAAACCCCAGCATGATGACGATCAGAGTAAAGAACAGGATAGCCATATTACGACGGTTCGATTCCACGATCCCCAAGATCCTTTCTTTAATCGCCGATCCAGGAGAGTGCCAGACAAGATGACAGCGCCGCCAAGAACGACGGCGCCGAAAGGGAGACGCCTCGGGCTGATGGGCCACCCCAGACGCCCATATTGGCACACACAAAGGACGCACGGCTGCACGTCCTATTCGCATCAACTGAACAGCATGGGCGGGACCCCCGCCTGTCGCTTTTCCCCTCCACGGGCGGTCGCACTCGAAAGGGGAGGCCCCCTCCACGCCTCCCCCTGTGGATCTGGTCGTTGGGGGAGCCCCCTCAGACATCTTGCCGGTAAATTTTCAGACACGCTCTTAATTTGATACCAATGGGACGCACGGCTGCACGTCCCTACAGATGTTTCTATTCCTGCATGACCGAACCCAAAAGTGTCAGACTATCAAACAAGTGGAAGGCGACGACGTACTTCTCCATGACCCGGGCGATCCGATCGACCACGTACTGGTGCGGATCCGGGTGGACGAGCCCCATGTTCTCATACAGCACGGATCGGGCCCGCACCACAGCGGGCTGCGCCCAGACGTATCGGCTCCCGGTCTGCACCAGCCAGGCCCGCCGGTCGGGTGAGAGCTCGGCAAACGATCTCCCCCGCTCCTCAGGGGTGAGCCACTTCTGCCAGCGGCCGGAGTCGAGCACCGCCTGCTCCAGCACGGCCATGAAATCGGACGGCCGCACCTCCGGACGGGCTCGGCAGAGATCCGCCTCCCTGGCGCACAGATCGGCCAGGGCCTGATATTCCGCCGCGGTGAACTCGGGGCCGACGTTGGCCCCGCCCATGCCGCTGGCCGGGTACGCCTCAGGATTGGACACCCAGTCGGTGTAGTGCCCCTTGACCAGCGACCCCAGAGGCGCCACGATGTCGTACAGCCGGGCCGCCACCTCCGGATCAAAGTCCGTGGTGTGCAGATCCGTTCCCACCTTGCCCACGATGAAACAGGGCCAGGCGTGCGACAGGCCGCGGGCCTCCAGGCCGGCGCGCAGATCCCGCACGAAGGTCTCAAAGCTGGCGAGATCCGCCAGGCCGCCGTGCACCTCCTCCGTGCCCACCTCGTATGCGATGGGGGGCAATCCCAGCCGCCGCCGCTCCGCCTCCGCGTACTCGATGAGATCCAGCGTGCGCTCGACCACGATCTCGATGGCGAGGGGTTGCCCGGGCGGCAGCGTGCGATCCACGGTGGGGTCAATGTGCAACAGCTGATACCCCGCCTCCAGACAGGCGGTGAGGCTCCGCTTCACCTCGGCCATGGTCTCTTCCAACGAGAGGCGATCCAGCGTGTGGCGATCCTTAAGCCACGGGCCGCCGTGATCCAGGCAGGGGTACAGGGGACCATCCCAGCGATACTTCCCCGCCAGCTCCCGGATCTGCTGCACGAACTGGGACGGCGTCCAGCCGGTATATCCGCCGTCCCGATCCACCTGATTCAGTGTGGCGGCGAAGAGCATGGGCATGTGGTTGGACGCCGCCACCTTGACCGCCGCCTCCAACACCGCCGCCGAGTTGGGGCACACGGCCAGCAGCGTGACCTGTGCCCTTCCATCCTCACGCAGCCGGATGATCCTGCGAACCAGATCGTTCAGAGTGTCCATGGAAACCTCGGATGAAGCGTAAAGCGTAAAGAGTAAAACGTAAAATGTAGAGAGTAAGCCGTAAGGGTCAGGAGAAGAAGTGGGGCAACCACTCCCTCTGGGCCTCCAACAGGGCATCGGTGAGCTTCTCCGCCTGCTCCCGGGTGAACACATGCCCATCAGCCAGCATGGCCTGCACCACCAGTCGACGATCCCCGCGCAGCGCGGCCTCCACCGTCAGCTCCTGCACGCCGATCACCCGCAGCAGGATAGCCGTGATCCCCGGGGGCAGCTCCCCGAAGGCGATGGGATGAAAACCGGAGCCGTTGACCAGCGTCGTCCCCTCCAGGATCGCCCCCGCCGGGAGGTTGCTCGCCTGGCCGACATTGGGCAGGTTCGCCGAATAGAATCGGCCGGCGTCATCCCACATGGATCGGAGGATCTCCACCAACTGTGAATGCTCCCCGGCCCCGCCCTCCTCGGCCAGCGGCATACGGCCGTACGCCTCGTCGGCCATCCGCTGGAAGATCTGATCCCCTCGCTCGATGATGGGCTCGAAGGGCAAGGCGTCCACCCCCAGGGTGCGACCGTAGTAGCCCCCTTCCCCGTGCCAGCCCGGGAAGAACTCCACCACGTGGCTATCCAGCACGGCCGGGAAAGCTCCGAAAACCCGGAACAGATCCCATGAGAGCGGGTTCTCCGCCACGGCATCCGGCTTTTCCGCCATCTTCTGACGTACCAGCGGCCACGCGTCCTCCCCCTGATAGCGCAGCTCCGTGATCCAGGTGAGATGGTTCACGCCGATGGCGGCCGACCACACCTCGTCGGGCGAGGCGTCGATGAAGCGCGCCAGGTAGTCGTGCACCTCCTTGACGCCGATACACAGGCCGACCACCTGCGCAGACGTGGCCTTGCGGACCGCCCGGCATACCACGGACATCGGGTTGGAGTAGTTGATAAAGATGGCATCCGGGCACAACGCCACCACATCCCTGGCGATGTCCACCATGGGAGGGACCATCCGCAGAGCCCGGGAGATGCCGCCGGGCATGTAGGTATCCCCCACCGGATGATAGATACCGAACTCCCGGCAGACGAACACATCCTGCTCCCAGGCGCGGCGCCCCCCCACGCCGATGGTCGTGACCACTGCATCGGCGCCCGGCAAAAGCTCGCGTCGATTCCCGGAGGCCCGCACCGTGATGGGGGCCTCGTGAGCCTCCACCAGGCGCTGCGCGAGCCGCCGGGCGACCTCCAGGCTCCCCGAATGGATATCCACCAGGCGCAACTCCCACTCCCCGCCATCGGCGATCAGATTCTGCACCAGGCCGCGGGTGAACATGGCGCTCCCCGCGCCGATCAGCACGAGCACTTTGCGATCCGTTGCCGTTCGCATAACGCATCTCCTTCACACCTATATGCGGCGCTGCCCGAACAACCGAGGCATTCTATCACCGCCTGAGAGCCCCTGCAACTGCGAAACCGCTTGACAAATTCCCTTCCATGCGGTACACCAAAACCCATGACGGCACCGCACCCCACCTCAACCCCAGAGTGTGCCTGAAAAATGCCGTTGCTTCTGCTTTGGGGAGGCCCGGAGGGGCTCTGCCCCTCCGGAAAAAGCCCTTCTTTTGCCCTCGACCTGCCTGGCCTCGGCCCAGTGCACTTTCCATGCTGATTCTCGGCTTTGGGAACACAAGACGCCAGCGAGATATGAAGATCTTACAGAGCATTGCCCTACGGTCAGACGTCCAACCCTGAGAAATCCGCCTTCGGGAGACCCTCATCCCCTTCTCCCGAATCTGGGAGAAGGGGGATCAGATGTGGGTTTTGCGGCGGCGCAGCTCCGCTGCGCCGTCGTAAAACCCCATTTCTCTGGTCCCCCCTCCCCAGCGAAAGCGAATTGGGGAGGGGGGACTACAGGGGGGTGGGGCAAGACACATGTGTTCTTTCCCGAAAGTGTCCCTTGTCGATACACTAGGCCCTTCGGGAAGGGCCGAGAAAGGCGGGTGCAGGCCGGAAAAGTGGGATTTCCGTGGAGGGGAGGTCCCCTCCATACCTCCCCCTGTGGAGCCAATAGCTGAGGGAGCCCTGTGTCGTCCTGATATAGGTTTACAAAGAAAGGGGGAGTTTGCTAACATAGTCGTATACTAACACGTCCACACCAAGGAGATCAGGATGACCCAAGAACCGACTTCCCCCCGCTACAGTGAGGCCTTCAAGC
>JAJRVX010000309.1:0-2521 GCA_024277095.1 Chloroflexota bacterium
CATCCATTCACGCAAAGGCGCAACCTGAGCCTCCAGTAAATCCCACATCGGCTACGGATCGACCAACTCCAACCGCTGCAACAGATCTCGACAGGCCTGATACCGCTGTGTCAAGTGGTAGATGCAATAGCTGACCGCCCCGCAGGCGACCAGGATCCGCTGCGCCTCCTGGAGGGAATCCGCATCCCCCGCCCGCGAGCGCAGATGAACGAAACGTTCCCGCTGGGGATGATCGGCCGTTATGCCGTACAGGATCAACAGATTTCCACGGCCCTGAAGCCAGTCCGGGCTGGCCGGCACCTGGAAGGCATCCTCCAGGTCATCGTAGATCTGAACCATCTCACCAAACAGCGTACCGACGTCATACAGCCCTTTGGCCAGAGACGGATCCGCCCCGCCCAGCAACGCTCCCATCTCCAACGACGCCGCGTAGAAGGGGCTCCCCTTGGTGCGCACCACCTTCCAGTAGTTCTCCTCACCGGGAAGATTCTGCGCGTCCATCTCCTGGCCGGCCGCTCCCCCTAACGCCATCGTGGAGAGGCTGGCCATCACGGCGCCCTTTCTATCCGATCCTATTGGGCTCCGATCGATCAACGCGAAGGCCGCGGCCAGAAGCCCCAGGGCCAGGTTGGCCGTCCGACCGGACCCCATCTGGTGGAACAATCCCTGGGGATCATCATCCAGGATATCGTCGACCAGCATACAACTGAGCTTCGCACAGGCGATGGCCCCCACCGCCGGCAGCGCCTGCTCCTCACGCCCTCCCACCGCCCGGCAAGCCAGGACGGGCAACTGCCAGTCCAGACGGGGCTGGTCCCCATCGACGGCGAAAAGATCGGCCACCTCCGGCCACGCGGCCATCTCCGGCAGCGACAGGACCATGGAGATGATCTGTTCCGAGTTCACCGAGAGCAGCATAATCCCCTCTAATATCAATATCCCAAAAACACATAACGTGTGGCTTAGCGCCACACGTTATGGAACAACGTCGACTCTCATTTTCGCGCTTTCAAGAAGCGCAATTCCTCACGCCCAGCCGATGCCCGTCGGCTCCACAATCAAATTGCGCACATCCTCCGGCTTCTGGATGATGGCGATCTGGCGCAGAACCTTCAGCAGCGGGCTGTCCTCCTTGGTCGGCTGTGCCTTCAACAGCGCATTGAACTCCTGGATGGTCATCGCGGCCGTGTTCATTGCGGTCACCTCCTCCTTCCCACAAAGGCAAATAACAAACAGCACCTCCGCCCACCCCGGAGGTGTGCTCACCATGACTAGCCGCTTCGCATCTCATATTACTACAATTTCTCTCCCATGTCAAGCCCTAATTGGTACCACCGTACTATTGTCTCACAAACCATGCCGGCACCTCGATCTCGAACGCCCCCTCCTTGATCACAACCAGCCACACGAGCTTACGACGGCTATCCCCCTCTCACCTTATCCCCACCCAGCCGTCCCAGGCCACGCAATACACGCTCCGGGGTCAACGGGAAACGATCGAACCAGACACCGGTCGCGTCGTGGACGGCGGCGATGATCGCGGGCGCCACGGTCAGGAACGGCATCTCTCCCACGCCGCGCACGCCCCACGGGCCGAGCGGGTCGGGATGCTCCGCGATCACCGAGCGCACCCGGGGTGGAGCATCCGCAATGGTCGGGATCAGGTAAGTACTCAAATGAGGCGTCAGCACCTGCCCATCCCGCACGATGAAGTCCTCCAACAGCGCCCACCCCACCGCCTGCAGGACCCCGCCCTCGATCTGCCCCTCCACCTGCTGTGGATTCACGGCTCGTCCCACGTCGTTCACGGAGACCACCTCCAACGGACGCACCTCCCCCGTCTCCTCGTCCACCTCCACGAAGACACACTGCGCCACATACCCATAGGCGAAGTTCGGCAGCGCACGGCCGGTCTCGGGATCATACGGCGTGGTGCGCGGCGGGCGATATACATAATAGCCGACGGCCGGACGCTCCTCCTCACGCCAGCGTCGCAAGGCGATCTCCGCCGCGCCGCGAATGGCGTTCCCCGCCATGAAGGTCATCCGGGAAGCCGAAACGCTCCCCGAGTTCTCCGTCTCGGCCGTGTCGCTGACGATCAGCCGCACCCGCTCCGGCGGCACGCCTACGGCCTCGGCCGCCATCTGAACCAGTACCGTGTGCACGCCCTGCCCCACCTCCGCGGCCGCATGGCGCAAGATCACCTCATCAATCTCCGCGCCGCCGTGCAGCTCAATGATCGCCGTGCACGATTCGGGAGCGCCGAAGGAGAACCCCACGTTCTTATACCCGCATGCGAAGCCCACTCCCCGGCGCTTCACCCCCGGCCGCGCGGCCGCCTCCAGGGAGTTGAGCACAACAGGCGCCTCCGGCTTGGGCGGCTCGGGCGGGATCCAGCGATCTCCCTCCTGGCGCCATCCCGCCTCTCGCGCGCATCGCTCGATCACCGCGGGGAGGCTCACGCCCTTTGGCATGGGCGTCTGCACCGCGGCTATGGAGCCCTCCCGCAGGCAGTTGCGCA
>JAJRVX010000310.1:0-11827 GCA_024277095.1 Chloroflexota bacterium
CTCTCTTGTAGGGTGCCGCCACCTCGCTGGCAGCCGCCCAAACGACGAGGACGCCGCTCTAACAAGGTGATTCAGCTCATGCAACAATGGTGTTAGCCCTCCACGGTTAAGGGAGGACCTACCGAGATGTGCGAGGTGGGCATAAAGGCGGTCTATCGCTGGATCCACGAGGGGATCCTGGAAGCCACCCGGTCACCGGGCCGGGCGTGGGCCATCGATCGGGACGAGCTGATGCGCTTCCTGGGCTCCTACGAACAGCGCCGGAAGTGCAACGGCCCGTTGCCCAGGGTGGTGGCCGGGGAGGAGGTCGTGCGCGGCCGCAGGCGGCGACCGCGATACGATGGTTTGCAAAAGAGATACGGGCCACCGGTCGCAGATGACGAGGAGTACATGGAGTGGCGACGCCAGGAGTGGATCAAACGCCACGCCAGGCCGTGGCCTGGCGGCGGGATCATCGTGGATGCGAACATCCTGTAAGAGCAGATCCGTAGTGGCCAGGCGGCATGGAGGCGAGAAGGAGGACAGGCGATGTCCCCTGTGATATGGTTCGTGATGGGGCTCGTGGTGGGCTGCCTCGCGGGAGTGTTTGCGGTCTCGATGCTGGTTGCAGGGGCGTGGTCCGACGATGTCGAGGATACGTGAGCTGCTGGCTCGACCGGCTCTGTTTCCCGGCGAGGCGCCCGAATTGCGGGCCCTGGCCCGCAGGTCTGGGATGGAGCTACGCTGGGAGAGCTACAGTATCGAGGAACCATGGCGGGGATGGCGCCCTTCGAGGATGGGGACGGGGGATGGCGTAACTCCAGGCCACCCTCGCGACGTTTCGATATCCGGTGGCAACCTCAGGGGGCAACAAGCCCCAGGGCAAGCAGCAGTGCTCCCCAACGGGGACAGGAGGATCATGTGATCTTCAGACGCAAACCCCGGCCAGACCTGATCGACATCCAGGAGTATGTGGCCGGGCTGCTCGAGCAGCGGGAGAAAGGATTGCCTTACTGCCCCCCCAGGCCCATCCCTCACGTCATGGGACGCGATTGGACGGACGAGGAGTGGGCCATGATGGAGAAGAACCGCCGAATCGCCACCGAAATCTACGGGATGTTCCTCGAAGGGCGAGAAAGCGCGCCGCCGGCGAAAGAGTCGGAGGGACACAGTGCCGATGGATAGGGGGAAATACCCGGCTGACTGGGAGGAGATCAGTCACCACATCCGATTCGTCAGAGCCGGCGGACGCTGTGAAGGCAGTCCGGTGTATCCGACCTGTCGGGCCGAGCATGGTAAGCCGCATCCGGCCACCGGCAGCAAGGTGGTGCTAACCGTGGCCCATCTGGACCACGATCCCTCCAACAACGATCCAGGCAACTTGCGGGCCATGTGCCAAAGGTGTCATCTGGCGCATGATGCGCAGCAGCACCGGATAAGTTCCGCAAAGACACGGCGCCGTAAATTGCTGGAGGCCGGACAGCTCGAGTTCGCATGGGAGAACCGGGATACCGAGAGGACTGATCCTTTCGACAGAGACGGCCATGGCATGGACAATTCCAGCAGTCACCGAGGTTAGGGTGCAGATGGACTGCGCATGACCACCATGCACCCTAACCGGCCGGGCCTCGCAGGCCGGGCTTGCATCCGGCTTATGCCGAAGGCGACAACGAACAAGCGACAGAACCAACCTGCAGGTCCACGCGGAGCCCCACCCCGCGAGAACGACATGCAGCCTGTGGTCGTGATGCAGGCCCGTCTTGTGGGGCCCGGCGCGAGATGTTCCGGGAAGAGGACAGGGATATGCCGAAACGGGTTCAGCGTCGCCGTGTGAAAGGCTGGCGCATGCCGCCCGGGGCGGTATACGTCGGCCGACCGTCCAGGTGGGGCAACCCCTTCCACACGCTACTCGACGGGACCCGGGCGTCTCGAGGGTTTGCCACCGCCATGTACCGGCTGTGGGTGACGGGGCAGCTGATCCCGGAGCTGGCCGCCCTGTTCCAGGGCTGTGACCCGATGCCGGAGCCGCCCACGCTCATGGAGATCCGCCTGCACCTGCGCGGGCGGGACCTGGTGTGCTGGTGTCCGCTGGACGAGCCGTGCCATGCGGACGTGTTGCTGGAGCTGGCCAACTCGTAGAGGGTCCCGATACCGGGGGCCAGGAGTCCGTCCCATTTGGCCTGTAGCGTATTGACTTGGCGTTGACCAGGGGGGCAATCGTGCCCAGTGATACATCCATATCTCAGCAGCACTTTCGGGCTCTCCTGGCGTCCATAAGGGCCGAGCGTGGCGAGTCGCTGTCCGAATTCGGCCGCACACTGGCTCGCACGATCGACCCCGATGCTCACCCGTTCGACCGCTCGTACATCAGCAAGCTGGAGTCGGGTGCCAAGCCCATCACGCCCAGGATCGCCAGGGCCCTGGAGATCTTGGGCGCCATGTTGGACGGCGTCAGCGAGATACAGGCCCGGGCCCGTCGCACCGAAGTCTGGGCGGTTCACGATCTCCCGCCGAACACGATCGTGCTGGGGCGCCCACGGAAATGCGCCCTGCCCGGCTGTCAGACGGTCTTCGTCCCATCGGCGCCCAATCAAAAGTATTGCTCGATCGAATGCCGCCGCGAGATGGCCAGGCGGCGCAGAGAGAAACGGAGGACAGGGTAGCCATGTGGCTTTTCACCACCATCGGGTTCTTCAGCGTCGTCCAGAAGCCGGGCGATGATTTCCTCAGCGTGCGGGCGCGCGTGGCCGAGGATCTGGATCGGCTGCGAGAGGAATACATGCCTGAGCTCTCGGGGACCGTGGTATGGCCGGGAGCGGACTACCGATACCGGGCATTCATCAGCCATGAGGATTTCGCCCGCGGCCTGGCCAGGCTGGCTATGGACATCGACTACGGCAACTTCAAGGCGGCCGTAGGCCAGCGCCAGGGTTATGACCGTGAGCTGGTATACAGCCAGATATGGGGCATCATGCTCGGACTGCAAGAAGAAGAGGACATACACCCCCTCCCGCCAGATCGAGGCCCCGACCCACAGCGGTGACGATCTCGCCCACAACGCCTCATGGGGCGTTATGGGCGGGGCCGTTGCTCACGGCCCCGCAGCCTCCTCCTTGTGCCGGCCGGGGGTATGGCTCGCCGGTGAGCAGCGGTCGATGGGCCCACCCCCGGCCACATCGTGAGCCTGTCGTGAGCTCGCGGTATTACGGCCTGTTTTGTCTGCCGCAAAAGCGGCAGAGTGCATTGACAAGCCAGCACGTTTGTGCTATAAGACGGCCGAGGAGATCAGATGATGGGGCCCCGAGCTGCGAGGAGGCGGGGCAAAGTGAATACGCCGGGGGCCAGCATGAAAGTTGTCCTGGACAACGGGCGGACCATTCCGGTCCCCGGCCGCCGCACACGGCGCATCATCATGTGGCTACTATCTCGCATGGATCTGGTGGAGAGCGAGAGCAAGTTGCAAGTGATCGCCAACCTGGCTGGAGGTGATTTCAAGCCAAAGCTGGTGATCTTCGACGAGGGAAACGATGCCTCGGCGACGTGATCGTGACTGAGCGTCGCCAGATCGGGCAGACACGTTGATCGCTTAATCGCATACTGGCGTAATCGTAACCGAGCGCCGATCGCGCCGGGGAGCTCCCCGGCAGGTCGGCGCTTTTTCATTTGCGGCGGCATGGGGAAGAAACGGCGATCCGGAGAGAAACCGGACAGACGGGACAGGCGCAGGCGGCGCCTGATCAAGGAAACCGGCAGGCTTCCTCCGTCCCGGAGACGACGGAGGAAGCGAACGCAATGACGTCTCACGGAGGTCAGGAAGATGCATGAGAAACCGATATGGGCCAGCAAGACGTTCTGGTTCAACCTGTTGGCCCTCGTGGTCACGATCGCCGATGCCTTCGGCTTCTCCGAATTCAAGGCATCTCCCGAGGTCGGGCATATCGCCCTGGGCATCGTGGCCCTTGTCAACATAGCCTTGCGGCTTGTGACCCGCAAGCGCGTCTACGTCCGGAGAGCATGAGAATCCTGATCGTCGTGCCCAGGCAGGATGGCATTGATGCCAGGCCGGAGATCTCGGCCGTGGCATCCGGCCACGAGGTGACCATCCTCGACGGTCTGGTCACCTCGTGGCGGCTCGAGGATGCCTTGCAGGACCGCCAGTACGATGTGGTCCATTTCGCCCAGCACGGCCAGGCCGGACTTCTGCAGCTCACGGATCGCAAGGTGACGCTGGAGTGGCTGGTGCGCGTGTTCCAGGGCCAGCAGGAGCTGCGCCTTGTGTTCCTGAACGCGTGCGACAGCGTGGAGATAGGTTCGGCCCTTCACAACGCGCTGGGGTGCGCGGTGGTGGCGAACAAGGCGTCCATCTCGAACGATGCCGCCCTGCGCCTGGCATGTGACATGTACGGAGCCATGGCGGCCGGGGCCGACGTGGTTTACGCCTTTCACGAGGCGAAGGCCAGCCTTCGCCGCCTGTACCCGCAGGAAGCGGACATCCCCATCTTGATCAACGGGCACATGTGGACCAGCAAAGCATTGACCGATCGTGTGGGGGATCTGGAGAGACGTGTCGGGGTCCTGGAGAGGAACATGGAGGAATGGGCGGAGCGCCGCACCGTGATCACGCCCGAGAGGGTCTTGTTGCTCATCGTGGTGATGCTGCAGATATGGCAAATCGTGATTCGGTGAGCGTCTGGAGCGCCTGCCGCAGGCGAGGTCTCACCCTCGTCTACCTGGAGGTCGTTCACACACCGCGTGTTAACGAGCGGATGGGGGCCGTATGAGCAAGACATCGGCGCAGCGGATCAAGACGGCCGAGCGCAGGGCTTTCGTCCTGCGCTTGCGCAAGGCCGGCAGGGGATACCGGGATATCGCCGCGGCCGTTCATCAGAAGTTCAGCCCCGACGAACTGCCCAGGGGCTATGACGAACGCCAGGCACACCAGGATGTGAAGCGCGAGCTGGAGAGGCTCGGCCGTCTGAGGCGAGAGCTGGCGGAGGAGATTCTCCAGCTCGAGCTGGAGCGTCTGGACGCTCTGCAGTCCGGCATCTGGGACAAGGCCCGCTCGGGCGACTTCGAAGCCATCGACCGGGTGCTCAAGATCATTCAGCAGCGCGCCCGACTCCTGGGCAGCGTCTATCAGGAGGATTCCGGCAGCCTGGCGCCCGTTAGCGTGGTCGAGATCGTGAAGACATATGACGAGTCTCCTGGTCAGGAGGGGTGACCGTGCGATCGTGAATTTCCATCCCGGCCAGAGCCGCACATGGGACAGCCCACGCCGGTTCGTGGCCATGCTGGCCGGGACCCAGGGGGGAAAGACCAGCTTCGGCCCCTGGTGGCTATGGCGAGAGATCCGGACCCGGGGACCGGGGGACTACCTGGCCGTGACGGCCACGTTCGATCTTTTCAAGCTGAAGATGTTGCCCGAGATTCGCCGGGTGTTCGAAGACATCCTGGGCATCGCCCGGTTCTGGGCCGGCGAGCGGGTGCTCGAGATACGCGAGGGGGCCGTGCCCGGCGGTCGGTTCCTGGCCAGGAGAGCGGACGATCCCATGTGGGCCCGGGTCATCCTGCGGTCGGCCCAGGCCTCCAGCGGGCTGGAGTCGGCCACGGCCAACGCCGCCTGGCTGGACGAGGCCGGGCAGGACAAGTTCCGACTGGACTCCTGGGAGGCAGTGTTGCGGCGCCTCAGCCTGGCCGAGGGGCGGGTGCTCATCACGACCACGATCTATAACCTGGGCTGGCTGAAGATGGAGATCTACGATCCATGGCGAGAGGGGGATCCGGACATCGAGGTGGTGCAGTTCGATAGCATCCTGAACCCGGCCTTCCCCAGGGCAGAGTTCGAGAGGGCCCGCCGCCGGCTGCCCGCCTGGAAGTTCAACATGTTCTATCGCGGCCGGTTCGCCCGCCCGGCGGGGCTCATCTACGAGGACTTCGACGAGAACGTGCATCTGGTGGACCCGTTCGAGCTGCCCTCTGAATGGCCCAGACATGTGGGCATCGACTTCGGAGCCATCCACACGGCCATGGTGTGGATCGCCGAGGACGTCCATCGGTCCGCCTATTACGTGTATCGGGAGTCCCTCAAGGGCGGCCGGACGACCCGGCAGCACGTGCAGGAGGCGCTGCAGGAGGCCCGATTCGAGCGGGTCGTCGGCTGGTGGGGCGGATCCAGGAGCGAGAAGCAGCAGCGATGGGACTGGGCCCAGGAGGGGATCCACGTGCAGGAGCCGCCCATCTCGGACGTCGAGGCCGGCATCGATCGGGTGATTCAGCTTCTGAAGGAGAAGCGATTGTTCGTGTTCAGATCATGTCGTGGCCTGCTGGAGGAGTTCAACACGTACAGCCGTGAGCTGGACGAGCAGGGGCAACCGACGGAGAAGATCAAGGACAAGGAGTCGTTTCACCGGCTGGATGCGTTGCGGTACGTGGTGAGTGGCATCCTGGGGCCGGTGGGCGCTGTGGGAAGGGTCTTCTGATGGCCGAAACGCTGAGCAAACAGCCAAGGGCATCACAGAACAGAGACGTCGTCACATACATCTTCACCCTCTGGGAGACGGTGCAGGAGGACATCCCACCATGGGGGAAGCCGGGGCGGGCGGAGAAGCTGCGAGAGTTCGCTCAGGCGGAGCCCATCTTGTCCGGAGCGCTGGCCTCCATGGTCAGCAAGATGATCTCCCTGGACTGGCAGATCGTGGGTGGGCGCAACCGGGTGCACCGCTATCACGCCATCCTGTCCGAGGCCGAGGATGGCGCCGGCTGGTCCTACTTCCTGGACCGCTGGGTGCAGGACTACCTGGTCACCGACCTGGGAGGCGTCATAGAGCTGGCCCGGGAGAGCCGAAGCGGCCCTGTGGCTGGACTGTACAACATCGATTCGGCCCGACTGATCCTGACCGGGAATACCGAGGTGCCGTTGCGATACAGCCCCGCCGTGGGAGGCAGCGGGAAGACGATCCCGCTGTATCCCGGCGACTTCTCCCGGATCGTGGACATGCCCTCGCCCGACGAGCGCAAGTTCGGCCTGGGATTCTGTGCCGTCAGCCGGGCGCTGAAGGCGGCGAAGGTGCTCCTGGCCCTGTACAACTACGAGGAGGAGCAGCTGCTCGACCTGCCTCCCAAGGGGATCGTGGCCATCACCGGCATGACCATGCCGGAGGTCGAGAGCGCGTTCAGGCTGTACGAGGCGAAGCGCAAGAGCAAGGATCAGACCGTCTTCAAGGGGTTGCTGTGGCTGGCGGCGCAAGCCGGCCCCTTACAGAACATCGACGTCAAGCTCACGCCATTCGCCACGCTGCCGGATCACTTCGACAAAGAGCAGGCGATCACGCTGTACGTCTTCACCCTGGCGCTGGATTTCGGGGTGGACGTGCGGGAGTTCTGGCCGGCGTCGCAGGCCGGCGCCACCAAGGCCGAGGCGGAGATCCAGGCACAAAAGGCCAAGGGGAAGGGGTTCGGCCGCCTGATCTCCTCGGTCGAGCGGTCGATCAACTGGGATGTCCTGCCGCCAGGCCTCGAGTTCAAGTTCGACCACGCCGACAGCGAGGACGATCTGCTACGCGAGATGATCCGGGCCCGCATCATCGAGAACGTGCGCAAGCTGTGGGAGCCTCACCCTGTGGCTCAGGAAGGATTGATCACCCGGGAGGAAGCCCGGCGTTTGCTGCGTGAGCTGCGGGCCGTGCCGGACTGGCTGGCCGAATCGGACGAGGTGACGGCTATCGGCATCGAGAACGCGATCGAGGCCGAGAACAAGGAGTTCGAGCGGCTCATTCAGAAGGCCGCCCTTGAGCCGGGCGAGGACCTGGTGGCCATCAACAGGCACGGCGACGTGGTGACCCTGCGATCGTCCCGGTCCTACTCGTTCGGCGAGCGCATAGCGGTGCCCGAATGGCCGGTCCCGGAGGTGGCCGGCGGCGGGCCCTTTTGGGGTGAAGGGTAAGGAGGCCCGGTCCCGTCGGGATCCGCTGGACCGCCGGCGGCGCCGGGGTGAGGCCAGGATGACACACGCCCTGTACGGCTACTTCATGGAGCTGTATGGGCGGGGGATGAAGGCGCTGGAGGCCAGGCGTGTAGCCCTCCTGGCACAACAGCGACTGCGCCAGGAGGCAATAACGGCCAAGGAAGCCGTCGATCTCGAGATCGATTGGGACGCCGAGCGCATGGAGATGGCCGCGTCCCTGTGCCGGGCGTTGGATGAGATCGTCGGCGAGGCCATGCAGGCGGTCCGTGGACGCTACACGGGCATGAACATCTCGGTATCGTGGGAGGTGTGGGACCGGGCCGCCGCAGAGCTGGCGCAGAAGTATCAGTACGATCTGATAACGGACCTTACCAACAGCACACGAGAGCAGTTAGGGCGGGCCATCGCCGAGTGGATCGAGCGAGGGGACGAGTTCCCGGCGCTGGTGGCGGATGTGCGGCGCATCATCCCGCCCGGCCCGGTGCGGGGAGTGCGGGATCGGGCGCAGGTGATCGCCGCCACCGAGGTGACCCGGATCTATGCCCTGAGCCGGGTGGCCGGCATGCAGGCGGCGGGGCTGACGAAGATGCACTGGCGCACGGCCGAGGACGAGCTGGTGTGTCCCATCTGTGGCCCTCTGGGCGAGGCCAATGAGGGGCGTGGGGCTGAAGGCAGCGTGACCGAGCGCCGCTTTGTGCATCCGGAGAACGGCAACGTGTACGGCCCACCTCCGGCTCACCCGAATTGCCGGTGCTGGATCGTGGAATCCCCGGAAGAGCTGCAGGCGCTGATGGAGGCGTCCCGTGCGGAGCTCGGGGCCGGGGCCCCGCAGGAGGAACAGTTCCCGTTCCGCATCGACGAGCTGAAGGTCGACCGGGACGCCAGGCTGGGAGGCGCCCATCGCAAGACGGTGTACGTCGCCCCGGACGGCAGCAAGTGGCTGTTCAAGCCACAGGATGAGTTCCGTGCCTACGGGGACAAGGTAGCCTACGATCTGGCCAAAGCGCTGGGCCATCCGGCTGCCGAGACGTATGTCGTCGAGATCGACGGCCAGATCGGCAGCATCCAGCGCATGTTCGACAACATACAGCGCGACCTGGGCGGCGTGGATCCCAGGGCCCTGACCCGTGAGCAGGTCATAGAGGTTCAGAAGGAGCACATCTTCGACTGGCTCATCGGGAACCACGACGGCCACGCGGAAAACCTGCTGTTGACCTCGGATGGGCACATAGTCGGCATCGACAAGGGTCAGCTGTTCAAGTTCTACGATCGAGACCGGCTGGACTGGGACTACAACCCCAACAGCAACTTCGGCGTCGTCAGCTATCACAACAGGCTACTACAGCGCTGGGTGGCCGGGGAGGACGTGCCCTACTTCGACCCGCGCCGCACCAGGGCGCTCAAGGAGTTCCTGCAAGCCATCCAGGAGCTGCCGGATGAGGAATTCGTGCGCATCATCCGGCCCTATGCCGAGGCGGCGGCCAGGTTCCGGGTGGGGCCGAATCGGGTGGCCCTGGCCTACCAGGACCTGGACACGTTCCTGGCCAGGGCCGTCGAGCGCAAGAACCGGATCGCTCAGGACTTCGCCGACCTGTACAGGCGAGCCAGCGCGGCCAGGAAGGCGGCACTGGGCCGGCTGGAGGTGTCCGCGGACGTTCTGACTCCTATCACGCAAGAGTTCGTAGAGGAGGTGGAGCACAGCGGATGGCAGGGTAAAGCGCTGCTATTGGGCGGCGAGGACATCGAGGACATGACCGCCCTGGTCTATCGTCTGGACGGCGATGGTACGGCCATCGAGATGAGGGTGCGGCTGGCGGCCGAAAACCGGATGCTAGCCAGGCTGAGCGAGTTCCAGGGTGGGGCGGCCCTGGTGCAGCACGGCGATCCGTATTGGGACGACGTGCTGACGGTGGCCAAGAGCTACAACTACCACCTGAAGCCGGGAAGTCCGGGCTATGACGGCGCCATCCCCGAGCACACGAAGCAGAAGATAGATGATCTGTACAGGAAGCTGGCCGATGCGCTGAACAGGAACCCGGACGACGAGATCGCCAGGCACTACATCGACTACGTCATGACGCTGGCCCAGGAGGTCCGTGGGATCAAGCCTCTGGGCAGCCAGGTGGGCAAGGTCGTGGAGCCGTTCCGTCCCAGGGCGAAAAAGCCGGCGCGTGGGCGTCGGTATCGGGTGGCCGAGGGCCCGGCGGCCACGTTCGCCGTTCGCAACCGTCGGGGGCGCATCGAGTATACGCCGGGGGAACGCACCTTCAGCGGCAAAGGGTTCAGGGTCGACTTTGGCGACGGCATCCGGGCCAATTATACCCTTCACGCCGACGGCAACGGCGGCATCTACAGCAAGCAAGGCCGTCTGCAGATCCAGATCGAGGGCGATCTGACGCCGCAGAAGCTGGAAGCCACCCTGGATCACCTGAAAGAGCTGGGGTTGGATGCGAGGCTGGCCACCCGGAAGGGCGTCGAGCTGCTGTACCTGGCCAAGACATCCTATGCCGCCGGCGTCGATCCAGACGACATAGGAATCCGGCCGGGCATGACCGTCGACCAGAAGATCGAGGCGTACAAGAGCTACTGGAACAGGAGGCTCGGCGTCGAAGACATCACGAAACTGCCCGGCTACCAGCCCATGCCACGGTTCGATTCCGCCGCCCCGGTGCTGGGCGGCAAGGGGCGGTTCGGCATCCCACGCTGGCGTCGGTTCGATATCACCGAGGAAGAGCTGGACCGCGCGATGGCGGACTATTACCTGGTCCATCGGCTGTACGGCGGATCCTCCCTGGAGGCTCTGCAGGTGATCCTGGAACACAACGGCGCGCTGGTCTCTACGGAGGAGAAGTATCGGATCGGGGTGCCGATAGGCGGCATGAGCCCGGTCGAGGATCAGAGGACGGGCGGCGCCGGCTATGTGTTTACCCGGATCGCGAGTGGCAGGAGGGCAAGGAGCGCATACTACCACCTGTTGTTCGACAAGCGGCTCCTGCTGGACACGGACACCATCAGTTATGACTTCGACGCATTCGGCAACACACACCCGGATCACATCCGAAGATACCGCAAACGCACGATCCAGGAATGGAGGGCGGCGGCCACCAGGTCGTCGAACGAGACCCTGATCAAGCGCAACCTATCGCTTCCCGATTACCTGGTGGGAGTCAACGTGCAATCGGAAACCGAGAAAGAGCAGGTCATCGCCCTGTTGAGAAAGCACGGCATCACCAGACTGGGCGGCAGGCCTCTGAGTCAGGCCGTGAAGGTGGTCAGATGAGCGCACTGGATCGCTATCTGGAGACAGGACAGGCGAACATCATGGCTTACTGGTTGGGTGAGGACGGCTATCACCTGGTGGCCGATCACCCGTCCATTCACTTCATCTTCGACCGCGACGCCATGGTATTCGCCTGGTGGTGGGCCTACGCGGAGGGCCCCCATGCCCACAAGATCCTCCGCATCGAGGAGCAAGGCGACGAGGTTTCTCTGTTCCATCAGGCCGGGAAAATCGTCATCACGCCCCCATGGGACACGGAAGAGGTGATCGAGCGCTGGCGCCGGGAGGCCGACCACGACCGCATCATGCGTGATCTGCGGGAGATGGTGAAGGGACTCGGGGAGGCGCCGGCGCAGCCCAGGCCCCGGCAGCACGACATCTACCGGGTGATGCTGGAGCTGCGGCCTGTTCCGGGTTCCGATCCGCTGGAATGGGCGATCGTGGGGGCCTGGTCGGCCAGCGAGGACGAGATCGCCTACTGGTCCATGCCCGAGTATGAGCCGTTCGGCCAGTATCACCGGGACGCCATCCGGGAGGCCCTGGATCAAGGCCGCCGGCCGCTGGAGATCTTCGAGTTCTGGCTCGAGCGCGCCAACGGCATGACC
>JAJRVX010000311.1:0-9219 GCA_024277095.1 Chloroflexota bacterium
TCACGGTGGACACGGGCGCGCTACGGGAGTGGCTTGACCAGATGCGCCAGGCGGATCCCGCACTCCGGGGCGTGGCCCGTTCGGCCCTGGAGATGGTGGAGGGCATCGAGGAGCAGCAGCGGGCTGCTGTCGATTCCGCCCTGGCCCTGGACAACAGCTACCTGACCATGCGACGCCTGACGGATATCACGCTGGGGGCCGACGCCGCCATGGCCGATCTGGTGGCCCGCTTCCAGGACTTACCAGCTCCCGTGCAGGAAGCCATCGTTCAGGTGGACGGCCTGACACAGGCCATCATGGAGCTCTGGGCCCGGGCGAAGCAGCCGGTGACCATCGATGCCAATGTGCGTGGCTTCCAGCGGGCCGTTCAGGACGTGGACCGGCTGGCCCTCCAGCTGGCCCAGCTCACCGACGTCCGAACCGCCCGCCGCCAGCGTGACCTGTGGCTGAAGGACCTGAAGGACTTCTTCGCCAACACCAAGGGCGTGACCCAGTGGGAGATGGACGCCATGGCGTCCATCATGATCAAGGGCTGGGAGGACTCGGTGGAGGGCATCCGCCGGGCCCAGCGTGAGGCCGAATCCGCCACGCGTGAGCACATGAATCGCATGCGCCGGGCCCTGGGCGCGTTGCGGGGCGACATCGAGACGGCGCTACGGATGGGCCTGCAGGTCACGGCGAAGGACATGCTGGACACGGCCGTGGGGGTGTATCGGGACAAGGCGCTGGAGGCCGCCCGGCGGCTCAACGCCATCGCCGAGCGGGGGTTCGCCGAGTTGCGGGCGCACCCGGACTGGGCCGGGCTCCTGAAGATCCCGCCCGAGGTGCTCTCCGGCTCAGAAGATGCGCTCAAAGCCTGGGCCCGTCAGACATCGCAAGACGTCCAGGACCTGGTGCGGCCGGATCTGATCGACTGGGACGCCTTCGTGGAGCAGTTCAAGAAGCTGCGGGAGCGGGAGGCGGCCAAAGAGTTGACCATCGACATCGCGGCCGAGAAGCTACGCCTGGCGGGGATCGAGCTCGAGGGCACGCCGGAAGAGCAGCGGCGCCAGATCGCCGAGCAGTTGGGCATCGCCCTACCGTCCATCTCCATCACCGCCATCCTGGATGCCCCGCCCGACGCCCAGGAGACCCTGCTGGCCGACATCCTGCAGGGCCAGCCGGCCCTGCCCGTTCCGGTCAGGCCCCAGGTGGTGACGGATATCCCGCTCAACGCGCCGGAGGGGACGGGATTAGTGGCGCCGGACATGTTGGCTCAACCCAACCAGGTGGAGGACCACGGGACGCTACTGGCCGAGGCCCTCTTCAGCGGATTCAGCGTGGCCGTGGCCGGCGAGGATGCCGGCGCCGTGATCGCCTCCGCCTGGAAGGAGGACATCGAGAACCACCGGGAGGATTTCGAGGCGGCCGGCGAACGACTGGGGGCCATCGTGGCGGCCGCGTTCGCCGATGCGGTCAAGAGCAACGTGGGAGATGTGCGATCCGATCTGGCATCTCTGATCGCGCCAGAAGTGGCCCGCATCCTGAACCGCCAGACGATGGGCACGAGGGAGTTGCCGTGACATGGCAAGCATGAGGTGGGGTGGAGTAGACATTCCGCTGCCGGACAAGGACGGCATCACCGTGACATACGAGCCCATATCCGTGTCCAGGCGCATGCTGTCCGGCAAGCTGCGCGTGGACCTTGCGGCCTGCAAGGCGGTGATCCGGGTGAGGTGGAGCGGCCTCACGAGCGAGCAGCACGGGCAACTCATGCAGACCTACACTGCCAACCTGGGGACGCCCACGCAGCTGATCATGCCGGACGGCACGACCTACGACCAGGTGGTGGCTGCCACCGAGCCGGCAGCGCGGCGGGAGATCTACGACGTGAGAGATCAGCCCTACTACACGGTCACGATCACATTCGAGGAGGTATAGCGTGGCAATCAGCAGGCTGAAGCAAGCGGGTGCGGAATTGCAGAGCGCCCTGGCCGAGTTGGACGAGCCGGGATCCGCCGCCATCAGCAACACCAAGGCCCGAAGTGGCTCGTACTCGTTCCAGCAGAGCGTCGTCAACCCCGGAAGGTTCGGCTTCTCGCTCCCCTCCGGTGTGTCCCAGTTCCGCGCCAGCTTTCATCTCAATCACAACGGGCCGCGGTCGACCACGGACAACGCCGACCTGGTGTCCTGGTTCAGCGATGCGACGCTGGTGGGGCGTCTGCGATACAACGGCACGAACGGCCTCCTGGAGCTGCTGGTCGGCTCCAGCGTGGTGGCCTCCATCTCCGCGGCCGAGGCCGGGATCAACACGGTGGATGTCTGGTATCACATCGGCGTGGACGTGAAGCTGCACGGCACCGGCGGATGGGTGTACGTCTACCGGGACGGCAACCTGATCCTGAGCTTCGACGGAGACACGCTGGGGACGACCGGAGCCACCACGGTCAACCGGGTGCTGTTCGGAGCCCACGGCGTCGGCTATCAGGGCTGGGAGGACTACGTCTACTTCGACGATCTATACGTGGACAGCACCGAGGGGGAGACGGGGCCCGGCGTGGTGCCGGATCGCCGCTTCGTATTACTCACGCCCGATGGGAACGGCTCATACAGCCAGTTCACCGGCTCCGACGGCGATCAGGTGGACAACTATCTGCTGGTCGACGATGCGCCCCACGACGAGGACACAACCTACGTCAAGGCCACGGCCAGCGGCCTGATCGACACATATGCCATGACCACGTTCACCATCCCGCAGGGGTGGCAGGTGGCGGCCCTGATCCCCGTGGCCGTTGCCCGCAAGATGGCGGCGGAGGATGACACGCAGGTGAGGCTGGCGGTCAAGAGCGGGGGGTCGCTGGTCCAGAGCGCACCCAAGAACCTGGGGACATCCTACGAGATCGCCGTCTGGCATCGGCAGGAATCCGATCCGGCGACCGGATTGCCCTGGTCACAATCCGGGATCGACAACGTCGAGGTTGGGGTGGTCAGCGAAGGCACGTTTGTCTGATGGACCAGGGGTATGGCTGAGCTAAGGGTCACATCGTCCGACGCCTATACCGAGCTGGAGTCCGCCGGCGGCCAGGTCAACGTCACCACCGTGGTGGCTTATATCGAGATCATGGAGGAAGCGCCGCCGGAGAAAGAGGCGCGGGTGACGGCCGCCGACGCCTACGTCGAGCTGCGTTCGGTGGGTGGCCAGCTCGATGCCACGGCCGTGGGCGCCTACGTGGAGCTGCGCGAGGAGGCGGCGCTGCGGGTGACGACGGCGGCGGCCTACGCCGAGCTCATCGCCCAACCCCCGGCCCTGGCCACCGTGCGCCGCCCGACGGGCATCGTCGAGGTGAAATGGGACGGCGTCAACTGGACCGATGAGACCGACCGCCTGCGAGCGCATTCCGGCGAGATGGGCATCTCCGCCCCCGGCGACCAGCTGGTACCGCCCGGGAGCGTTGGCCAGGCGACCGTAGAGCTGTGGAACGCCGACGGGCGCTACAGCTGGAAGCGGGCCGACAGCCCGCTGGCGCCGTATATCGGCGGGCCTGCCGGCCTGCACGGCAAAGAGGTGCGCATCTCCATGGGCCTTGAGGGCTGGCCCATGACCGTGATCTTCACGGGCGTGATCTTCGACTGGATCGAGGACCCGGCCGGGCGAACGATCACGCTGGAGCTGCGCGACATGGGCTACAGGTACCTGCAACACAAGGCGTCGACGCTCGTCTACCAGGACCTGCGGGCCGACGAGTGGATCGCCATGCTGGCCGGCTTGGCGGGCATCCCGGCCGAGCAGCGCTCCATCGATGTCTCGGCCTTCACGATCCCGTTCGCCTGGCTGGATGACGAGGGGATCCTGGCCGAGATGTGGGCGGTGGCGCAGGCAGAAGGAGGCCGTTGCTATTTCGACCAGAACGGGGTGTTGCGGTTCGAGACGGCGACCCACTGGCTGCAGGCGCCGCATACCACGGTCCAATACACGTTGACCGAGGACGACCACCAGGCCTCCGTGCCCGACACGGGCATAGACGACCTGATCACCGGCGTGGTCGTCGAGCTGCAGCGCCGGGTGGCCGACCAGGCCGATGAGTTGTATCGGCTGGACGCGGTGAAGGAATGCCCGCCCGAGAGTCAGATCGAGTTCGAGGCCAGGCTATACCGGCCGGCGCTCAGCATCAGCGACCTTACCCCCGGCACGGACTATCAGGTCGTCAGCTCGGGCGGCATGGACATGAGCGGACACGTCACGCTGTCCATCACGCCGCGGGGCCAGAGGGCGTTGATCAAGCTGACCAACTATCACGCCTCGCTTTCGGCCTATCTGGTCCACCTGGTGCTGTGGGGGATCCCGCTCGCCGGCGGCCCGCAGGAGGAGGTCATCGAGGAGGTGGCCTCGCCGGCCGTTCCGTTCGAGCGGATCAGGTCGGTTCGAGGGAATCAGTACATACAGACCGAGTCGCAGGGGCGGGCCCTGGCCCGATTCCTGCGGGACCGCCACGCCTCCCTGACGCCCACCTGGACGCTGCAGGGCGTGCCGGGCATCCCGGAGCTATCCCTGGGCGACCGCATTCGGTTCCGCGATCCATACAGCACAGGCGACTTCCGGGAGGGGTTCGTGATCCGGTATCGGTGGTCGGCCGACGTGGCCTACGTCCAGGACATCACGGTCCTGGACGCCGAGGGGCTGTACCCCTACAGCGACTACTTCGTGGTGGGCCAGACGGCCCTGGGCAACGGGAGGGCATGGTACTGATGAGCTTCTGGCCTGGCGTTCCCAGCTTCGTGGACGGGCAGATCATATCGGCCGAGGGGCACCTGAACCGCCTGGCCCGGGCCGAGCGGTTCCTGTTCGGCCTAGCCATGGGCAGCCAGTTCCCGCTGGCTAGCCGGCGGACGGTGGAGCTGTATGACACGTATCGCACCGTCTGGGAGGGAGCCATCCGCCACAGGCGGGACATCCTGATCCTGGAATGCCGGTTCTACTCCCCCGTGTCCAATCAGTTCCAGGCGCGGGTGAAGTACGGGGACACCGTGGTCATGGAGACGGCCCCGGTGACCGTGGCCGGGGCCGAGACGAAGACCTTTACGTCCGATCTGACCGCGTACGGTCTCACCGACGGGCAGTTCTATGAGGTCACCGTCGAGGTACGGACGCCGGCGGGGCACTGCCTGGAATGTTACGCGATCCCGCTGCAGATCTCCGAGATGGACGCCGTGACCTACCCCGAGCTGGCCAGTTTCGCCGAAGGGGATACGCCGACGGCGGCGGACTGGAACGCCCTCAGCGAGTATGCCAGCGCTTTGTGGGAGGCGACCCGGAATCCCAGGCCGCCGTTCCCCGGCAGGTGGGCCAAACATACGAGCGTGAGCACGGAGCTGCTCTGGGCGGGCATGCACCACAGGGCTGAGCGGCTGCGGTATCAGGTGTGGCGAAAGAAGGACGAGACCACCTACAAGATCCGCATCTACGCCCGCGGCGTGCTGATCAGGGAGATCACCGACGCCACACCGCCGGTGTACACGCCGGAGAACAGCGCCAGCCCCTTCCCGGACTCCGATCTCTATTACCCGTACACCGAGGACCTGGACATCAGCGGCCTCGGCATCGGGGTCGGCGACACATACATCGTCAGGATCGAGGGCACCGAGGGGGAGAACCCGCTGGATCAATATGCCAAGGGGATCGTGGACTACGTCTACGAGGTCCCCGGCGACCCCATATCGGCTCCCGGATGGTACACGCTCCCCGACTGGTCACACGGGGACGTGGTACACGGCAACGCCGGGGAACCCAGAGTGCAATGGCTACGGGACAACCTGATCTGGCTCACCAGCCGTCTGGGGATGGTCAACCCGGCGTGCCACGTCCGCTATGACGACGCCGCGAAGCGGCCGTTCGAGTTCTGGTCCGAGCGGCGCTGGCGGTGGCTGCACTACTACAGCCGATCCGGCGACGAGCCGACGTTGCTGTATTACTTCGGCGGCGAGTGGCAGGAGGAGCCCCTGTCTGCCGAGCAGGACTACAGCTGGCACACCCTCGACCTGGATTCCATAGACGGGCTCGCGGTGGGGCGTCGATACATGATCCGAGGCTGCAAGTACGCTTTTGAGGATACGGACACATGATGGCTGTCGTAGGCGAGATGTGGCGGAAGGTGGGCGTGGCTATGGCGGTGGTGGCGGCCGTCTCGACGCTGATGCTGGCCGCGCCGTCCGGGCCGGGCGAGCCGGCGCGTCAGGATGCGGGCACCGCCGTTCCCATGGGGCTGGGGATCAACTGGTCGGTCCCCACGTATGCCGTGCCGCCCACCAGGCCGCCCAATGATCCGCTTTACCCGGGCAACGAGATCCTGACGGCGCCGTGTTCGACACGGCTGGACGAGGTGTGGGCCAATCAAAGCGCCATCGACTGGACGAAGATCGACGACTGCATCGCCGAGGTGAGCGGCCGGACGGTCAGGCTGCCCGACGGACAGGAGGTCCCGCAGCGGATTATCCTGGAGCTGCCATCGCCCTATTTCGACGGCGAGAACGGAAGCGGCACCGAGGCGGATCCGTTCGGCAAGCCCAACCTGCCGTCCTGGATGGACAACAGCACGTACCTCGGCAAGTTCCAGATCACGGAGGACGATCACTGGTATTGGGCGATCAAGTGGGGCGGCGACTTCAAGAACAAGATGATCCAGTTCGTGCAGGAAGCCGGGGCTCGATACAGCGGCAACCCCTACATCGCCGCCATCCGGGTGTATACCGGGTTCCAGGGCGAGACGCTCCCACAGAAATCGTGCCAGCCCTACTGGCCGGGTAACCCGTCGGGCTGTCCGGACAGTCAGAAGCTGGTCTACCAGGGAGCGGAGACGGTGTCGTCCTGCGCCGATTTCCGCTCCTACATCACCGACCTGGCGGAGGCGACCTATGCTGCCTTCCCCGGCAAGCCGGTGGTGGTCATGGCCTCCGTAGCGCCCTGCTCCAATTTCTCGGGCGAGCGGTTCCGCAAGGAGATCTACACGGCATGGCACGATGCGGGCAAGCTCATCGGCTACTCGGCCAACAGCATCGGCCCATCCTTCCCGTCGGCCTCGTCCGCGCCGGGGAACACGTACCACGGCTGGTACGTGTGGGACACGGGCAACACGTTATCCGACTGGGGCATGCCGGTCATCTTCGAGTTCGGCCGCAACCCGACCAACATGTCCACGCCGGCGGCCCGGCAGCATTGGGCCTGGAGCGTGATGGCCGGGATGGCCCACGGTGGGAGATACGTGTTGCACAACTGGCGCTGGCGGGCCTACTGGACCGCCCCGATTCTGGATCACAACGATTACCTGTTCAACGCCGACACCCGGGCCATCATCTGGTTCCGGGACATCGAGTATCCGACCTGGAATTGGAGCGCCACGGGGGGCGTAAGCGACAGCATGGGCGATTGGGGGAAACACCTGACGCTTCTGACGCCCCAGGCGCACACGCAGGTGTGTAACCCGGAGATTCGAGCCACGGCGCAGGCGGCGGCGACCGAGGCCTGGCAACAGGGGGCCAGTTGGGTGACGCCCGGATGCCCCGACCCGTTGCCCACACCCGTGTCGACGGCGGAGATAATGGACCAGCTGGCCAACCGGCAGGGGAGGCGGCTGGACGGCGGGGACACCATGGCCCTGGCCGTGGACCCGGGCTGGTGGCCATACGGCACGTATCGGGATGTGACCGTGGCCGTGGCCTACCTGGATGTGGGGCACGACGCGTTCAAGGTTCGGGTGGCCACGGGGCCGGGCACCTATGCCGAGTACGTCTTCAGCAAGCTGGGCAGCGGCCGGTGGCGCGAGGAGGTGTGGAGCGTCCCACAGGCATACGTGGCCAATGCCATCGCCACCGGCCACGGGGATGCTTTCATCGCCATCGTGAACAGCGATGGATCTCCGGAGTACATGCACGAGGTGATGGTAGACGTGGAGGCCGAACAGGGCCCCACGCCCACGGCCACGCCGACGCCCACCGTGACCCCCACGCCTACGGTGACGCCCACACCGACGCCCGGGCCTACGGGTGTGCCGGGTGGCGTGCAGGTGGCGGCCAGAGTGGCATCGCCGCCGACGCTGGACGGCCGGGTGACCGAATGGATCATATCGGAGGTCCCGCACCAAGCGCTGGTGGCCGTGAGCGGCGATTACATGAGCCGCAAGATTAAGGCGGCCGATGGATCGCTCTTCGGGTTCTGGGCCGCATACGACGACACCTATCTCTACCTGGCCGTGCGGGCCAACGACGACACCCTGTCGGCCTCGGATGCGGTCATGATCGGGATCGTGCCATCCGAGAGCGGGGCCGGGGACGTGTACGACCTGCGCCTGTGGGTGACGCCATATACCAGCCCCACCACCAAGCTGGACCAGTTCGACGGCAGCAACGTGCCCGTCGGCACCCAGAGCTGGCACTACTACAACCCCGGCTACTACTACAGCGCCGAAGTGCGCATCCCGCTGGCCAGCATTGGCGCTCCCGGGCCCGGAGATCGCTACCGTATCTCCTATGAGCTGCAAGACGGCGACGGGGGCAGCCCGGACCGCCTGGTTCAGTGGACGGCCATGGGTGGCGACTTTTCGAATCGGGTCTTCGATCAGGGCTGGGGTTACCTGGAGTTCAGCGCCGAGACCTACGGATGGGATCGCCTGATCACCATGCCCATGATCTCCGAGGTGTTCGCCCGCCAGGGGGTGATCTGCCGTGACTGGAACCTCAAAGGCGGGTGCACGCCGGGGGACAAGTTCGTCGAGGTCCAGTTCCCCGGCCTCTGGGTGACGGCCCGCTACCGCCTGGAGGTGGGCGATTGCACGTACACGTTCCCGGACGACAGCATCACGCCCGTCCGGAAGGCGATCTGGGTGGACCGGATGCAGGGCGCCGGCGGTGGCGCCTGTGGGGATATCCCCGAGAGCGACAGCGTGAGGCTGTATGACATGGACGGGCTCCTGCTGGACACGATCTCCTATCCCCAGGTGGCGGCCGATCGCTCCTGGGCCGTAGACACCGAGGGGGTGTGGCACGAGGCGGTCCCATCTCCGGGTGGGCCGAACAATTGACGGGGAGCGAACATGCCCAAGAACGAGCTATTGCGGCGGATCGATGCTCCGAGGCCCCGGGGCGGCAACGGCAGAGTGGTGATCACCGTTCCGGGCGGCGGAGGCGGTGGCCTTCCGGCCGGATGGGAAGACGCCATCGAGCTGATCGATCAGAGGCTCCACGTCCTGA
>JAJRVX010000312.1:0-8154 GCA_024277095.1 Chloroflexota bacterium
ACACCAGGAGCGCAGACGATGGCACGATCCCGGGTAAGACGTCGCAGGCGACAGAAACGTCGAGCGGAAACCAGGCGAGCCCAACGGCTTCCCCTGGTGGCCTCCGTAGGCATCATGGCCGGATTCCTGGCCGCCTACCTCGGCGCGGAGATGTTCCTGAGCGCACGTCTTCACCCCATCCATTGGGTCGTAGCGGGAAGCGGTGGCGGCTTGGGGTACCTGGCCGGAATGGTCTGGTACCAGCTACGCGGGGACATCGTCTGAGGAATCTCGGCCGATGCCCACAGAACGAACGAGGCGACGGCCGAGGAGCAGGGCTAACGTGATGGAACAACAAGTGCAGGTAGCGATGGATTGCCAGGAGACAATAGAGGTGCTTGCGCAGGCTCTGGAGATTCAGGGGATGCGGGTATACCGCAGCTTCGACCTGCGCAACGCGCTGGCATCCCTGCCTGAGTGCGATTGCCCCCATCACGGGACGGAACAATGCACCTGCCAATATGCCGTGCTCCTGGTGTACGGGGATGCCTCCTCGCCCGTACAGGTGGTGGCTCACGGGCGTGATGGACGCACATGGCTGAAGATTCTCAAGGCCGACCACCCATCGACGACGCTGAGGGAGGGGATTTCCAACGCCCTGGACGTCGTCCTGAGCACGAGCGGGGACTCCCTGGCAAATCCATCGCACCTGCGATGAGATCCCTTCATAAATTCCAACAGGAGGCGAACGATGGCGAAAGATCCCGTATGTGGTATGACGGTGGACGAAAGCAAGGCGGCCGCAACCTATGAGTACAAGGGCGTGACCTATTACTTCTGCGCCCCCGGCTGCAAGGCAGCTTTCGAGAAGGAACCGGAGAAGTACATAGGCAAAGAGGAAGGCGGCATGCAGCATGGCCATGAGCATCATCACTGAGGCTCCCATGGGCCTGCTCCGCCAATCCCGCACTCGCGATGCCCGGAGGCATTAACGAATGGGTAAGGGGCGAGCGTCGAAACGCCGGGTGCGCCGACGAACATCGCGTCGGCGCACCCGGGGCCCGTGGCTGCTGATCGGCGGTGGCCTCGCGCTGCTCCTGATCGTGGTCTCGGCATACTGGGCCTGGGGGCGCACGCCGGCCGCCGGCGCCTCGGCTGAGGCCGTATCCTACGATCCGGCCGATGTGGTCTACGATGATGGGCTGTACGGTGTGCATGAGATGGAACCATCGCAGACGCCCATCCCCTTCCTGCCGAAGGACGGCCCTCAGCCGAAACTGGTCATCCCGCAGGATTTCTGGGACTTCGGAGAGGTGGGCCCCACCGACGTGGTGGATCATACCTTCGTGCTGAAGAACGAGGGGGAGGCGCCGTTAACGATCAGTCGGATCTACACGACGTGTGGATGTACCACGGCGGAGCTCTCCGCACGGGTGATCCCACCCGGCAAGGTGGCGCTCCTACGGCTGATCTTTGACGCCGGATATCACGACGTCCGCGGACAGACTGTGCGTCGCGGCATCATCATCGAGAACAACGATCCCAACTATAGCGAGGCAGCCGTCTGGTCCGAAGCATTTGTGAAATGGCGATAGCCACCTTCGCGTCCAGCGGGCCCATCGTCAGGTGAGGGGAGCGCCATACCTCGCCCACTGGACATGAATGTTCCAGAAGCCTCTCTGGTGGGAAGGGGCAGATCCGACGAGTAGCCCTGGGACGCGATCCCGGGGCTACTCGCTACTTATGGAGGTGAAGACGTCATCATGTTTGGCTTTGCACCCGATCCGATCCTGCTGCACATAGGCCCTCTCACGGTGCGCTGGTATGGGGTCCTCATCGCCCTCGGCACCGCCCTGGCGGCCACGGCCTCCACCCGCCTGGCTCGACGGTGGGGCTACGATCCCGAACACATCTGGAGCGCGCTCATCTGGTGCCTTGGATTCGGCATCCTCGGCGCCCGCATCCAATACGTGCTCACCTCATCGCTGGAGAGCCCGGCCATGCGCCAGTACTACCTGGAGGATCCCGTTCGCATCATCGCCACCTGGCAGGGCGGCCTTGGGATCTACGGCGCCCTTTTGGGCGGCATCCTGGGACTCGCCCTGTACGCCCGGCGCGCCGACCTCGCCCTGTGGCGATGGGCCAATTTCGTCATCGTCGGCGTCCCCTTGGGACAGGCTATCGGCCGCTGGGGGAACTTCTTCAACCAGGAGCTGTACGGTGCGCCCACAGATCTGCCCTGGGCCGTCACCATCGATCCGGCCAACCGTCTGCCGGGATACGAGTCCTTCGCCACCTTCCACCCCGTCTTCCTATACGAATCGCTCTGGAATCTGGTCGGCTTCGCGCTGCTGTTCTGGCTGGGCTGGCGGTACGGAGACCGGCTGCTGGATGGCGAGCTAGTAGGACTGTACGCCATCTGGTATCCCACCGGGCGCTTCCTGATCGAGTTCATCCGGCTGGGGTACACCGACGTCGCCGGCCTCACGCCCGCCCAATGGGCCTCACTGACCGCCATCCTCATCGGCGCGTTCATCACGGTCTACCGACGAACCGTTCGCGTGCAACTCGCCAGAAGCCAATAGGGGTTCCCAATGTCATGGTCCAGATCTCGCTCCGTAAGGCTTCAGATGCGCTCCACGCTTCGGCGGCTCCTGCCCCCGTTCCTGGCCGTCGCGCTGGCGCTGATCCCCGTCGTCGGCGTTCACGCGGCCTCGACGGCGGAGGAGGGCATCCACGTCGTCCAGCCGGGGGACACGCTCTTCGGCATCGCCATGCAACACGGCGTGACGATCGACAGCCTGGTACAAAGCAACCGCCTGGTCAACCCGAACGCGATCTACGTGGGGCAGAAGCTTCGCATCACCGCAGACGCCGACGACGAGGGCGCGCGCCCCGCGAATGCGCCCTCCGAGGATGAGAGCGAGGCGCACATCGTGCAACCCGGCGAGACGCTCTCCGCCATCGCGGCCGCACACGGGGTCACCGTCGAGGCCATCGCAGAAGCCTCAGGCATCGCGGCGTCCGATCTCCTGCGTGTGGGGCAACGCCTGCGTATACCGCGACGAGCCTCCCCCCCGCCCCCTGCCGAGTTGGAGCCCGCCGCCCCCGAGCCGGAGGAGGCATCCGAGGCCGAACCGGCGCCCAGCGTATACGTCGTGCGGCCGGGCGACACGCTCTCCGAGATCGCCCGACGATTCCAGGTCCCCGTGGCATCGCTGGCACGGGCCAACAACCTGAGCAACCATGGGCTGCTCTTTCCCGGGCGCAAGCTGGCCATCCCCCAACCGAGAGAGGTCCGGCCGCGCGGCGGGGACAAGCGAGTGGTGGTGAGCATCTCCCAGCAACGGTGCTACGTATACGATGGCGACACGCTGCTATACGAATGGGTGTGCTCCACGGGGCGCCGCAGCTCGCCGACCAAGCCGGGCACCTACTACATCCAAAGCAAGATACGGACGGCATACGGATCCGCCTGGGACATCTGGATGCCCTACTGGCTGGGCATCTACTGGGCGGGCAGCACGGAAAACGGGTTCCATGGCCTGCCGTGGAACGCCACCACCGGACGTCCCACCTGGGCCGGCCTGGTCGGGACGCCCATCACGTACGGCTGCATCATGCTGAGCAACGAGAACGCCAAGATCCTATGGGAGATGGCCTACATCGGCATGCCGATCATCATCGAATACTGATGATCGGCATCCGAGGCGAAGGAGCACGGTTCTTATGGTGGATGTGAAGGAGACGACGTTAACGCGGGCGCGATACGATCGTATCGCGCCTTTGTATGACCTCATGGAGGCGCTGGCCGAGCGACGGTACAACGACTGGCGGCAGCGCGTCTGGTCGCTGGTGACCGGACCGCGGGTGCTGGAGGTCGGGGTGGGGACGGGCAAGAACATGCCCTACTACCCCCCAGGAATACGGGTGACCGGCGTGGATCTGAGCGCCAGGATGCTGGACCGAGCCCGCCGGCGAGCGGAACGTCTGGACCGGCCTGTGACCCTGTTGCAGATGGACGCCCAGGCGCTGGAGTTCCCAGATGACACCTTCGACGGAGCGGTGGCCACCTTCGTATTCTGCTCGGTGCCCGATCCCGTGTTGGGGCTGCAAGAGATGGCACGAGTGGTCAGGCCAGGGGGGCGTGTGGTGCTGCTGGAACACGTACGCTCCGAACATCCCACCCTGGGGCGGCTTATGGATCTGCTGGATCCGGTGATCGCACGGCTGATGGGGCCGCACATCAACCGGCGAACGGTGGACAACGTTCGCCGGGCGGGCCTGGCCATCGAGCGCGTGGATGATCTGGGAGCCAGGGGGATCTTCAAACTGATCGTGGCCCGGGTGAGCGAGGAGAACGGGAAAAGCGAAGAGAACGGGCCAGAGGAGGCGACGGCTTCCCAGGAGAGGCGCACATGAGGAAGGTCCGCGCCATAGGCTGGCTGGCGATCGCCGTATTGGTGCTGGTGTTCGTGCTGGTGGCATACGGAGTCCGACGCCCCGATATCGCGCTCTCGGCCACGCAGCACGACTTCGGCGATATCGAGCAGGGCCAGGTGGCCGTGACCGAGATCACCGTGTCCAACATGGGTACAGGCGATCTGAAGATCGAATCGGTGTCCACCTCGTGCGGCTGCACCTCGGCCCGGGTGGAGCCCACAGTGATCCCGCCCGGCGGTGAGGGCAAACTGATCATTCGGTACGACTCCGGGGTCCACCCGGACAGCGGACGGATACGCCGCTACATCTCCATCGCCACCAACGATCCCGACGAGCCGGAGGTCCAGGTGATCGTCACGGCCAACGTCCAGGCTCCCGCCCCGTAGAGGACGATCTATGACCATATCTGAACAATTGTTCAGCCGAGACGATTTGACAAAGGGTCCAAACGCCAGTAAAATTTCACCAACTTCGAGGAAAAGGTGTTCTCGTGCCCCGGATGGCTTCTTGGGGACATCACATGTCTCGTGCTCTGCCACTCATGTGCATCTGTACATAGCGGGCGCCGATGGCGCTCCGCGGCATACGCGCGCTCACGGCGGTATGCCATCCGGGGGAGAATCATCGGCGCTCGCTGCGCCTGATCTGGATCTGGGCGATGGGATCTTCCCAGGCCGAGGATATGACAGGCACAGTTGGGGGCACGATGACGTGAGAACACCGGTCAGAATCGGTGGTCCATCCTGGTGTGGGTGGGCCGCTTAACCATATTTCACCCTTTCCCCTTCCTGGCTTGTAGGAGACTCGTCGCCCGACCCCCGGGTTTCGCGAGTCTCTTTTGCTTTTCCGAACACCCCACAGGAGGAGGTTGCACGATGACAGCCGCGAACATGAAACAGTCCACTCACCCCGGCGCGTGGGTCAGCCAGCACACGCTGCTGGGGTTGCTGGCCGCCATCGCCAGCATCGTTATCCTCGCCTGGCTGACCCAAGTCAACACCACCCTGGCCATCTTCTGGCTCTTCGGCCTGGGATATGGATTCGTGGTCCAGCGCAGCCGGTTCTGCTTCACATCCGCATTCCGGGATCTGTTCCTGCTACGAGACGGCCGCCTGATGAAGGGCGTGCTCCTGGGGCTCGCCATCGCCAGCCTGGGGTTCGCGCTCATCATGTACAAGGCCGTGCCCGACCCGACCCAGGGCATCGCGGGGAACGTGTACCCGACGGGATGGCATACGCTCCTGGGAGGGCTGCTGTTCGGCACCGGGATGGTCGTCGCGGGCGGCTGCGCCTCGGGGACCCTCTACCGCATGGGCGAAGGGTATGTCGCCCAGTGGGTTGCCTTGATCGGCATGCTGGTCGGCTCGTTCCTGTTGGCGCTGAGTTGGGAGTGGTGGTGGCCAGCCGTGGTCTCCCAACAGCCCAAGGTGTGGTTTCCCCGGGTGATGGGATGGGGAGGAGCGCTGAGCGTCACGCTCCTGATCCTGCTGGCGCTCTACCTGCTGGTCGTCTGGTGGGAGACACGGGCCGGCGGCGTGACCGTACGCCGCGAGGCACCCCCGCCGGCGGAGACGTTCGGGCAGCGCCTTCGATCCGGGTGGAACAGCCTCTTCGTCCACGCATGGCCGGCATTGGTGGGCGGCGCCTCCCTGGGCGTGCTGAACATCCTGGAGTACCTCTACAAGAAGCCCTGGGGCATCACCACGGCGGTCTCCCGCTGGTCCGGTTGGATCGCCTACGTGCTGGGATATCCGGCCCAGAACCTGCTGTACTTCGGCGACAAGCCCGCCGGCAAGCAGTTGCTGAGTCACATCCCCTGGCAGAGCGGCGGCAGCCTGCTGAACTGGGGGCTGATCTTCGGCGCTTTCGTGGCGGCCCTCCTGGCCGGCGAGTTCAAAATCCGCTTCGCCCCCGGCCGACGTTACGTGCAATCCTTCATCGGGGGCATCGCGATGGGATACGGAGCACGCCTCGCCATGGGGTGCAACATCGGGGGGTTCTTCAGTGCCATCCCCTCACTGGCGCTGAACGGCTGGGTCTTCGGCCTGGGACTGTTCGGCGGCGCCTGGCTGGGGGTGCAGATCATCCGGCGCCTGCCGTGAACATATCCGTTCCAATCCACTGGCGGAGGAACCATTGAGCCCCCGGACAACTCAACAGCAGGCTGGGCTCCTAAACTTCAGCCTGCGGCAGTGTGGGAGCTGCCGCAGCCGGCCTGTTGTTCAAGCTTTATCCGATTTCTCATAATAGAGGAGGTGAACAAGATGAAACTCGACGTTCGAGGGGAGATCTGCCCTTACCCGATGCTGAAGGCTGTGGAAGCGATGAAGCGACTGCCGGAGGGGGAGATCCTGGAGGTAATCACCGATCACGCCCCGGCGCTGGAGACGATCCCGACGCAAGCTCATCGGCTGGGCTTCAAAGCGGAGATCCGGCAGACCGGCAATCCGGAATGGGTGATCGTACTGACAAAAGAAGAGGCGTCGGAGTAACCCACAAGCGAAAAGCGGTGGTAGGGGCCGGGCTTCTAATCAAGCCCGGCCCCTTTCCTCTGTCAGCTGTCCGGCTCGCCAACCCTTGAGAAGGGCTCTCGTGCGGTCCTCGCCCCCCTGCCTCCTCCCCGGGCGTTCTTCACAGAACCTTCATACTCCCTTCAAGAGCCCGCCATGGTGGCCGGTTATCATGGGGCTGACGATAGGAATTTCCAGGACAGGCAATGTCCAACGACAAGAAGCTGGTACAAAGATCGGTCCCCTCAGCGGGGATCACGACGCCAGCCAGCCCTCGGCAGATGAGGAGGAGGTAAGGATGATGATGGGATTTGGCTTCGGCGGCTTGGGCCTGATCTTCATGCTCATCTTTTGGGTGGTGATCATCGGGCTGGCCCTGTGGCTGCTCAGCAGCCTCTTCCCCCAAGCCACCCGTTCGACACAGCCTCGGACGCCCGCACAACAACCGCCCGAGTCCCCTCTGGAGATCCTCAAACGGCGCTATGCAAGCGGCGAGATCTCCAAGGCGGAATACGAGCAGATGCGTCAAGACCTGGAGAGATGAAGCACAACCCGAAGCAGCAATGGTGCCCCAACGAAGAGCCGATGCTCACGGAGCGCTTCTCCCCAGCCATGAGCAATCCTTTCAGAAAGATCCACTTAGCTCGACTTTGTACGAAGTTTGATAAATAAGCGTGGGCAAGGTAAGCTTTGACCAAACTCTACTCCAGAGGAGGTCAAAGATGCTTACCCTGCCCGAAGCAATTATGCCATTGTTGGAGCCGTTCTGTCCACTGTTCCATCGTTCGACGTGGGTCAAGGTGCAGGTTCTGCTCGTGGGGGCCATTCTGGCAGTGGGCAAGCGCACTGTTACCTCGGCTCTGCGAGTGATGGGATTGAGCGATGAAAGCGGGTTTGCCAAGTACCATCACGTGCTGAACCGAGCGGTTTGGTCGTCCCACCGGGTGGCCGAGATGCTGCTGGCGCTGCTGATGGTCCATTTGGATAAGGGCACGGGCCCCCTCGTGTTTGGGATCGATGAAACCATCGAACGGCGTTGGGGGCCAAAGATCACGGCCCGGGGCATCTATCGCGATGCGGTGCGCTCGAGCAAGCAACACTTTGTCAAGACCAGCGGCCTGCGCTGGATCAGTATGATGTGGCTGACATGGATCCCCTGGGCCCACCGGACTTGGGCCTTGCCCTTCCTCACCGTGCTCGCACCCTCGGAAGGCTATTATGA
>JAJRVX010000313.1:0-13255 GCA_024277095.1 Chloroflexota bacterium
CAGGGCCCGTTCGCGAATCGCGGGGTCCAGATCGGCCGCCTCCAGGATCCCGGCGATGTCTGACAGCCCCCGGTGGTGGTGGGATTCCGCCGTGTGCACGACGACCTGAGTGCCGCGCAGGCTGTGGTGTGCGGCGGGGTGGGCCTCGATGTGGACCGGCTCCGGCAGGTGCAGCCGCTCCACAACGTCCTGAAGAAACGCCAAAGGGAGCCCTGCATCCACCAGGGCTCCCAGGATCATATCGCCGCTGGCTCCCACGAAGACATCGAAGTAGGCGATGCGCATGCTCAATTTCCTCCCGACGCGATCCGATAGGCCAACACCCCCGCGCCGAAGCCGTTGTCGATGTTCACGACGGCTACGCCGGGCGCGCAGGAGTTCAGCATGGCCAGCAGGGCGGCCAGACCGCCGAAGCTGGCCCCGTAGCCCACGCTGGTGGGCACGGCGATGACCGGACAGGAGACCAGGCCGCCGACCACGCTGGGCAGCGCGCCCTCCATCCCGGCCACCACGACGATCACCCGGGCGCTCAGGAGTTGATCCCGAGCGGCCAGCAATCGATGCAGGCCGGATACGCCCACATCGTGCACCCGCTCCACGCGAGCGCCCAGGAACCAGGCCGTCAGCGCCGCCTCCTCGGCGACCGGGAGATCGGACGTGCCCGCGCTGACGATGAGGGCGAGTCCGTCGTCCTCGTCCGGCTGGCGCAACGGCCCGCCCACGGTGATGACGCGGGACAGGGGATGATATTGGGCGGTGGGCACGAGCGCCTGTGTGGCCTCGAACGCCTCGCGATTGGCCCGGGTGGCCAGGGCCGCCCCCGCTCCCTCCGCGATGCGGTGCATGATGCTGGCCACCTGCTCCGGCGTCTTCCCCTCGGCGAACACGACCTCGGGCATGCCCTGCCGCAGGCTGCGCGCGTGGTCCACGCGGGCGAATCCCAGATCATCTGTGGGCCAGCCTGCCAACAGATCGGCCGCCTTTTCCAGGCTGATCTCCCCGGCGCGCACGCGCGCCAACAGCTCGTAGAGGCCGTCACGGCTGTGGAGGCCGGCGGCCTTCCCAGCGGTGTCCAACGCGTGGCTCATCTTCCGTTCTTTTTCATCGACTCGTTCATGCTTCCCGAGCGGAACCCGATCAGATCGGCCGTGACGTACGTGTACCCGATGCGCTTCAGCTCTCGGCCGATCTCCTCCCCCAGCTCGATCAGGCGCGGCAGATCCGGGCGCTCCACCTCGATGCGGGCGAGATCGCCGTGGTGGCGGACCCGCAGCTGGCGAAAGCCCAGGCTGCGCAGGTACTGCTCGGCCTGCTCCACCTGGCTCAGGACCTCTCGCGTGATGCGCGTGCCATACGGCAGCCGGGAGCTGAGGCAGGCCATGGCCGGCTTGTTCCAGTTGGGCAGGCCCAGCTCGCGGGCTAGCGCTCGCACATGAGCCTTCGTCAGCCCCGCCTCGCGCAGGGGGCTGCGCACGTTGTGCTCGCGGGCGGCCTCCTCGCCCGGCCGATAGTCCCCCACGTCGTCCAGGTTGGCGCCGTTGAGGATATACCGGTATCCCTCGCGCTCCGCCAGCTCCAGGAGCTCCTCGTACAGCTCCGTCTTACAGAAGTAGCAGCGGTTGAAGGGGTTGGCCGCGTAGTTCGGATCGCTCATCTCGTCGGTCTCCAACAGCCGATGGCGCGCGCCGATCAGCCGGGCGAGCTCGATGGCCTCCTCCAGTTCCGCCTGGGGCAGGCTGGGGGAGACCGCCGTCACTCCCAACGCGTTGTCGCCCAGACGATCATGGGCCACCTTCAGCACCAGCGTGCTGTCCACGCCGGCCGAGAACGCGACGATCACCCGTCCCATCTCGTCGATGATGCGCTCCAACTCCGCCCGCCGCTCATCCAGATCGGCCGGTCGGCTCATCTCGCCGCTCATCACCCGCTCACTCACCAAGGAAGCTGTGTTCTGCATGCAATTCCTCCGACTCTGCTGTCTCGTTTTCGTTCCATGTTCCGCTATGCCGATTCCATGTCCTCCAAGCGATATCGACGGCGATGCTGCCTCCTTCCCAACTCACCTCTCGATGCGGTGCTGCCCGATCCTGTGCGCCAGGCGGATTCTATCATAATCGCTCATTTGTCTCAAACGATCCACCTCTGGGGGTAGTGTATCTTTTTCGGTGGAAATACAGCAGGGAGCTTTGAGGGGCGCAGCCCCTCAAAAGAGACTCCCCGGTTTCCGCCCCTCACCTGCCTTGCCCGGCCTTGCCCACCCGAATCAGGCCGGGAAGGGCAGGTGCAAAGCGGAAAAAGAGGATGTTTTGGCGGAGGGAGGTCCCTCCGCACCTCCCCTGTGGGCTTGCGATGGGCCTGGCGGAATTTCCACCATCTTGGATACACTACCCCCCTCTGGGAGGGGATCCAACAACCGCCAAGGCCTCTCCTGCTTCCGGAGAGGGGGCTGGTTATACCCGCTCCAGCCAGGCGGAGAGGATCGATTCCAGGGTGGGCTGCCCGATCTCCTGCAGCTCATAGCGGACCCGCTGCGTCGGATGATGGATGCGGGCGACCCGGCCCAGGTCGATGGGGGTGGCCACGATCACCAGATCGCAGGGAACGCGCTCGATGGTAGCCTCCAGCTCGGCGATCTGCTCCCGGCCGTACCCCATGGCGGGCAGCACGGGGCCGGTCGTCGGGTACCGCTCATAGGTCTCCACGATGGAGCCCACCGCATAGGGCCTGGGATCGATGATCTCCGCTGCGCCGAACCGACGGGCGGCGAGGAAGCCGGCGCCATAGGCCATCTCCCCATGGGTCAGGGTTGGGCCATCCTCGATGACCAGCACGCGCTTGCCCTGGATCGCGGCCGGGTCCTCCACGAAGATCGGGGATGCTGCCTCCACGATCGTCGCCCCGGGGTTCACTTTCCGAACGTTTCGCCGTACCTGGTCGATCCCCTCCGGGGCGGCTGTGTCGATCTTGTTGATGACGATCACATCCGCCATGCGGACGTTGGTCTCGCCCGGGTAGTAGCGCACCTCATGGCCCGCGCGGTGGGGATCCACGACCACGATGTGCAGGTCGGGCCGGAAGAACGGAAGGTCGTTGTTCCCGCCGTCCCACACGACGATGTCGGCCTCTTGCTCCGCCTCTCGCAGGATGCGGGCGTAGTCCACGCCGGCGTAGACTACGATCCCCCGGTCCAGGTGGGGCTCGTACTCCTCCCGCTCCTCGATGGTGCACTGGTAGCGGTCCAGATCCTCGTACGTGGCGAACCGCTGGCATGCCTGCTTGGCCAGATCACCATAGGGCATGGGGTGGCGCACGACCACGACGCTCCGGCCGTGGGCGCGCAGGATCTCGCATACGCGACGCGTCGTCTGGGACTTCCCGCTGCCTGTGCGGGCGGCGCAAACGGCCACCACCGGCTTTTGGGCCGAGAGCATCGTCGCATCTGGCCCCATGAGCCGGAAGTCGGCCCCCATCGCCAGCGCCTCCGATGCCCGATGCATCACGTACTCATGGGAGACGTCGCTGTAGGCGAAGACGACCTGATGCACGTCCAGATCCCGGATCAGGCGCTCCAGCTCGTCCTCGGGGTAGATCGGGATGCCCTGTGGGTAGAGCGCCCCCGCCAGCTCGGGGGGGTAGCGTCGTCCCTCGATGTTCGGGATCTGCGCGGCTGTGAAGGCGACCACGCGATAACGTGGATTGTCCCGGAAGTAGACGTTGAAGTTGTGGAAGTCGCGGCCCGCCGCGCCCATGATCAACACATGAATGGGGTGTTCAGGCGCCTTTGCCATGGGAACCTCCTTGTCGTGATGTCTGCATTATGGGATCAGAGCCAGCACGCGGGCGGGGCTGCCCGTCCTTCCCACCCAGGGCAGGGCGCCGATGATCACCCACGCGCCGAGCGGGGGAAGCCCCGTGAGCCGGGTCAGGTTCTCCAGGTGGATGTGTCGCCCTCGCAGCAGGCGGCGGTTGCTTTGCAGGCCCGCGTCGCGCCCGGGATCGATCCCGGGCGTGTCGATCCCCAGGCCGCGCACGCGACGCTCATCGACGAGCCAGGTGACCGTCTGCGGCGCGAAGCCGGGGAAGTGCATGACGCCCTGGTCGTCCGCGTTCAGGTACGCCGTGGGATCCGGCCAGCGGGCGTCCCAGCCCGTCGCCATGAGGACGAGGGAGTCGGGAGGCACGCGGCCGTGTCGCGCCTCCCAGGCGCGCACATCCTCCACGGAGAGGGTGAAATCGGGGTCGGAGAGGGCCCGTTCGCTCACATTCAGGACCGCGGCCGGGACGATCAGGTCCTCCGGCTCCAGCTGATCCACCGTGACCCCGCCGGGCTGCAGGTGCGCGGCCGTGCCCACATGAGTCCCGGTGTGCTCGCCGATGTGGATCTCGCTCAGCGCGTATCCGTGCCCGGCGATGGTCGCCAGAGTGGTAAAGGCCGGGCGAGGGTCGCCCGGCCAGACGGGTATCTCAGGAGATATGGGATGGCTGAGATCTACAACGTGACGCCACCACTTCAATGGCTCGTCTGTCCTCCCGTTTCCGTCTCGTCGCTGGTGAACCCGGGGCGAGGCTTGTAGCTGAAGCGCGCCAGGATGATGCCGAACTCATACAGCAGCAGCAGCGGGGCCATCACCAGCATCATGTTGAAGGGGTCCGGTGTGGGGGTGATGACGGCCGCCAGGATGGCGATCACCACGATGGCGTATCGCCGTCCCTTGCGCAGGCCATCCGGGCTCACGAACCCCAGCCGGGCCAGAAAGGCGATGACCAGCGGCGTCTCAAACGCGCCGCCGATGGCCAGCGTGAAGTTGGTGACGAAGGCGATGTAATACTCAACGGAATAATTGGGCTTGATGATGTCGCTGAGGAACGTCTGCAGGTAGCCGAGCGTGAAGGGCAGGATGACGAACGCGCCAAAGCCCACGCCCAGGGCGAAGAGCAACGTGGCCGCCGGGATGATGCGCAGCAGCGCCCGCTTCTCCTCCTTGGTGAGGCCGGGCATGATGAACGCCATGAACTGGTAGAAGATCACCGGCATGGCGATCACGGTGCCCAGGATTAGGGCGACCTTGAAGAAGACGATGATGTTCTCTGCGGGCTTCAGCGATTGGATGGTTCCCTGTTGCCCGAGTGGAGAGACCAGCAGCTCCAGGAATCGGCGGGCGAAGAAGACGCCGACGAACATCCCTCCGATCAGCGCTAGACCGGCCTTGACGATGCGCTCGCGCAGCTCCATCAAATGTTCAAGGACGGTCATCTGGAGTTCGTCATTAGCGGACATGGACTACTCCGTCACCTCAGAAGAAGTCGGTTCTGCTGCTTCCTGCGGCTCCTCCGCGGAAGCCTGTTCGAAGGAGGCGTCCTCCCCCTTCGACGCGTCAGGCCCGGTCGAGGAAACCTCCTCCTCCTGGGGCGGGGTCATGGGGTGTTCCCCGGTCGGCGTCGCTTCCTCCTCCGCCTCGGGTGCGCCCTCCGCCGAAGCTACGTGACCGGCGGGTTCGGCACCCTCTTCCTTCGCCTCCTCGGCTGGTTCTCCTTCAGCTTCGGTGGGGGGGACGGGTTCGGCAATGGGCGCATCCTGAGGGAGGGCTTCCGCGGGCTGTTCGGGCTCGCCCGGAGCGGATGTCATCTCCTCCGCTCGCTCTCCCTCCCCGGTCAGCGTCTCCCCCGCATCGGCCGACGGCGTCTCCTCCTCGACGGCCGCCTCGGCCGGTGCAGGCGGTTCCGTCGGCTCCTCGGAGGAGGCTGCCTGGGCGGGCTCCTCCGCCGACGCGGCGGCGCTCTCCTCTTCCTCCGGGGATGTTGTCTGGGGCGCCTCTTCGGTGGGCTCCTTCTCGGTGGCCAGGGATTGGGCGGCAACCTTCTCCGCCTCACTGGCCGGCGTGGAGGTCTCCTCAGGGGCCTCTTTCGACTCCTCTTGCGCCTCCTTCGCCTCCTGGCCGTTGCGCTTGTTCTGAGTCTGAGGGGCCAGGGTCAATTCGTCGCGTAGTTCCTGGAATGGGGCCAGCTCCTCTTGGAACTCGGCCGTGAACTCCGCCGACATGCGACGCAGCTCACCGGCCACACGCCCGATCTGGCGCATCACTTCGGGTAGCTTTTCGGGCCCGATGAAGATCAGGGCCAGAACCGCCACCAGGATCAATTCCCAAGGTCCAACGCCGAATATATTCATCTTATCCCATTTCCCTCTCAACTCGAGGAGGACTTCTCCATCGCCTCAGGCGACCCCCCGTCCTCTTCTGAGCGAGGGAGCGTGAGCTCCCGCTCATGGGCTACCACGGAGCCCAGGACGCCGTTGATGAATCGCGGGCTGGCATCGCTTCCGAAGATCTTCGCCAGCTCGATCGCCTCGTTGATGGCGACCTTGACGGGGACATCGTTCTTATCGGCGATCTCATACAGCGCCATGCGCAGGATGTTCCGGTCGATGGCTGCGATCTGTTCCACCGGCCATTCCGGAGCGTAACGGGCGATGATGCGATCCAGCGCGTCCTGGTGGGTCAGCACGCCGTGGAGCAGATGACGGGCGAATTGTTGACCGGCAGGGGGCAGATTCATGTGATGGAGCCGCTCTGCCAGCACGGATTCCGGATCGTGCCCTGCCAGGTCGATCTCGAACAGGGCCTGGAGTACAGCCATCCGTGCCCGCCGCCTGACCTTCACACTCACCTCCTACTCATCCGAGCGGGCGGATGATGGACGACGAGAGATATCATCGGAACGGGCGGGTGGCTCGGCCGTGGAGGTGAACTCGACGCTGTCGATGTGGACGTGTACCTGTCGGACGGACATCCCCACCATATCGTGGAGCGCACGGGCGACCTCGCGTTGCAGCGTCTCACCCAGCTCCCGCATGTTCACCCCGGCATCCGCGATCACGTATAGATCGACGGTGACGCTGTCCCCATCCACGTGAATGCGGACCCCCTCGCTGAGGTTCCCTCCGCCGAGCAGGCGCTCCAGGAGCGTCGGGAACGGCGCCATGCGGCGTACGCCCGGCTGCGACAGCGCCGTCAGCCGTACGATGGTCGTCAGCACCGCGGGAGCGATGATCACTTTGCCCAACTTCGCTTCCTTAGGAGATGTGTCCTGCATCGGCCTCGCCTCAGCACGACGATCCGGTGAAGTCTTCTCCGGCCGCTCCACCGATCCGCCCCCGATGATTTGAACGTGATGGAATGGGTGATGGAAGATCTCGAACGGGGGCTAGCACATGGCCAGCCCTCCGTCCACGCTCAGCACATGTCCTGTGATGAAGGCGGCGTCCTCGGAGGCCAGGAACGCGACGGCCGCGGCGACCTCCTCCGGCTGCCCCATTCGCTTGAGTGGCGTCTGGTCCAGGATGGCTTGCTTGAGTTCATCCGGCAGCACCTCCGTCAGCGCCGTGGGGATGTAGCCGGGTGCCACGCAATTGACGGTGATGCCGCGTGAGCCCAGCTCCCGGGCCAGGCTCTTGCTAAAGCCGATGATCCCCGCCTTGGAGGCGGCGTAGTTGGTCTGCCCGGCCTGCCCGACCAGCCCCACCACCGAGGTGATGTTGATGATGCGCCCGCTCCGCTGGCGGACCATCCCGCGAGCGACCGCCTTCCAGCAGATGAAGACGCTCTTGAGGTTGGTATCGATCACCCGGTCCCAGTCGGCTTCCTTCATCATCATCAACAGGGTGTCCCGGGTGGTGCCGGCGTTGTTGACCAGGATGTCGACCCGACCGTAGGTATCCACCGCCTGCTTGATCAGGCGCTGGGCCTCCTCGAAGCGACTCACATCGGCGACCACCACCGTGGCCTCCCCGCCGTTCTGGCGGATCTCCTGGGCGATGGACTCCGCTGCCTCGGCGCTGGCGTGGCAGTTCAGCACCACCTTGGCACCCTCCGCGGCCAGCCGCCGGGCGATGGCGGCGCCGATCCCTCGCGAGCTTCCTGTGACGACGGCGACTTTTCCGGATAGGCGCATCTTCGGCTCCTAGGCGAGAGACTCCAGCGCTTCGATGTCCTTGGGCTCGTTGATGCTGAGCGTCCGGACGTTGCGGTCGATGCGTCGGATAAGGCCGGAGAGCACGTTGCCCGGCCCGACCTCGATGAAGGTGTCGATCCCCTGTCGGATCATGTTCTGAACGGAGGCCGTCCAGCGCACGGGCCCCGTGAGCTGGCTGACCAGTTCGTCTCGGACGGCTTCCACGGCCGAGATGGGCGCGGCGGAGACGTTCGCGATGAGCTCGGGCACGGCGGGACGCATCTCCACGATGCGAACGACGTGCTGCAGCGCCTCGGCCGCCGGGGCCATCAAGGGCGAGTGGGCGGCGATGCTCACGGCCAGGCGGATCACCCGGCGTGCCCCCATCGTCCGGGCCAGCTCCATGGCCCGCTCGAGGGCGGAGTGCTCGCCGGAGATGACGATCTGGCCGGGCGAGTTGATGTTGGCCACCTGCACCACGCCGCCGGTCTCCTGGCTGGCCTGCTGGCAGACCTGGGCGACCTGTTCCTCCTCCAGGCTGATGATGGCGGCCATGCCGCCCGGTCGCTCCTCACCCGCCCGCTTCATCAGGCGTCCCCGCTCACGCACCAGGTGTAGAGCATCCGTGTAGGAGAGGGCGTCCGCGGCCACCAGGGCCGTGTACTCCCCCAGGCTGTGCCCCGCCACCGCGACCGGCTTCCCCAATTTGGGGAAGGCCGAGCGGATGGCACGTAGCGTGGCGACGCTGGCGGCCAGGATGGCCGGCTGGGCGTTCACCGTATCCGTCAGCTTGTCCGCAGGTCCCTCAAAGCAGAGCCGGCTCAGGTGGAAATGCAGGATATCGTCGGCCTCCGCCATCGCCTCACGGGCGGAGGGGAACGCCTCCACCAAAGCCCGGGCCATCCCTACAGCTTGAGAGCCCTGCCCCGGAAACACAAGGGCGAATCGCGACATGGAGCCCTCCTCTGGCGAAACCATCCCTCGAGGAAACCCTAGAGCGACAAACGAGGGAAATCAGGGCAGGCCCTCAATCCCCCGTTTCTCCCCCGCACAGAAGATGCCTCGCTATGAGCGCTGGGTCGGTCCCCGGCGATGCCTACTCCTCTTCCACAGAGATCACTTCACGGCCCTTATAGTACCCACAATGCGGGCAGACGCGATGAGGCAGCCGCATCTCATGGCATTGGGGGCACTCAACGAGGTGGGGCGGCTTCAGCGCATGATGCGCCCGGCGACGATCTCGTCTTCCCGGTGATAGCTTTCTCTTCGGCAACGGTGGCACGGTTTCATACCTCCCTTTAACAGCATATCACCGCAGGCTGTGCACCGGCGGTGAGTTCCTGTCATTCTAGCTTCAGGTCCAATAGCGCAGACCAACGTGGGTCCACGTCATGGATGACGCATGCACAAGGTCCTTCGTTCAGGTTCTGCCCGCATTGCGGACAGATCCCCGCACAATCCTCCCGACAGAGCGGGTGCAAGGGCAACGCCAGGAGCAGGTCCTGACGGATCACCTCCTCCAGGTTCAGGATATGCTGGGCGTCGATCCACAGGGCCTGATCCTCTTCCTCCATGGGCAACTGCCGACCGGTCATGACGTCGACGGTTGGCCGGAACTCCTCCTCCAGATCGATGGTCAGCGGGACCTCCAGCGGCTCCAGACAGCGGCTGCAGGTCATCTCGACCACCATCGCAAGGCGCCCTGTGACCAGGACCCCATTTCCCGTGCGCAGCATGGTGATCTCGCCTTGCAATCGCTTGATCGGCACGAGAAGGCGATCCAGGCCCGTGACATCCTCGTCGAATTGGTAATGGCGGGTCGCCCCCGCCGATGCTTTCAGAAGTTGCGCGACGTTGTAACGCATAAGCCATCCTCACGCATGTCTTAAACATGCGTCGTGGCATTATAGGGCAGAGGATAGTCGCTGTCAAGAACGCAGCGCCAGGACGTGCCCCCGCCTCGCGACGAATCCCTGCGTCTCGCTCACCTGGCGACGCCGACATGGGAGCCCCCTGCCACCGCATCGGTGAGGCGGGCCGGGGCGCCTGGATGCGCACCCTTGTGGCGGTCAGATCTCCTCGTCCTCCTCGACATCACCGCCGGCGGCCGCCGACGATGAAGGGTTAGGGCGTTGTTTGTTGGCCAGGACCTCAATGCCGTTCTGCACCTGGGCCAACAGGCTCTCCAGATGGCGGGAAAGCTCGCGCAGCACGTCGAGGACGTAGTCGTCCGCCTCCCGTTGCATCTCCTCGCTGCGCTGGCGTGCCTCTGCGATGATCGAGGCGGCGCGCTGCTGGGCGGACGCGACCACGTCCTGCACGCTTTGCCCGGAGATCGCCTCCGGGTTCTGCATCGCCTCGCTCACGATCCGTTTGGCCTCTTGTTCCGCCTGCAGGAGGATGTAATCACGCTGTTGCAGGATGCGCTGGGCCTGGCGCACCTCGTCCGGCACGGACATGCGCATCTGGTCGATCAGGCGCAGGCATTCCTCCTCATTGACCAGGAGGCTGGATGTGAACGGCACGCGCCAGCCGCGATTCAGGACGGCCTCCAATTGATCGACGAGCTGTAGGATTTCGATGATGATCACCTCCCCCCGGAAGAATGCGGCAATTCCAGGCCGGGCTTCCGCTGATCCCGCAGTCGGGCCTTGGGAACCTGGCGGCTGGGCGGTCTGCCTAACTCCTGGAAGCGGCGATACAGCGCCTCCTGCACGTGAGGCGGCGTCATCTGCGTGATGTCTCCGCCCAGTCCCGCGACCTCCTTCAGAATGGAGGCGCTCAAGTAGGCGTACTCCGACTGGGTGATCAAGGTCACCATGTCGATTTCCGGGGCCAGCCTTTGGTTGGTCATCGCGACCTGGAACTCGAACTCGAAATCGGCCAATGTGCGCAGCCCTCGCACGATCACTTGGGCTCCCACCTGTCGCGCGAAATGAACCGTTAATCCATTATACGACATAACTTCCACATTGGGTAGATGCCGGACCGCCTCCTTCATCAGGCTCACGCGCTCTTGGATGGGGAAGAGCACCTGCTTGTTCGCGGGGCTCTCGTAGATCGCGATGACGAGACGCTCAAACAGGGAGGAGGCACGGGTGGCGATATCGATATGTCCATAGTGTACCGGGTCAAAGGTGCCCGGGTATAAGGCTGTAGGCATGGCTTCATCTCTTCTCGTCAGCTCAAGTCTCCATGTCCGTGCCAGAACTGGGCTACCTGCGCGCGCAGAAGCTGATGCTCAGGCAGGGACAGTTCCGGGTCCACGGCGAACAGACGTTTGGCCTCCTCGCGGGCGGCCTCCAGCGTGCGCACGTCCCCCAGCTGGGCCAGGTGGAGCGGCGGCAGCCCGGATTGTCGGGTGCCGAAGAAGTCCCCCGGTCCTCTGAGCTCCAGATCCTTCTGCGCCAGGATGAACCCGTCCTGGGTCTGCTCCATTGCCTTGAGCCGCTCCTCGCTGTCCCCCGAGTCGGCGTCGGAGAGCAGGATGCAGTAGGAGGGATGCTCGCCGCGGCCTACCCGGCCGCGGAACTGGTGCAGCTGGGCCAGGCCAAAGCGCTCCGCCCCCTCGATCAGGATCACCGTCGCGTTGGGTACGTCGATTCCGACCTCGACGACCGAGGTGGCCACCAGGATGTCCAGCTCCCCCCGGCTGAACGCCTGCATCACCGCGTCCTTCTCCTCCCCCTTCATGCGGCCGTGCAGCAGGCCCAGCTTCAGGTCGGGGAACACCTCCTCCTGCAACCGGCGGTGCTCCTCGATGGCGGCCTTCGCGTCGCTGCTCTCCGATTCCTCTACCAGCGGACAGATGATGAACGCCTGGCGCCCCTCCTCGATCTGGCGGCGTATGAAGGCGTAGGCGCGCTCGCGCTCCAGCGGCCGCAGCCAGCGGGTGCGGATGGGCTGCCGCCCGGGCGGCAGCTCGTCCAGCACGGAGATGTCCAGATCGCCGTAGAGGGTCAGCGCCAGCGTACGCGGGATGGGCGTCGCGCTCATCACCAGGACATGGGGGTTGTACCCCTTCTGGCGCAGACGGGCACGCTGTGCCACGCCGAAGCGATGTTGCTCGTCGATGACGGCCAGTCCCAGGCTGGCGAATTGCACCGCCTCCTGGATCAGCGCGTGGGTGCCGATCACGATGTCCACCTCGCCCGCGGCGATGGCCTCGTGCAGTTGGCGCTTCTCCCCCTCGGGCAGGCTGCCGGTCAGCAGGGCCAGGCGCACCGGGCGACCCTCCGGGTGCTGCAGGCGCTCGAACAGGCGGCTGAGGCCTCGATAGTGCTGCTCGGCCAGGATCTCCGTCGGAGCCATCAGCACCGCCTGGGCGCCGTTGTAGATTGCAGCCCACATGGCCGCGGCGGCGACGGCGGTCTTACCCGAGCCCACATCCCCCTGCAGGAGGCGGCTCATGGGGCGTGATTGCGCCATGTCCTCCAGGATCTCGCGCAGGGCGCGTTCCTGCGCCCGGGTGAGCTGGAAGGGCAGCGCCTCCCGGAACCGCTCCATCACCTCGGCGTTGGCCGGCAGCGGGCGGCCGGGCTGATGTTGCCAGCGGTGTCGCTGGCGCAGCATCCCCAGCTGAATGAAGAAGAACTCGTCGAAGCTCAGACGGCGCCGTGCCTGCTCCAGCAGGTCCCAGTTGTCGGGGAAGTGGATCTGAGCCAGCGCCTGCCCCAGGGGCATCAGGTCCTGTCGCTCCCGGACCCCATCCGGCAGATAGTCCTCGATATTCGGCGTCCAGGCGTCCACCGTCTGCTTGATCAACCGGCGGAGCCAGCGGGCGCTTACCCCCTGCGTCATGGGGTAGATGGGGACCAGGCGGCCCGTGTGGATGAACTGGCGATCCAGCGGCTCCCACTCCGGATTGGTCAGCACCAGGCGTCCCAGGTAGGCGTCGATCTTGCCGCTGAGGACGATGGCGCGCCCGGGCTTGAGCTGTCGGATCATGTAGGGGTTGAACCAGGTCGCCTGGATGGTGCCCGTGCTGTCGCCGATGATGGCCTGCACGATCTCTCGTCCGCTGCGGGACCGGCGGCTCTGTACGTCCCAGACGTTGCCGATGATGGTGCATTCCTCCCCGACCTGCAGGTGGTCGATGGTCTTCAGGGTGCTGTAGTCCTCGTACCGCCTGGGGAAATGCCAGAGCAGGTCCCGCACCGTCCGGATGCCCAATTTGGCCAGGCGCTGGGCGTGTCGAGGGCCCACGCCGGGCAGGCGGGTGACGGGAGCGTCCAGGCCTGCGGCGGGCTCGGAGGGCCGCTTCCGTGGCGGTCGCGCGGGCCTCTCCGCTGGAGCCTTGGGCGGC
>JAJRVX010000314.1:0-33289 GCA_024277095.1 Chloroflexota bacterium
GAGAACACCATCTACGCCATGCACGACTGTCCGGAGAAGATCGCGCACTACATGGAAGTGGCAAGCAAAGCGGATGACGCCCTGTACCAGCTCCTTTGCACGTGCCCGGCCCCTATCCTCAACCTGGGTGAGAACATCGACGCCCATATGGATCCACCGCCCATCTGGAACGAGCATCTCATTCCGTATTACCGGCGTCGGGTGGAGCAGCTCCACGAGGCGGGTAAGTTCGTCCATATCCACGTCGACGGGGCCATGAAGCCGTTGCTGCCCTACCTGCGGGCCTGTCCATGGGATGGCATCGAGGCGGCCACGCCAAAGCCTCAGGGCGACGTGACCATCGAGGAGATCAAGGAGGCGTTGGGGCCGCTGGTGTTGCTGGATGGCATCCCGGCCGTGTATTTCCTACCCTCGTACCCCGAGGATGTGCTGATACGCTGCGTCCAACAGCTGGTCGACCTGTTCTATCCGCGGCTGGTGCTGGGGATCTCCGATGAGATTCCTCCGGATGGGGATATCCGCCGGGTGAAACGGGTGGGCGAGCTGGTGCGCGACCTGGTCTGAAGGCCAGGTGTCATGCGGGTTGGGATCAGAAGGAGAGACGAGACATGCCCAAAGAGACGATGACCCCTCGCGAGCGGTGGCTGGCCGTGCTCACCCGCCAGCAGCCGGATCGGGTGCCCATGGATTACTGGGCCACTCCGGAGGCCACGGCCAAGCTGATGAAGCATCTTGGCTGCAGCAGTGAGCGGGAGATGTTGCAGAAGCTGCACGTGGACTTCGTCGTTTCCGTGTCCCCGCGCTATGTCGGCCCGCCGATCCCCGAAGGATACGATGTCTTCGGCTGCGGCTACCAGGATGTGGACTACGGCACCGGGGTGTATCGGGAGTGCGTCTATCACCCCCTCGCCCAATATCGTTCAGTAGAAGAGATCGAACGCAATTACACCTGGCCCGATCCCGACTGGTGGGACTACTCCGATATCCCGGAGCAGGTGAAGGGGAACGAGATGTATCCCATCCGCGGGGGTGGCTCGGAGCCGTTCCTCATTTATAAGGATCTGCGCGGCCAGGAGCTGGCGTTTATGGATCTGGTGCTCAACCCGGAGATGGTCCACTACTGTCTGGACAAGCTCTTCGACCTGGCCTATGAGAACACCCGTCGCATTTTCGAGCAGATCCCCGGTCAGGTGATGCTGAGCTATGTGGCCGAGGACATGGGGGGACAGGATGACCTGATGTTCTCCCCGGCCCAGATCCACGAGTTCCTGATCCCGCGCATGAAGCGCATGATCGACCTGGTACATGAGGCGGGAGCGTTCGTCTTCCATCACAATGACGGCAACTGTCGGCGCATCATCCCGGACATGATCGAGGCGGGGATCGACATCCTCAATCCGATCCAGTGGCGGGCCAAGGGGATGGATCGAGAGGGGCTGAAGCGGGATTTTGGGGACAAGCTCGTGTTCCACGGCGCCATGGATAACCAGTACACGCTGCCCTTTGGCACGGTGGAGGAAGTGCGGCAGGAGGTACTGGATAACCTGCGGATCCTGGGCGAGGGCGGCGGATATATCCTGGCGCCGTGTCACAACATCCAGGCCGTGAGCCCGCCGGAGAACATCGTCGCCATGTATGAGACGTGCTATGAGTATGGGTGGACGTAGGCCTGAATCGGAGAGGATGAAGGCCAAAGATTGTGAGAACGCTACTCTGCCGGTGCCTACGAGTCACGGTGGACGTGCAGGGTGAACACGTCCGGCCGGGCGTAGTGGCCGCTGATGTCTAGCGTCATCAATTCCTCCAGGATGCGGCCGGGATCGATCTCTGCGGTCAACAAGGTCTCTTCCTCCCCGGCCGGGCCGGCGATGACGGCCCCATCCGGCCCGATGATGGCCGAGCCGCCTCGCATCCATGGGCCGTCGCCCTCCAGGCTGTCCAGCAACGCCAGCCCGGTGGGCAGATGCTCGCGGCGCAGCACCGAGCCCGCGGCCACCACGAAACAACGCCCCTCGAAGGCGTAGGCGCGGGAGGCCACCAACAGGATCTCCCTAACCGTAGGCCACAGCGCGGCATGGAAGGTCTCCCTCTGGTCGTGCATGGCCTGACGCGCCAGTGGCATCCAATGTTCCCAGCACACCAGCCCACCGACGCGCCCCACCGGCGTGTCCACGACGGTTAACGTGCTGCCGTCACCCCGTCCCCACACCAGCCGTTCGGTGTAGGTGGGGATCAACTTGCGATGCTTGCCCTGCAGCTCGCCATCCTCCGAGAAGTAGAGGATCGTGTTGTAAAGCGTACCACCGTCGCGCTCGTTGATCCCCATCACCAGGTTCAACCCGGCGCGGCGAGCCGCCTTCCCCAGCCGCTCGGTGACCGGGCCGGGGACGTCTACGCTGTTTTCAAACAGGCGGCGGAACGCGGCTTTGGTGGGCGCGTAATCCCATAGCCCCATCTCCGGGCTGACATCCAGCCAGAAGGGATAGCCCGGCAGCCAGGTCTCGGGGAAGACTAGCAGCTGCACGCCCTGTTTGCCGGCCTCGGCGATCCACCGATCGGCGATGGCCAGGGAGGCTTCCAGATCCAGATAGGCCGGCGCCACCTGCGCGGCCGCGATGCACACCCGGGACATCATCACCTCCATAAATATGTGCTCCCGCTGGAAGGATCCGGAGTAGGGTCGATGGGAGGGAGCGTCCCTTACCCCGCTTCCCGGTCTCCGCTTCGCTCGCGTCGCCGCGGTGCCCCTTACTCCAGGTAGCGTCGCGGCACTTTGGCGATGTAGGTGAATGTGGGATTGACGAACTGGGTACAGCGCGCCTCCAGCACCTGGCCCAGGAAGAGGTAGGCGTCCCCGCGCGTGAAGCCGTACGATTCCTCCAGCCAGAGCACCATGGCCTCCAGGGCGTGACGGAACGCGTCCTCAGCCGGCCGGGCCATCGCCACCGTCATGATGTGGGTTTCGTCGATGATGCGCGGCCAGAACATGGACGACGGCTTCTCCGAGAGCTCGCAGCGGATTCGCACGCGGCCGCTGGCCTCGATCCCGCCCGCGCCGCAGATCTCCCCATCGCCCTGCAGGGCGTGCATGTCGCCGATGTGCAGCAGTGCCCCCGGGACGTGTACCGCAAGCTGCACGGCCGCGCCGGTAGTGATCTCCTGTACGTCGAAGTTGCCCCCCCAATACCCGCCCCAGCCGTTGTGATAGCGCTCGCGGGCCGGAGCCACGCCGACGAACCCGATCATGGGGGCGACGGGGAATCGAACTCGCTCGTCCCAATGGACGAACCCGTCCCGAATCTCCACAATGCGGTGATGAGCGCTGACGCCGGAGCCGCCCAGCCAGGCGGGCATGGCCCCGGTGCTCCCGCTGAAGCTGGTGAACCCCATCGGGTCCAGATCGATCTCACCGATGTGGACCGTGAGCATCTGCCCCGGTTGGGCGCCCTCCACATAGATACAGCCACTGGAGGGATTGCCGCCGTATAGCTGCTCTCGCAGTCGTTCCCCATCCGGATGTGTGTCCAGCCAGGGCCCCCGGTTGAGTTGCGTCTCCACCTCAAATACCTCGCCCGGCTGCACGTGCAGCGTGGGCGCGTTGTCGGCCCCGATCTCAAAGTACAGGACATCTCGTGTCGCTCTTTTCATGGGACGCTCCTGGTGAAAAGGGATCTCACTCCGATCGCGTGCCCCCAGTATACCTGTCCCCATGGATCCTGCAACCCTGTCGGGACGACGATAGTGTGTCTTTCTCGGTGGAAATTCGGCGGAGAGCTTGGGGGGGCGCAGTTCTTCAAGAGAAGATTCCTCATTTGGATACGCCACCGGACGACATACCTCTTGCCGATATATTTGGAACCCGTCAGCGATTGGTGAGTCCATCGGGAAACAATGAGGCTGAACTACGTGACCTGACGGCTCACACAATCCTGATGGGAGGCAGTCCGATGAAAGGCTTGTACTGGAAGGTGGTTTGGGTGTTGATCACGATCCTATCGTTGGTCGCCGCCAGCGGAGCGCCGTCTGCCTTCGGCGGTAGCAGCTCTTGCAATCCGTGTTGAGTCGCTGATTCGTTATCGCCAACATGGGGGCTGTTTCGCAGGGCGAGGGGCTGGCCTATGGCCGGCCCCTTGTATCTTGTCTATTTCACATCTGGCCTGGATAGCGCATGATCCTGCTCTTTGCGGTCGTCGTCGCTTTCGTGGTGAGCCTGGTGACAGGCGGGCGTCCCGAGCGGCTGGCTCACGTCTCGATCCGTTGGGCATGGCTGGCGCCGCTCGTCTTCGCCGCGCAGGCTTACCTGATCTACCATCCGACACCACGTGCGGAGGGTCTGCTGAGCATCCGCGCGCTGGTGATGGTGATCTCCTACGGACTGCTGATCCCACTCATGTGGGTGAACCGGCGTCTGCCCGGTATGAAGCTTATCGCTCTGGGCCTGGCCTTGAACTTCACCGTCATGCTCGCGAACGGCGGGTATATGCCTATCACCCGGGAGGCCTTAACCCAAAGTGGACTTGCGCACCTGATCCTGGGTGATCAGCCCGGGGCGCGGGTGCTCAACACCAAGGACGTCCTGTTGCCGCGAGATGCGACCAGGCTATGGTGGCTCTCCGATGTCTTCGTGATCCCCCCATCGGTGCCCATCAGCGGGGTTTTCAGCGTGGGGGATGTGGTGATCGCGGCCGGGGCGTTCTGGTTTCTGTACAAACATATGCATGCGTCAACTGACGCCTTGTGGCGGAAAGAGCCTGCATAGTCAGGCTGATACTTCAGATCGCGAGACGACGGACGGTCGTGAAAGCCAACGTCCGTCGTGATCTTTGTGGCATAGCCTTCGCGGTTAACGAAGCGTTCACGCTGGGCGGGTGGGGCTTTGGAAATCGACCAGGGTTGACAGGCAAGATGGAGGGAAAATTTGATGATCGTTTGGAAGAGGAATGTCTTTGTGGAGGATCAACATGACCTGGGAGACGTTGCAAGCTATCGTCGGGCGGGCTTTGGTGGACCGCGACTTCGCCCAGCAGCTTCTGAGCCAGACGCCGGAGGCCTTGCTTCGTTTCGATCTGACGGACGAGGAGTACGCGACGGTTTCCACTATTCAGGCCTCCTCCCTGGAGCAGTTCGCCGGCCAGCTTGACCGGTTGTTGCCCGAACAGGAGCGCGAGATGGAGCTGTGTTCCCTTCTTCGACCCCCACGGTGGGCACGTCGTTGCCGGATCCTCTCCACTTGCTGACCGCCCTACCGTATCCCCTTATGTTATGGAGGTGGAGCAAGCCTCCACCTCTCCTCAGGCGGCAGGATCTCCTGTCGCCTTTTCCATTGCCTGTGGCCTCGTTCGCTCTGGGCCTCTCATGGCAAGCGCGTGTGCTATAATGACGGCAATGAGCCATCGGCACCGGCGTTCCAGCACTTCTAGGAGGGTATGTGAATGTCTGTGATTCCCCCTATCCACACGCGCGGCGTGGTGGACACGACCGCCTCCCCGTATGCCCGGCTGAAACCCGTCCCCCCGGGCGCCGTCCGTCTGCGGGATGGGTTCTGGAGTCCGCGTTTGGAGGCGAACGTTCGGGCTGGCCTTCCCCAGCTCTATCGCCTGCTAGAGGAGCATGGGGTTGTGGATAACTTCCGACGCGTGTACGGGGCGAAGGATGTGCCCCGGCGCGGCTTCCTCTTCACCGACAGCGACCTGTATAAGTGGATGGAGGCGGCCGCCTTCGTCCTCCAGTCGGAGGAAGCTCCCGAGATCCGACACCTGCTGGACCAGGCGATCGAGGCCATCCTCCCCGCGCAGCGGCCGGACGGTTATCTCAACACCTACTACGTCGACGAGCGGTATGAACAGCGATATACCCGCTTCGATACGGACCACGAGCTGTATTGCGCGGGGCATCTGTTTCAGGCGGCGATCGCACACCATCGGGCGACCGGTGAGAGCGAGCTGTTGGACTGCGCGTTGCGGTTTGCCGACCATCTGTGCCAGGTGATCCCCTCCATCGAGGGTGCCTTCTCCGGTCATCCGGAGATCGAGATGGCCCTGGTGGAGCTGTATCGGGAGACGGGGCGGGAGCGCTATCTTGATCTGGCCCGACATCTGCTGGACGCCTCGCGTTTCACCGAGCTGCAGAAGATCGAAGGTCACGCGGTGCGGGCTCTCTACTTCTGCTGTGGCGGTGCCGACTACTACGCGGAGACGGGAGATCGCGCCTTTCTCGCCTCGTTGGAACGACAGTGGGAGAATTTCACCCGGGCGAAGGTATACATCACGGGCGGTGCCGGAGGGCGTCATCTGGGGGAGTCCCTGGGGAGGGATTACGAACTCCCCAACGCACGCGCGTACGCGGAGACCTGCGCGGCCATCGGCAACATCTTTTGGAACTGGCGTATGCTCGTGTTGGACGGCGAAACCCGTTTTGCGGACCTTATGGAGCGTGCGTTGTACAATGGGTTCCTGTCCGGCGTCTCCCTGGATGGCACCCGTTATTTTTATGTCAACCCGCTGCGCTATGATGGCGAGGGCGAGGGCGATCCCTGGTATCCCTGGGCGCGTCGAGGGCCTTATGAGCGGCAGCCGTGGTACGATTGCACGTGCTGTCCGCCGAATGTAGGGCGTATGCTGGCCTCGCTGCCGGGCTATTTCTACAGCACCAGCCGGGAGGGCCTCTGGGTTCACCTATACGATCGCGGCGAGCTGCGCTGGCAGCTATCCGATGGGACCGGGCTGCGGGTCGTGCAGGACACCCAATATCCGTGGGAAGGCGATGTGCGGCTGTCGATCTTCCCGGCGCGACCGACCGAGTTCACCCTGTACCTGCGCGTGCCCGGCTGGGCCGACGGTGCGACGATCTCGGTGAACGGCGAGGGGGACGTGCGGGGTACGCCGGGCAGCTACGCCGCGCTGCGCCGTCGCTGGCAGTCTGGGGATCGCGTGCACCTCTCCCTGGAGATGCCGCCGAAGGTGATGGCCAGCCACCCGCGCCTGGTCGAGAATCGCTGCAGCGCCGCGCTGCAGCGAGGGCCTATCGTGTACTGCTGGGAGGCACACGACAATCCCGGCGTCTCTGTGCTGGATGCCCTGTTGGACGCTCGGGGCGAGATCATCGTCGAGCACCGGCCGGAGCTTCTGGGGGGCGTAACCCGGCTGATCGCTCAGGGTGCCCTCCCCGAGGAGGAAGATCAGAAGTTATACCGTCCGTGGGCCCCGCGGCGCACATCCCTCCGCCCCGCGACGCTGACCGCCATCCCGTATTACGCCTGGAATCATCGTGGCGCGTGCGCCATGACGGTGTGGATGCAGGTGTTGCCGTAGAGCACCCGCCGGCGTGGTGTCGGGGAGGATCGTGCGATTTGGGAAAATGAGCGGCGGAGAGGTGACCGGGGTCATCTTTCCGCCGTTTTGCCGGATGGGTCAAGCTCCTGCACCTGCCCCTGGGGATCGATGCGAAAGCGGCGCACGTACTCGGCGGGCAGCTCGAACGCGAATCGGGAGGGCAGGCGAACGAAGCCATCGCCGCGATCGCGTACAGAGCAGAGGAACAGTCGCTCTCGCGCCCGGGTCATACCCACGTAGAACACGCGACGCTCCTCGGCCAGCGCCTCCTCCTCCTCCATGGTCGTCCACAGAGGCAGATTCTCCTCCTCCACACCGACGATGATGACCACCGGGAACTCCGTTCCCTTGGCGTTGTGAAGGGTCATCATCGTCACCCGGTCCCCTTCCGTCCCCGTGCCCTCGACGTCCAGGCTGGTGACCAGGGCCTGATGGTCCAGGAAGGCATCCAGCGAGAGATCCCGGCTGAAGCGTGCGAAGCTCGCGAGGTAGGCCATGAAGTTCTCGCGCATGGCGCTCCAGGCCTCATCTTCGGCCATGGGCGGGGGCGGTACGGCCATCAGGCGCCGCGCGAGCTCATCCAGTCGAGCGCGCTCCCCCGCCGGCAGTTGCGCCACGATGTGTTCCTCCAGCGGGGGCGCGAGCTCTCGCGTGCGCAATGCGCCGTGCCATAACGCCCGGTTCTCGTCCTCCAGATCGACCTCGGCGTCCAACAGGCCCAACCCCACCCACGGGAGCATCTCCGGCAGGGCATTCAGCGCCAGCTGTCGCCGGTTCTCCTCAAGCAAGGCGAGCAGGAGCATCTGTGTCTGCTGGACATCCTGGGCCGCGCGATGCTCAACCGCCTCGCCCAGCCTCAGCCTGCGTAGGAGGTGTTCCAGGCTGTAGCTGTGTTCATCGGGCAGCAGGCGCTGGGCCAGCGACAGGGTGTCCAGCGCCGGGTTGCGAAAGGAGCGTCCCAATAGCCGGGCGGCCTCCCGATCGACGAACCGGTTGTCAAACGCGATGATGTTGTGCCCGGCCACCGTGGACTCTCCCACATACGCCAGGAATCTCGGCAACACGACCTCGATGGGATCCGCGTCCTTCACATCGGCCCAGGAGATGCCGTGCACCTTCGTCGCCGCCGCCGGGATGGAGCCCCGGGCGGGGCGTACCAGGGAATAGAATGGTGGGGCCGCTTCTCGTCGGTGTTCCATGACTTGGGCCCCGATCTCCACGATCTCATCCCGACGGGCATTCGTACCCGTAGTCTCCAGATCATACACCACGAACCGGCCGTCGGCGAGGGTCTCATAGGTCGCCAGGATATCCTGTGCCAGCCTCCAGGCGATGGCGGCGAGGGGCTGGCCCACTGCGCGCTGGGGCGGGACGTGCACGGTCAGCGCCGGCTCCCCCTCGGTGACGAGGTTCAGTTGCGGGCTGTCCAGCGACGCGTCCAATTGGGCGGCGACGGGGTAGGCCAGATAGTCCCGCAGGGCGCGGCACAGGATGGCTGCCGCGCACGCACCGTCGATCGTGGGGGGAGCGTAGACGGTGAAGGGTACACGGCGATCCAGCCAATCGCGAATCCGGGCCACAGCGTCGGGGCGGGCGGAGAACTCGGCCCAGTCGAGCAGCCGCCGCCACTCTTCGGGGTCAAAAGGCCTGCGGCGGACCGCCAGGGTATCCAGCAGCCGTTCCACGATCACGGTGACCGGCTGATGAGCGACCGGACGCAGTTCCTCCTCGAAGAGTTGGAGGAAGGAGCGTAAGGCCGCCCGGGTCAGCGGGCTGAGTTCAGGGAAACGATCGCTGGAACGGACCAGCTCTGCTAGGCTGATCTGATGACGGTGCGCGAGCCGCTCTAGCTGCATGATGGTCAGTTCGTCCACCAGCGTTCGCGGGAAGTTGAGGGCGGCGATCACCTCCTGGTCCGGCGCGGAGGCCAGTGAGCGCAATAGATGTAGATAGCGGATCACCTCGCGCACCAGGGGGCGCCGGAAGAAGTGATCTTTTTGCACGCGGTGTACCGGGATGCCGTGCTGGACCAGGTAGCCCTCCAGCGGGTCGGCCAGCCGGTGGGTGCGGTACAGGATCGCGATGTCGCCATACCGATAGCCCCGCTCCTCGTGCAGCCGGCGGATCAGGGCGACCAGCCAGGCTTGTTCCTGTTGAGCTGTGGCGAAAATGTAATGGTAGATGGGATCGCCGCGCGGGTGAACGGTGCGAAGGTAGGTCCGTCGCTTGGGGTCTCGCCAGGGAGGTGCCTGGCCGCGGGCGATCAGCCACTGGGCGGCGTAGAGGATTGTCTGAGTGGAACGGTAGCTCTGCTCGAGCACGATCACGCGCGGGCGGTAGCGGCGCTGGAACCGATCGATCAGCGATGGCTGAGCCCCCCGCCAGCCGTAGATGGACTGGTCGCCGTCGGCGACGACGGTGATATCGCTTCCCGGGGAGGCCAGCAGGGTCAGCAGATGGTATTGGGCCAGGTTGATATCCTGGTACTCGTCCACTAGCACATGGGGCAATTGCGCCTGTACCTGGCGACGGATATCTGCCCGGCCCGCCAGCAATTGCACGGCGTAATAGATCAGATCATCGAAGTCGAGGGCCTGGTGTTTTTGAAGCCAATCCTGATAGGCGCGCGCGACGTCTGCGTAGATGATCTCCATCTCCTCCCGGGCCGGAGAGCGTGCTGGATCCTGCATGGCGCCCTTTCTGCGGCTGATGTAATCCTGCAAGGCGTGGATCGGGTATAGCTCCGGGCTGAGGTCCAGCTCTCGCAGTGCATCCCGCAACGCCTGATGCTGCATCTCCTCGTCGGCGACGATGAAATCGGCAGGCAGATCGATGGCCTTGCCGTGCTCGCGCAGGAGACGGAGGCCGACGGCGTGGAAGGTGTGAAGCCAGATGTCCTCGCCGGATAGGCCTGCCACCTGTTCAAGGCGTGCACGCATCTCCTCGGCAGCCCGGTTCGTGAAGGTGACGGCCAGGATGCGGTCGGGCGGGACGCCTCGCTGAGTGATGAGGTAGATCGCTCGATAGGTGATGACGCGCGTCTTGCCGCTGCCGGGGCCGGCGATGACGAGCAAAGGCCCTGCCGGCGCTGTTACCGCCTCCCGTTGACGTGGGTTCAGGGCAGAAGCTAGATCTTCCCAGCTTCGCTCCAGTCCTTCGGTCATCGCCATCCTAGCATATGCGGGGAAAGCCCGCCGACGAGTTCAGGGAAATCCTCGCGATGGGCCAAGTAAAAAGGGGCCGCTTGGAGATCGCGGCCCCTTGGGAGTGCCTGATTGGTTGGGATCATCGTTTGGAAGCCGCGCAGTTGACGCACAGCTTGGTGTCGGGCAGGATCTTCAACCGCTCCGGGTCGATGGGCTGACCACACACCTCGCAGATCCCGTAACGTCCTGCCCGCGCCTTTTCCAGCGCCTCTTCCAGGGAAGCGATCTTCTCCTGAAGGCGCTCACGCTCGGCCAGGTTCATCTCCCATTCGTAGATCATCGCGTTACCCTGGCCCAAGCCGAAGTCAGGGCGCTCTGCCAGCTGTTCTTCGACGGCTGCCAGCTTCTCCCTGGCCTCGGCCAACTCTTGCTCCAGACGGGCGACTTCAGCCTGCGTTGTTGTGGTCACCCTACCCTCCTTTGGCTCATACCACCGGGCCGCCGCGTGGAAAGGGAACGACAAACGCCGGGGCCCACCGCCATTCCTCAAAGTCGAAGAGGAAATTATGCGCGCCAATACGCAACCGGCCTGGTCCGCTCTTTCCGAATTGGGGTACGAACCAGATATCAGCCGGTTCGGTTGGGAGTCTTAAAGCGGAAGGTGATCCGTCCCCGGGTGAGGTCATACGGGGATAGCTCTACCCGCACCCGGTCGCCTAACAGAACCCGGATGTAATGCCTTCGCATCTTGCCCGACAGGTAGGCCAATACCTCATGGCCATTGTCGAGCTCAACGCGGAAGGTGGCGTTAGGCAGTGCTTCGACGACTGTCCCTTCGACTGAAATCTTTTCTTCCGTTTTCGCCATCGCGCTTCTTTCCTCTATTCATGAAACATGGTGTGGGGCACGCCGCTGCCCTGGGAATCAGGGCGGCGACGCCCCCCGAATCATCATCTTCTTGCTTCTCGCTCTGCACGCTTGCGAGCTGCCCGACGAGCCTTGCGGATGGCTTTCTTGCGTTTCAGACGCCGAAGCTCGCTCTTCGGTGTGAACCAGCGCTTCTTGCGCACGGTGCTGAGGATCCGCTCCTCAGTCACCGCTTTGCGGAACCTTTTCAGGAGACTCTCGGGAGATTCCCCTGGTCGCAGTTCGACGGTAATGGCTACTCACCTCCCTCTATATTGAGATCGTTTCGCGTAAGGGGATGACGCCCTCCTATGGCAACAAAAACCTCGGTGCGCTATCCGCTTTCACCGAGGCTTATGGGCGTCTCATGGGCTCCGGTCCAGACCCATTCGCGTGCCGCATGCTCCAGTTCCCGGAAAGCTCATACCTCCGTCTCTGTCACATGGGCGCCCCCCACGCCGCAGCCTCCTACATTGGCTTGGCCGGTGATTCCTCACCAGCCATCAACGTGTATTATACCAAACGACCGTTGCGGTGTCAAGCAGAAGCGATAACTTTTTATGTTATGTATAGCCGTGCGTTTTTGTTATCCCGTGCGTTATGTCAACTTGCTACCTTGATCCTCTTCCCGATCGCGCTGCCGCAACGCAGCCTTCACGCGTCGCCATATCTCCTGTACCCGCCTGGCATCTTCCGGCTGAAGCGGATGCGCGCTGTAACGGGCATCGACGAAGGCCTCCGTCAGCGATGTCAGATCCTGTTCGATCTCGGGCCAGTGAGCCGTCAGATCGACCTCATACTCATGAGGGGTCTCAGAGGGTTGTCGGGGAACCCCCCGATCGGAGGCCCGCCGCACAGTGGAGAGATAGAAATAGCGCACCCGCTCTCGCGGCCCCAGCTTGCGCAGGCTTAGGAAACGCCAACGGGGCACCCCCCCACCACCTGCCGATGCCAGCGTGAGGGCGATCATGGAGCGAACGCGCTGGCCGAGCCGCCGCGTTCGCCCGCGCCAGGTTTGCCACCAGGCGCGCCACCAGTGCCACAGGCGGCGCAGCCATCGGCTGTCCAGGCGAATGCCCCGCCCGCCCAGATAGGCGATCACCGAATAGCCGATGATGCCGGCCATGAGCAGCCAGACCAGGGCGCCGCCGAGCCAGTCGGGCAGATGCAGGCTGCTGGTGGCGATATCCGGGGGCTCTGGAGGGGGCCGCAGGGCCTCGGCCGCCGGGGCCTGTTCGCTTCCGAGCCCCAGCAATCCCAGAAGCCACGCGAATAGGGCGAAGAAGAGCAGGAGAGCGGCGTACGAGATCTGCATCATGAAGTTGATCACCGCCGCCAGGATGCGTGCCATCGTGAAGGAGGACCCAAACGGCAGCAGCGCGGCCAGCAACCCGACAAGGGCCAGCATGCCGATGCCCAGCCTCCCCCAGCGCCGCACGAGCTCGGGGTCCGTGTCCGTTCCCTCGTACCGCCAGCGGGCTCGCAGCACGGCCAAGCGTCCCTGGCTGATCAGCAGGAGGCCGCCCAGGAAGTAGATGACCAGGGCGCCCTGGAGCATCGGTGTGATCCCCAGGTGTCGGATGCCGATCAGCTGTCCGACGGCTGGCTTTAGCTCTACCCGTGACAGCCCCGCGCACAAGGCCAGGAGCACGCCTCCCCACAGCCAGTACGTGCTGAACTCCCTCAACAGCATGGAGCGCGACGGATGTCGCGCGCGTATCTCGTTCCAATCCAGGTCACGCGCGGACAGCGGCCTGACCACCAGTTCGTCCGGCTTCAGGGACATGCGCTCGAGTGCGCCCATCATCGCGGTGCTCTGTCCCCAGACGATCAGCGTCAAGATCCCGAGGAAGAACGACGTGCCATCGAAGAAGCTCAGCGGGGAGCGCAGCCATTGCGAGAGCAGCGTGGCGGTTGGCCATTGTCCCTTGACGTAGAAGGCGAGGAGCCGGGCCGCGATGAGTAGAAGGCAGATCTCGCCGAATCGAAACCGGAAGGTGCGTCGATCGCGCCGCTTCGACGCGGCCAGCCACAGCGTGGTGTATACTGCCTCCAGAGCGACCAGCGAGAGGAACGGGAGCACGGCCCCGCGTCCCCACCCGGGGATCGCCGCCTGCGCCATGGCGATGAACCCGATGGCCAGGCATGTGGCCAGCAGGGCAACCATGAGTGGCCGGAGGATCCCTCGCAGCCACAGGCTATCCTGGGACATAAGGCTTTGTTCCACAGGGGCCTCGGCCATATCCCCCTCCCCTATCGGATGCGCTCACCCGCCCCGGCCGGCGAGCGCCAGAGATCGAGATCTCGCTCATAGGCGACCAGATATGCCGGGAATCCAAGATGGTGGGCCCGCTGTCGTGTCTTTTTGAATTGAAGGCTGGGCTCCACCACGATGAGGATGGCGTTCAGGCCGGCCCGTCGCAGCCGATGAAGGGCCTGGCAGGTCGCCTCATCCCCCTTGGGCGTGATGGCGATCACCGTCGTGCCCCATCCGAGGTCCAGGGTGGCCTCGCGCATCCACGCGGCGAAGGGCGGCCGCTCCTCGCGGGCCAGCTCGATGCGGGCCAGCACCTCCAATACCTTGATCAGGTTTCCTCGCCCGGAGCGAGGCGGGAGCCCCGCTGCCCATCCTCGTCCGCTGACGGGGTCATGTCCGTTGGTGAACAGTCCCACCGGCTGGCGTTGCTCCGCCAGATGGTGGGCGATGGAGGCAGCCACGACGATGGCCCACTCGCTGGCGTGGATGGCCTGTCGCTGCTCGTACTCCGCCGCGTTCAGGTTTAGCAGGAGGGCCGTTTCCAGCGAGATGGCGGGGTCCAGCTTGGTCACCAGGAGCCCCCCCGCGTGGGCGCTCGCCTTCCAGTGGATACGGTGAAGCGGATCTCCCGTCTCATAGTCGCGCAACCCGCTCACGCGCACGGGGTCCTCGAACAGGCGCTGGCGGGTTCGTATTGCTCCAAACGGCAGTTGAGAGGAGATGCCCAGCTGCGTCAGGGGGACGATGCGCGGATAGACGGTGATGTGATCCTCTTCCGGCTCCTGGACCTGCGCCTCAGCGAACCCGAAGAGATCGCCGGTGCGAAAGCTGGCCGGCCCCAGCGCGTAGTAGCCCCGCTGCCGGCAGTCTAACGTGTATGTGATGGTGGCGTGGCCATGTGCGGGCAGCGTGACCACTCGACGCACGAAGTTCGGTGAGTGCAACATCAGGGGGACCGATTCGCTGACGCGCAGCCACGGGACGGGCAGCCAGCTTCGGTTCTCGATGCGAAGCTCGACCCGCACCTGATCTCCCAGGAATGCGTGGTCCGCGTACGCGCGTCGGATCTCCAGCCGGCTTGCCACGCGCCTCACCCACCACCGGGCGGCGATCCAGGTCCCGAAAAGGACATATATAATGTAAAAGATGAACTCAATGCGTAGCAGGATGAAGAGGGCGAAGAGCAGGATGATGAGAAACGGGATATCCATTCACGGGCTCCCTGGCCCCAAGGTGCACGTTTCGGTATCTCCTCGGCGGGCGGTGATCAGCGCAGCTCCCCGATATCCAGCTCCACCTGTTCCAGGATGTCTTCGATGATCTGTACGGCCGTCCGGCCTCGCAGCGCGCTCTCGGGGTGGACGATGCAGCGATGTGCCAGGGTCAGGGGGGCCAGCTCTTTCACGTCATCGGGCAGCACGAAATCGCGGCCGCGTATGGCCGCCAGGGCCTGGCTGCCGCGGAACAGCCCCAGGCTCCCGCGCGGGCTGGCTCCTAGAGCCAGGTCGGGGTGATGGCGCGTGGCCTGTACCAGCCGTACGATGTAGTCGCGCACGGTGTCGTCCACGTGAACGTCCCAGATCCGCTGAGCCAGGTCCGGGACGCGATCCCCGTCTACTACTGACTCCAGTCGCTCGATGGGATGCTGACGCCGCAGGTTGAGGAGCATGAGGGATTCCTCCTCTGCGTCCAGATAGCCCAGGCTGAGCTTCAGCAGGAAACGGTCGAGCTGTGCCTCGGGCAAGGGGAAGGTGCCCTCGTACTCGATGGGATTCTGGGTGGCCAGGACGAGGAAAGGGCGTTTCAGAGGATAGGTGATCCCGTCCACGGTGACCTGGCGCTCGCCCATGCACTCCAGGAGGGCGGCCTGCGTGCGGGGGGTCGCGCGATTGATCTCGTCGGCCAGGAGGACATTAGAAAATACCGGCCCGGGGCGAAACTCGAATTCGCGGGTCTTCTCATTGAAGACGGAGACGCCGATCACGTCGCTGGGCAGCAGGTCCGGGGTGCACTGGAGCCGCCTGGCCGTCACCCCCAGGGAGGCGGCGATAGCCCGCGCCAGCATGGTTTTGCCGACGCCCGGGACGTCCTCCAGTAGCACGTGGCCCTCGCACAGCAAGGCCACGACGATGTACTCGATTGTGCGCCGCTTGCCGACGATCACCCGTTCGACGTTCTCGATCACCCGCGCCGCGAAATCTTGGATCTCTTGCACGCTCTGCCCCCAACGCTCGTCTTGTGAGGGCATTGTACCGCCGATGGTATGGTTTGACAAGGAGGGCACGATTTTTGTTGCCGATACGTATTGTAATCACGCGAGAAGTATGCTATAATAGGTATGTCATGAGAGGGTGGGCGGCGCTAATCGCCGCCTTCTTGTATGGGCTGCGAAACACACCACGCGATGTTTCACGTAAAACATTTGGGGTGGCATGACGGGCGACACCTCGCAAGTAGCCATCTGTGACTATGAGGGTAGCCGATATCGCGCCGAGTTCTGGGAGGGAAAGGGGCGCGAGTTCGAGGACCGGGCAGAGCGGATCGCCCTGCGGAGCCTTTTGCCCTCTACCGGCCGACGTCTGGTGGAGATCGGCGCTGGCTTCGGTCGTCTGGCTGACCTCTATCTCCCCTCGTTTGAGCAGGTGATCCTGCTGGATTACTCCCGATCCCTCTTGCTAGAGGCTCGCGAGCACCTGGGCGGCGATCCTCGCGTCACCTTCGTCGCCGCCAACATCTATCAGATGCCCTTGTGCGCTGGCGCGGTGGATACTGCCGTGATGGTCCGCGTGGCTCATCATCTGGTGGATATCCCCCTGGCGATGCAGGAGATCGGCCGTGTCCTGTGTGCTGGAGGGACCCTGGTGATGGAGTACGCGAACAAGCGGCACCTGAAGGCCATCCTTCGCTATCTGATGGGCCGCCAGCGCTGGAGCCCCTTTGCCCGCGAGCCGTACGAGTTCGTCGAGCTCAATTTCGATTTCCATCCCGCCTGGATGGAGGAGCGACTGCGCGCGGCCGGCTTTCGGATCGAGCGTCAGCGGGCGGTATCCCATCTGCGCGTCGGGTGGCTAAAGCGCCTGGTGCCGGGGACCGCGCTGGCGAGGGTCGATGGCTGGCTGCAGCGCCCGGGAGCGGTGCTGAAGCTCGCCCCCAGCGTCTTCGTGCAGGCCAGACGTCTGGGACGACCGCCTGACGGATTGCCGGATGCCTTCTTCCGTTGCCCCGTCTGTGGTGCGGAACCTTTGTCCCCTAGCCCGGAGGGCGTTCCCTGTCCTTCCTGCGGCCGTGTCTGGCCCCTGCGGGATGGGATTTACGATTTCAAGACGCCCGGAGAAAATGATTCGGGGAACGGCGGTGATTAATCTAGGTTTAATGTGCCCATGCTAGTGTGTGCTATTGTTAAGCATCGTGGGCTCATGGAGGTAAGCGGGCATGATCGAGGTGGAGGACCTCACCAAGGTCTATGGTGACTTCGCTGCCATCCAGGGGGTCACCTTTCGGGTGGAGCGCGGCGAGGTGCTGGGTTTCCTGGGGCCCAATGGCGCCGGGAAGACGACGACCATGCGGATCCTGACTGGCTTCATGCCGCCCACCGCCGGCCGCGTTCGAGTCGCCGGATATGACGTCTTCGAGAACTCCCTGGAGGCCCGGCGACGCATCGGCTACTTGCCGGAGAGCGTGCCTCTCTACCCGGAAATGACCGTGGTCAGTTACCTGAGCTTCATCGCATCCGTGCGCCGGGTTCCTGATCGCCAGGAGGCGGTTGAGCGGGTCATGGAGAAGCTGGGGCTGGATGATCATGCGGATGTGATCATCGGAAAGCTGTCCAAGGGGTATCGCCAGCGGGTTGGCTTGGCCCAGGCGCTGGTCCACGACCCCGATGTGATCGTCTTGGACGAGCCGACCATCGGGCTTGATCCCAAGCAGATCATCGAGGTCCGCGAGCTGATCCGCAGCCTGGGAGGGGATCACACCGTGATCTTGAGCACCCACATCCTGCCCGAGGTCAGCCAGGTATGCAGCCGCGTCCTGATCATCAACGAGGGGGAGATCGTGGCCGAGGACACGCCCGAACGATTGACGGCTCGCCTGAAGGGCGGGGAGCGGATTTTCGTTCACCTGGCGGATGGCGCGGCCGGCGTAGAGGAGGCGCTGGGCGCCATCGATGGGGTGCAGGAGGTGGCCCGCGTGGGGGATGGAAAGTACGAGGTCACCTGTGCCCTGGGGCGGGACGTGCGTCCCATCTTGGCGCGTACGCTGGTGGAACGCGGTTGGGATCTGCTCGAGCTGCGTCCCATCGGCATGAGCCTGGAGGAGGTCTTCCTGAAGCTCACGACCGAATAGACATAGAACCCCCATGCCCGCGCACTCAACCTTACAAACGGAGGTGACGAGGGCCCTATGCGGAACGCACTCATCATCGCCCGACGGGAGCTCGGGGCCTATTTCGCTTCGCCGATCGCCTACGTCGTCATCGCAGCCTACCTCGTCGTCATGGGGATTCTGTTCTCCCTGATCGTGGCGGGGCGGCCGGGGGCTGAGGCCTCTCTCCGGTTCGTGTTCGGCAACATGTTCAGCGCGATCATCCTGATCATCGTCGGTCCACTGCTGACCATGCGGCTGCTGGCTGAGGAGCAGCGATCGGGCACCATCGAGCTGCTCCTTACCTCGCCGATACGGGATTGGGAGGTGGTGCTGGGGAAGTATCTGGCCGGTTGCGTGGTCTTCCTCGCCATGCTGATCCCCACGCTCGTTTACCCGCTGCTCATCGAGCGCTTCGGGAACCCCGACCATGGCATGTTCGTCACTACTTATGTGGGCGTGACCCTGCTGGGGATGGCTATCCTTGCCCTGGGGCTGCTGACGTCGGCTGTAACCCAAAATCAGATCGTGGCGGCTTTCTTGGGGTTGGGATTGATCCTGGTCCTGACCTTCACGCAATTCCTGGCCACGGTGGTCAGCGGGCCGCTGGCCGATGTGCTGACGTATCTGGGGTTGTTCAGCCATTTCTTCGACTTCCTGCGGGGTATCATCGACACGCGTGACGTGGTCTACTATCTCAGCGTGACCATAGGAGCGCTCTTCCTGACGACGCAGATCTTGGGGACGAGGAGGTGGCGCTGATGATGGACTCATTGCGGCGAGGCGCCCCTTATCTGGCCGGTGTTGGGATCGTGGCTATCCTGTTGTCCATTGCGGCACGAGTCCTGGGCAGTGATCCTCCATGGCTGCCCGAGGCTCTCCTGAGTCTTGGGGTTGTGCTGGTCATCAGCTTCGCGCTCCTGCGGCCGCGCGAGGTGGTGGCTGCGCTTACCGGTCGCCGGGCGCGCTACGGCGGGAACGCTTTGTTGCTTAGCGTTGCCTTCCTGGGAATTCTGACCACGGTCAACATTCTCTCCGATCGTCACCATAAGCGATTCGATCTGACGGAGAGCAAGCAGTATACCCTGTCCCAGGAGACGATCCAGATCTTGCAATCGCTGGAGAGACCGGTCAAGGTGACGGGGTTCTTCACCCCTGGTGATCCCCGTCAGACCGATGTAGAAGATCTGCTGAAGGAGTACGCGTACCACAGCGACCAGTTCACCTATGAGTTCGTTGACCCGGAGCAGCGTCCCGGTGAGGCACGTCGATTAGGCGTAACCAGCTATGGCGTTCTGGTGTTTCAATCAGGGGATAAGCGACAACAGACGTTCGGATTGGATGAGGAGGATCTGACCAGCGCGCTGCTGAAGGTGTCTCGTGATGAGCAGAAGGTGGTCTACTTCACTACTGGACATAAAGAGCGCAACCCAGAGGGCTTTCAATCGGCCGACTACGGGAATGTCGGGCGGATCCTGGGGATGGATAACTATAACGTCGAGCTCTTGAACCTGGCTACCATCACAGACACCATCCCCGCTGATGCCGCGGCGATCGTTGTGGCATCGCCGCAGATCCCTTTCTCCCCGGACGAGATCTCCTTGCTGGATAAGTGGCTGGAGGAGGGAGGTCGACTGATGATCCTGGCCGACCCCCCGGCGCGGCGGGGCGAAGAAGATCCCATGGCTGCGTTTTCGGAGATGCTGAAGAAGTGGGGGGTTCGCCTGCGTGACGATCTGGTGTTGGACCCGGCCAGCGCCTTCTTCGGCGATGCCGCGTCTCCTCTGGTGACCCGCTATCGGTTCTCAACGATCACCAAGGATCTGGGGGGGCTGACCTCTTTCTTCCCTCTGGCCCGCTCCATTGAGCAGGTCACCCCAGAGCTGCCGGAAGAGGATCTCGTCGTTACGCCGCTGATCGAGACCAGCAGGGATAGTTGGGGGGAGACGAATCTGACGGAGCAGCAGGCACGCTACGACGAGGGCGAGGATACCCGTGGGCCCTTGGTCCTGGCCATTACGGTGGAGTATCGGGAACGGGGAAGTCGGCTGGTCGTGTTCGGTGATTCCGATTTCGCTTCTAACGCCATTCTGAACAGCGTGCGAGGGGCTTTCGGCAACGCGGATCTGTTCCGGAACAGCGTGAATTGGCTGGCGGAGGAGGAGGCGTTGATCGCCATCGGCCCCAAGCCGCCTGATATCCGGACGATGCAACCGCTGACACCAGCTCAGCAGAAGCTAATCTTCTACGGAACGGTGGTTTTCCTGCCGCTGATCGTACTGGCGTTGGGCGGCGCGGTCTGGTGGGAGCGGCGATGAGTCCGGCGGCTCCCCGGGAGGCTATCGGATCCTTGCTTGATCGCACGGGTTGTCATGGGTGGTCATTATGCGATTCCGCAACACGCTACTGGTCGTGGTGATCTTCGTTGCTTTGGGAGGATATACCTATTTTTTCGAGATGAAACGAGAAAATGGGGCTGGGGATGTGACTCCCGAGCCAACGGCCACGTTCGTATGGGAGCTTGATCCGACGGATGTGGTACAATTGGATGTCATAGGACCCGATGGGCGTACGCGTTTGGTGCGCGGGGAGGGGGCTTCCTGGTCCCTGGCGGATCCGGAGACGGGGGCTGAGGAGCCGGCGGACGATATTCGGGTCAATCGGGTGGTCAATTTGTTAGCTCGCTTGCAGGCCCGGCGCGTTTTTACGGGTACTATAGAGTTGTCAGAGTACGGTTTGGATGATCCCGCGTGGCGGGCTGAAGTCAGGCTGCGAGATGGGGGGCAGGAGACGCTCTGGTGGGGAGACCAGACCCCTCAACGGTCTGCGTATTATGTTAAGAAAAACGAGGAGGGTAAGGTCTATGTTGTGGATGCGTTCACCATAGAGGACATGGAGCGGTTGGTACGCGAGCCGGCTTATGCACCCACGCCCACTCCGACGGCGACGGCGACCCCGACAGGAGGCGAGGCGACGCCGACGCCGGCGGCTGGGCAGGAGTGATCTTTTTCGTGGCATGCTCGCGCGGGGTAGGGGGGTACCCGTCGACCACCGCTCATGGTCGAGAGAGATGCCTGCATCCAAATGCCCAAAGCCACAGGAAGGAGAAGGGGAGAGTTGCTGAGGACCAATGTTCGGGCTACACAGCGGAGGAGGGATTTCTCACCCTCGCCGGATACCCTGGCGATCATACAGCATCTTCTCCACATCGGCCAGCAGCGGGGATATGTGACCTATGACGACGTTATGGACGCATTCCCCGAGATCGAATCGGATCTTGACGAGGCAGAGGAGGTTTTCGCTGCACTATACGAGAAGGGAATTCGAGTCGCCGCCACCGATCAGAGGGATCACGTGCCCCCTCCACCTATTGAACCCCAGGGGGATGCGCAGGCGGAGTCTGATTTAGGGGAGCTGGAAACGGACGATTCCGTCAGTTTGTACCTGCGGGAGATCGGCCGAGTGCCTCTTCTCACAGCGGAGGAGGAGGTGCAATTGGCCAAACGAATGGAGCGCGGGCGCGAGGCGCGCTGCCGCCTGGCTCAAGGGGTTAGCGACCCTGTCGAGCGTGAGCGCCTGCTGGCTCAGGTGCGAGACGGCGAGGCGGCCCAGCGGCATATGATCGAGGCCAACTCGCGGCTGGTGGTCAGCGTGGCGAAGAAGTACATGGGGCGGGGGGTCCCCTTTCTGGACCTGATTCAAGAGGGGAACATCGGCCTCATTCGCGCGGTCAAGAAGTTCGATTACCACCGGGGATATAAGTTCAGCACATATGCCACCTGGTGGATTCGACAGGCGGTGACGCGTGCCATCGCGGATCAGGGGCGGACCATCCGCGTGCCGGTGCATATGCATGAGCAGATCAATCGCGTGCATCGGGTGAGCCGCGATCTGGCCCAGAAGCTGGGGCGCGATCCCACGGTGGAGGAGATCGCGGCCGAGCTGGAAGTGACCCCTGAGAGGGTAGAACAGGTCCTCAAAGTCTCCCAGCATCCGCTGAGCCTGGAGACCCCCGTAGGCGAGGAGGAGGATTCCTATCTGGGGGATTTCATCGAGGACGAGGAGGCCATTTCTCCCAGTGATGAGGCCAGCCGGCGCGTGCTCCGGGAGGCGATCGACGAGATCCTGGAGTCCCTGAGCCCGCGCGAGGTCCGGATCCTGCAGATGCGGTTTGGATTGGTGGACGGCTGCACGCACACATTGGAGGAGGTGGGACGCAAGTTCGGTGTGACGCGGGAGCGCATTCGGCAGATCGAGGCGCACGCGTTGAGCCGGCTACGTCACCCCAGCCGCAGCCGTCGCCTGCGCGACTATCTGTGAGATAATTCTCTCACACGGCCACCGACCTGCATCAGGCGGTGAGCGTATATAACAGGTGCACAAAGCGTCGCTTGGATCGTTTCGACGACCGAGACGGCGATATAGGAGACTGCGTTCGCGCGCGTGTTTTCTATCACGCCCCTCGGCCTGTCGAGGGGCGTTTTTCTTATGGAGGGTCCTGTGAAAGGGAGAAAGGTCACTGTCCTGACGCTCCAAGAGAAGAAGCGCAGGGGAGAGCCGATCACCATGGTCACCGCATACGATTACCCCAGCGCGCTGGCCGTGGACCGGTCTGGGATCGATTGCATTCTGGTGGGGGACTCCCTGGCCATGGTCGTGTTGGGGCTTGAGTCGACGGTGTCTGTGACGATGGAGGAGATGCTACATCATTGTCGGGCCGTACGGCGCGGGGCGCAGCGGGCGTTCCTCATCGGGGACATGCCTTTCCTCTCGTACCAGGCGGACCGAGCGGAGGCCGTGCGAAACGCTGGGCGTTTTCTGAAAGAGGCGGGGATGGACGCCGTGAAGCTGGAAGGGGGGCGCGAGATCGCCGAGACGGTACGCGCGATCAGCGACGCCGGAATCCCCGTCGTGGGACACATCGGGTTGACGCCGCAATCCGCCGGCAAGCTGGGAGGCTATCGGGTACAGGGGCGCACGGCCGCGGCGGCTCGCCGGCTGTTGGAGGACGCGAGGATCTTGCAGGAGTCGGGCGTGATCATGATCGTCCTGGAGATGGTGCCGGACCGCGTGGCGGAGCAGATCTCGCGCCGATTGGATATCCCCACCATCGGCATCGGGGCGGGGCCGCACTGCGATGGCCAGGTGCTGGTCTTGCACGATCTGCTGGGGATGTTCGATCGGTTTACCCCTCGCTTCGTCAAGCGCTATGCTGATCTCTTGGGGGAGATGGAGCGGGCGTTGGCCGCGTATCGCGAGGACGTGCTCCATCGCCGGTTCCCGGCCGCGGAGCACACCTTCGCGATGGACGAGGCGGCGTGGCGGGAGTGGGCGCAGGAGCTCGAGCCGTGAGCGAGGATCCTCCCTGCGGCGGTCATGCGTCTGCCTCCGCCCGTGGGGATATCGGGCGGGTGGTGATCCTGGGGACGGGCGCGATGGGGTGTCTGTTCGCGGCGCGCCTGGCCGCCCATGTTGAGGTGTGGATGCTGGGCACATGGGCCGCCGGGCTGGCGGCGGTGCGGCGGGAAGGCGTGCGCATCTCCGAACAGGGGAGGACCTGGCAGGTCACCGTCCGGGCGACCGACGACCCAACGGCCGTGCCTACGGCGGACGTCGTCCTGTTGCTGGTCAAGAGCTATCAGACCGATCGCGCGGCGGCATGGGCCGCGCGGTGCCTGGCCCCGGACGGCCTGGCGGTGACCCTGCAGAATGGGTTGGATAACGGGCCCCGGCTAGCGGCGGCCGTTGGGGAGGGTCGCATGGCCGTCGGGGTGACCTTTGAAGGGGCGACGTTGTTAGGGCCCGGCCGGGTGCGCCATGCCGGCCGCGGGCCGACCTACATCGGCGCGGGGCCTGAGGCTCGCGTGAGAGGGCTCGTGTCCCTGCTGCGGCGGGCGGGTTTTGACGCTCGTCTGGCCTCTGACGTCGAACAGATCGTGTGGGGCAAGGCCGTGGTCAACGCCGCTATCAACCCGCTCACCGCGCTGTGGCGCGTGCCCAATGGCGATCTGCTGATCCACGAGGATCGACGGACGCTTCTGTCCTCGCTCAGCCGGGAGGCGGCCGCCGTGGCAACGGCGCGAGGTGTGCAGCTCATGTTCGAAGATCCGGTCGCGCACGTGGAGGAGGTGTGTCGGGCCACAGCCGCCAATCGATCCTCCATGTTGCAGGATGTGGAGCGCGGCCGTCCCACGGAGATCGACAGCATCAATGGTGTCATCGTGGCCGAGGGGCGACGACTGGGCGTGCCCACGCCCGTGAACGAAACCGTGTGGCGATTGGTGAGGGGGCTTACCGCTCCCCGTGAAAATTGAAGGGGGAAGGAGTCCGATGGAGGTCGTTGAGAAGGTATCGGAGGTCCGCCGGATCCGCCGTGAGCGGGCGGGAAGTTGGGGACTGGTGCCGACCATGGGATATCTCCACGAGGGACATCTCTCATTGGTCCGGCGTGCTCGGGAGGAGAACGATCACGTCGGCGTTTCGATCTTCGTGAACCCGACCCAATTCGGGCCGGGGGAGGATCTGGAAGCCTATCCTCGCGACCTGGAGCGGGACCTGGAGCTTTTGCGTGCGCTGGATGTGGACCTGGTATGGGTGCCGACCGTCGAGGAGGTGTATCCGCCTGGATTCCAGACTTATGTGACCGTTGAGGAGGTGTCGAAGCCGCTGGAGGGGGCCGCCCGCCCCGGGCATTTTCGCGGCGTAGCGACGGTGGTCGCCAAGCTGTTCAACGTGTTTCAGCCGGATCGCGCGTATTTCGGGCAGAAGGACGCACAGCAGGTGGTTGTGATCCGGCGGATGGTGGAGGATCTGAACTTCCCCGTGGAGATCGTGGTGTGCCCGATCGTCCGGGACCCGGATGGACTGGCCCTGTCCTCCCGTAACGTGTATCTGACTCCCGAGCAGCGGGCGGCCGCTCCCGTCCTCTATCGGGCTCTCTGCGCCGCTCGCGATGCCTGGATGGCCGGCGAGCGCGATGGTGAGCGCCTGCGCCAGATCATGAGGGCTGTGCTGGACTCAGAGCCTCTGGCCCAGGTGGAGTACGTCAGCGCGGCCGATCCGGAGACCCTGGCCGAGCTGGGTGACGCCGGACAGGGCGTTTTGCTCTCTCTGGCGGTGCGCATCGGGAGGGCACGTTTGATCGATAACATCCTGCTGAGACCCGAATCATAACCATCAGGAGGTCTGGATGCACCGAACGCTGTTGTTCGCTAAGATCCATCGGGCGACGGTCACGGCCGCCAACATCCACTACGAAGGATCGATCACCATCGACAGCGATCTGCTGCACGCGTCGGGCATTCGCCCTTATGAGCGGGTGCAGGTGGTCGACGTCGACAACGGCGCCCGCCTGGAGACCTATGTGATCGCTGGGCCGGCGGGCAGCGGGGCCATCGAGTTGAACGGGGCCGCGGCGCGCCAGATACAGGTGGGCGATAAGGTGATCATCATGGCGTACGCCCAGGTGCCGGAGCCGCTGCCCGAGGATTGGGATCCGACGATCGTGCTGGTGGATGAACGGAATCGCGTTGCGGAGATTCGTCGAGCGGGGTCAGTAGGGGAGTCCGTGTAACGGGATGGTTCCCCTTGCGCGTGCACTCGGGAGGGATCGATATGCTGCTCACCATTGACATCGGGAACACGAACATCACCGCCGGCGTATATCAGGGCGAACGGCTCCACGCGCACTGGCGCATCGCGACCGTGCACGATCGCATGCCCGACGAGTACGGCATTCTGCTCGCCCAGCTCTTCGCACACTACGACCTGGATCTCGGTGATGTGACCGGTGTGGCCATTGCCAGCGTGGTCCCCGCGCTGACTCGGGTCTTTCGGGAGGTCAGCCACCGCTACCTCGGTCACGATCCGCTGGTCGTGGATGCGGGGGTGAGGACGGGCGTGCGCATCCGCTATGAGAACCCGCGAGAGGTCGGCGCCGATCGCGTGGTGGACTGCGCGGCGGTGCGACACAAGTACGGCGGCCCGGCCTGTGTCGTCGACTTCGGGACGGCGACAACCTTCGACGCCATCTCTCGGGAGGGGGACTATCTGGGGGGCGCCATCGCCCCGGGCATCAGTATCGCGGCGGAGGCCCTCTTCGCCCACGCGGCCAAGCTGTATCGCGTGGAGATCGCCCCTCCGCCCAAGGCCATCGGCACCAACACCGTGCAGGCGCTGCAGTCCGGCATCTTCTACGGATACGTCTCCCTGGTAGAGGGGCTGGTCGCCCGCTTCCGGCGTGAGCTGGGGGAGGACATGAAGGTTATCGCCACCGGCGGGTTGGCCCAGACGGTGGCCCGGGAGACGGACGTGATCCAGCACGTCGATCCCTGGCTGACGCTGGACGGCCTGCGCATCGTCTACGCGATGAATCGAGGAGGTTGAGCGCCAGGGGTTAATCCTCCCGAGAGAGGAGGTGCCGGTTGCCGACGCGCACGTGGCGCAATCCCGCCTGGCGGGCGGCTTCCAGGGCGGCCTCCGCCAGGGCGACCGATGTGGTTGGCAGATCGGGCATCAGGTAGTTTGGCGCGAAGGCCAGCAGCGCGTAGGGGATATCAGGGTGGATCGCCGCGATGAAGCGGGCGACCCGGCCCACCTCTTCAGCATCGATGTAGCCGGGCACCAGGAGTGTGCTCGCCACGACCAATGGAGGGGAGGGACGTTCCGAGAAGCGGGAGGCCGCTCGGGCGAAGTTCTCCAGTGTCCGGCTGTTCGATGCGCCCGTCAGCGCGTAATGAAGGTTCTCGTCGTATGCTTTCAGATCGAACTTGACGGTGCCGCCCGTCCTCAGAGAGAGCTCGACGGCTCGGTCCATGAGGCGTGGATGGGCGCTGCCCGAGGTCTCCCAGCACACAGCCACGCCGCGTTCGGCCAGGATACGGGCGGAGGCCAGCGCGTGGGGCATCTGTGACGCGGGGTCCCCGCCGAAGTAGCACACGCAGAAGGTGCGCGAATTGGCCACGGCCGCCAGCTCCCGGGCTGAGATCGGCGAGCTGGCTTTTGGGTCCACCTCTCGGTAGTGCCAGTTCTGGCAGTAAAGGCAATCGAACGTGCAGCTGGCGTAGAACACGGCCAGGTTGTGATAGCCGCGCCGTTCATGCCCCGCGCACACCCAATCGGCCACGCAGTTCGTGGGGAGCGGGTCCCGGTACCAGTGCAGCAGGCCGCTCTGCGGGGTGCCGGCCAGGTGTACCAGCCGGCCGCCACGGACGATGCGCAGGCCGCAGAAGCCTCGCTCTCCCTCCCCAATGCGACATCGGTGCGCGCATAGCTCGCATCGGACGCCATCGGGGGCGCGCGGCGGTGCTTCCGGCAGATCGAACAGGCGGCGGCTCTCCCGGTGCGCTCGCTCTGCGATAAGCCGGGCATCCTCCGGCCTGTGCCGGATGCATGCTTGACATAACTCTAAGGCGCCGGCGATGGTGCGCCCCTTTCGTCCGCAGATCGCGCATCGCTGCTCCGGCATCTCCATTCTCATCCTTTGACCTCAGCTCCCTGGACGGTTCATCTCCAACAGACGCGTTGCGTCCTCCCACATGGAAACGTTGTTGAACAGGCAGTAGGCTTCCTCAAAGGTTCGGCACCAATCAAGGAGCTGTGTCAGATCCTCCTCCGTGTATCGATAGCGATAGCCGGTCCGCCCGTGGAGGCGGAAGTATGCCATGCCCGCGGTGACGGGGAGCCCTTGGAAGGGGTCGACGGCGTGAATCAGCTGGTGGGCTTGGCAGAGCTTCCGGATCAGATCCGGAGGCCAATCCCCGCGCGGCTCCCAGGCCAGCGTCAACCCCCGTCGATCGATCGTAGAGAGGAAGGTGTCCAGATTGTGGATGTGCTCCTCCGTTGGCGTGAAGCTGGCCGGACATTGGAGGAGGACGATCCGAGCGCGAAGGATCTGCGCGATCTCACAGGTCCGGTCCCAGGCGGCGAGCACCTCGGGCGTGGGACGGAAAGCTCCATAGTGCTCGGGCGAGGCGCTCAGCTGCAGTCGCGCCCTGCGGTACGTCGGCGAGGAGGGCTCATGGGTGATGAGCTGCCAGGCCTTGAGCGTGAACTCGAACCCGGCCGGGGCCTCCTCCCGCCAGCGCTGGGCCGTGGTCGGCCGGGGAGGCTTGTAGAAGCTCTGCTGGATCTCCACCACGGGGAAGCGCTGGAAGTACGCGGCCCTCCCCCGTGCGAACCCGCAACATCCGATCTTTAAGCGCATCGGTGCATCCTCAGGGCGATGCATGGCTTGTGTCCCCTGGCTATCAGCCCAACATCTCCTTCAGCGTCAGGGCGTTCCGCACCGCATTGCCGAAGGCGTCGTTGTTGAAGTAGACATAAACGTCGTGTCCGTCCCGGCACCAGGAGCGGATGCGATCGGCCCAGGTGCGCAGGGTGGCGTCATCATAGCAGCCCCCATAGACCTCGCCTGCGCCGTGCATCCGGACGTAGATCGTGGGGGCGGTGACCTCCAATGGACAATCGAGGCCGGGCATATGGTAGATACAGAAGCTCAGCCCGTGATCCCGCAGTAGCTGTAAGACTTCCTGGTGGAACCAGCGGGCATCCCGGAACTCGAACACGTGGGTCAAATCGGGCGGCAGCAGCTCCATGAATGCGGCCAGGCGATCGACGTTGGGACGCCACCGGGGTGGCAGCTGGTACAGGATCGGCCCCAGCGAGGCGGCGAGGCGGCGTGCTCGGCCCAGGAACTTCTGCAACGGCTCCTCGCACTCCCTCAAACGGCGAACGTGCGTGATGTACCGGCTGGCTTTTACGGCGTAGATGAACCCGGGCGGGGCCTGCTCCCGCCAGTGATCGAACGTGTTTTCGGCTGGGAGCCGGTAGAAGGTGTTGTTGATCTCCACCGTGTCAAAGTACTGGACATAATGTTGGAACCAGCGAGCCTGGGGCAGGTCGTCCGGATAGAAGACGCCACGCCAGTGAGGATAGACCCAACCCGATGTGCCGACTCGCCACGATCCCATCTTGGATATCCCTTTCGCCATGTGGATCGATCTGTCTCGTTCGAATGCTGGCCAACCCTCTCCGAGATAGAGCGCTCGTCTCCCCCCATTATCGCGCAAAGCGCGGGAAGTAGGGGGGTGCGGGTGGCTATGCGGGCGTGGACTGCTTTCAACCGTAAAGGCTCACGCGCAAACAAAAGGAGAGGCGAATCCTCGCCCCTCCTTGGCCTGCCGAATCAGCAAAGGTATAACGTGCGCGACGGAACTACACCAGCTCGGGTTGGAGCAGGCCGTAATCACCGTCGGCGCGTCGATAGATCACATTGATCCCCTCGTCATCCGGGTTGTAGAAGATGAAGAAGTCGTGTCCCAGTAACTCCATCTGTTCGATCGCCTCTTCTGGCAGCATGGGCGTCACGGCGAAGCGCTTGACGCGCACGATGCGCGGGGATTCCTCCTCCTCGACCTCTTCCTCGATGGCCTCCATGGGGGACGCGGCCTCTAGCCCGCTTGGCCCCCGCTTGCGCCACCGCTTTCCCTTATAGCGGTCGATCTGGCGGTACATCTTATCGACGACGGCGTCGATGGCGGCGAAGATATCGTGCGATTTCTCCTCCGCGCGGAGCATGGCACGATTCGCCCGTATGGTGATCTGCGCGACCTGGCGATCCTGGGCGCTTTTCGTCTTCTGAGTGGAGAGCTCTACCCGGATTTCCTGGATATCCGGGAGATAACGATCAAGCCGGCCCGTCTTCCTTTCCACATATTGCCGTAGCCAATCCGTAAGCTCGATATTCTTCCCCTGGATGATCAATTGCATGTTTCGCTCCTTTTCCTTGTTCAGAACGCCGCCGAGCCCGACCTCTGATGGATGGACGATCTCAGCGGCATTCCGATGGGTATTGTATGGGCTTTACCTGCCCTTGTCAAAGAAACCTGCCGCGGTGGCCGTTCCGGGTTACAGAAACGGTCGGGCGAGGGCGATCGCGGGCTGGGCTTCCGTGCTAGCTCAGGGCGCGCGGTCGGGAAGCACGTCCGGACGCTCTGGGTCCCAGGCCGCACGGGCCAGCGTATACGCCCAGACCTCCGTGGCCCCGGCCTGCCACAGCACGCGAGCGCAGGCGGAGAGGGTCGCCGATGTGGTGCAGACGTCGTCGATCAGCACCGGGCGTCGGCCGCGCATGGGTACATCCCCTTCGGCGAAAGCGCCGGTGACGTTCTCCTGTCGGGCCCGGGCGTCCAGGTGCACCTGAGGCCGGGTCGCTCGCACTCTGCGCACGGCACCCTTCACCACCGGCAGGCCGACCTGTCTCCCCAGGACCTCCGCCAGGAGCCGTGCCTGGTTGTATCCCCGCTGCCGCTCGCGCGAGGGATGCAGCGGAACGGGGATCAGGCAATCGCCATGGATTGTATCGCCCGGCCACGCTTGCGCCATGATCGCCCCCAGCGGTTGAGCCAGGGCGCTTCGCCCCTTGTATTTCAGGTGATGGATCGCTCGTCGCAGGGGACCATCGAAGACCGCAGCGGAGCGTATGCCCGACAGTGGGGGAGGGGCGCGGCGGCAGAGCGAGCATGTGCCGGAATGGGCCGTCGGGCGTCCGCACCGGTTGCACACGGGTGAAGGGATAGGAGGCGTCGCCTCCTGGCAACGAGCGCAGAATAGGGAGCCCCACTGGCCACATCCGACGCAGCGAGGAGGAAACAGCAAATCGAGCAGGCCTTGCCAGGCTGGCTGGATAGCCCGAACCACGGGGTTGAGCGATGGCATGTAGAATCCTGCGCAGATGAGCGATCAGGCGATCCGCGTCGCCTGACGACTCCTCATGTGCGAGGCCGCGATCGATTATCGGGGAGGGAACCAGGTTTGCAACAAATCGTTTAGGAACAATCTTAGGTCATCACCGAACACCAGCAAGATCGCCAGCAGGACGATCACGATGAGGATCAAGATGACAGCGAACTCCACGAAGCTTTCGCCCAGATCACGTCCGTTCTCTCGCCACATGCGGCGTCTGCTCTCTCCTCCTTCTCGACGGGGATCAGTCAATGGTGTCCTCGAAGCGCACCCAGCCGCGTCGCAGAGCGAGCACCGCGGCTTGCGTGCGGTCGTTGACGGCCAGCTTGCGCAGGATAGAGCTCATGTGGTTCTTCACGGTCTGTCGGCTGATGCCCAGAGCCCGGGCGATTTCCTTGTTGCTCGCCCCTCGCGTGATGTAGCGGAGGATCTCCATCTCTCGAGGTGATAGGGGCATGAACAGATCATCGGGGTCGTTCCCGTATTGGGCCAGCTCTTCGAACTCCTTCAGTAGCCAGTTGGCCACCTGGGGCGCGGACATCACGTGGTCTCCGATCACGTAGTTCCCGTTAGCCACCTCGCGGATGGCCATGATCAGCTCGCTTGGCAGCACATCCTTGGGATAGTAGGCGGCCGCGCCGGCGCGCAGCGCGTGGAAAAGCTGCTCCTCGTCATGATATGCCGTTAAAATGATGATAGCCGTCCGATCCGTGCTGGCCCGAATCTGGCGGGTTGCCTGTAGCCCGTTCATCCCGGGCAGATTCACGTCCATGAGGATCACATCTGGCTCCAACTCGGCCGCGCGCTCCACCGCGAGCTCACCGTTGCTCACTTCGGCGACGACTTCCAGGTCGTCCTCTCCTTCCAACACGCGACGTAACCCCTGCCCGAACAGGGGATGATCCTCCACGATCATAACCGCGATTTTATCACCTGCCTCCGCCACTTTCCCCCTCCTTGAATTCGCCTCTAGATCAGACTACCCGGTCGATCTGAAGCGCAGATGGGTCAATGCTCAGGATCACCCTGGTGCCCTCCCCCGGCTTGCTTTGAACCTCCAGAGCGCTTCCAAAGGCTCTGGCCCACTCATACATGTTCACCAGCCCGCGGGCATAGGATAGCTGCTCCGGGTCGAATCCCTCTCCGTCATCCTGCACGATGAAACGCCAGGTGTCGTCCTGTCGCTCAATCGCCACGAGAAGCGAGCTCGCCTGCCCGTGCCTCACAGCGTTGCGCAGCGCCTCCTGGACGATCCGATAGATGCCCACCTCCATAGTAGGGGGGAAGCGGGGCACCTGTTCAGGAAATCGGGTTTCCACGGCGATGCCGTTCTGCCGGCCGAGGCGCTCCGCGTACAACTGAAGGCTGTCCATCAGCCCCAGTTCCCTCATCAGCTGGGGGGGCTCCAGCTCGGACAGGATCCACCGCAGCTCATCGAGCCCGTCGCGCAGCTCCTCCGCCAGCGATTGCAGACCTCGACGGACGAATTCCGGGTCCGTCTCCAGAAGAGGCAGACAGGCTGCCAGCTCCGCTACCGCGTTCGCCAGCAACTGCCCTGGCCCGGCGCGCAGCCGCTCTGCGAGGTGAGCCCGCTCCTCCTCCCGGCATCGCAATGCATGGAGCCGCGTCTTCCGTAACTCCTGGCTATATCGACCCTGAGCGGTCGACGTCACATCCTGCTCGTATAGTAATTCCATAAGACGATGTCGAAAATCCTTTGCGTCTGCTGGGCTCTCGCTCTGTAGCCTCGCCAGGTGATCCCGAACCTCGGCGATCAACGCGAAACTGCGCTGAGAGGCACCATTCTGGGATGACAGCATTCACCTCTCCTTTAGGCCTGAACAGGGAAGAGAATGATGCCGGCGCTTATCGGTTCCATATCAAGTATACCACAAATTCCCCACAGGTAAGCCACGAAATCGGTATGCTCAGCCTCCTTGTTTTTGGCCCAAATGGGCTATTGACGGCGTGGGCACCCAGGGCCGGAGTCGGCGCCATGCCAGGCGTAATACCGTGAACCCAGCCTTGATGATCTCCTGTCGGGAGATCTTGGAGGCACCGCGACGGCGATCCGCGAAGATGATGGGAGTCTCCCCGATCTTGAGGCCCATGAGTTGGCATTGGAAGAGCATCTCGATCAGATAGGAGTACCCGTCGGCCTTGATAGTCTCCAGTGGGATCGCCTGCAAAGCCTCGCTTCGGTAGCAGCGGAAGCCGGAGGTGCAATCGCGCACGTGCAAACCCAAGGCCAGCCGGGCGATGACGTTTGCCCCCCAGCTCAGCAGCCGCCGCTCCCATCCCCACAGCCGCACCGCGCCTCCGGGCACATATCGCGAACCGATGGCCAGATCACACGTCTCCGTGCACTCAACGAGCGCTGGAATATATCGAGGATCATGTGAGAAATCTGCATCCATGGTGAGGATGCGTTCCGCCCCCAGGCCCAGGGCCCGTTGGAACCCCGCGGCGTAAGCGGTGCCCAATCCCTGCTTCCTCGGCCGATGGATCACGCTGACGCGCTGGGTTTCCATCGCTAGCTGATC
>JAJRVX010000315.1:0-14429 GCA_024277095.1 Chloroflexota bacterium
CCAATCGAGGTCACGCATAGCGCCCAGCTGGCCCTCCAACAACACCTCCTGGCCGCCTCGCACCGCCTCCTGGATCATGGGCAACGTATCCACGATCCTCGACGCCAGCACCTCGCCCCAGGCGATCGCCCGCTCCAATAGCTCCTCCAAGTCCACGGGCGGCTGGCCGAAATACGCCAGGGTCCGATTCTTGCGCTCGAGTACCAGCGACAGGCGCTGACGCAGGTAATCCGGCCGGGTGAGATCGCCCAGCCGAACGCCGTGCCGGGCGGCCTTGTCCGCGTAGGCCGGCCCGATGCCGCGCTTGGTCGTGCCGATCTGCGCCCGCCCCCGGGATTGCTCCTCCAGCCCGTCCAGCAAGCGATGATACGGCAGCACCACATGCGCCCGGTCGGAAAGCCACAGGTTGTCCAACGACACCCCAGCCTCGGACAGCTCCCGCATCTCCTGCAAGAGCGTCTCCGGGTTCACCACGGTGCCCGTACCCACGATGCATCGAGTCCTGGGGTTGAAGATCCCGGAGGGCACCAGATGCAGCCGGAATGTGCCGAACTCGTTCACAACGGTGTGGCCAGCGTTATCCCCTCCCTGGAACCGGATCACCACATCTGCACGCTGGGCCAGATAGTCCACCACGCGCCCCTTGCCCTCATCCCCCCACTGCGCGCCCACAACGGCGGTAACGGTCATATCACTTTCTCCCCAATCTCTGATCTCCAATTCCTATCAATCGGCGAGCGCCATCGGCCACCGCGGCCGCCACCAATGCCTTGCCCAAATCCACCGCGATGAACGGGGCCACGCCCATGGCCCATGCCTTGCCCCAATCGCCGCCCAGCCAGATGGCCAGCCAGCTCGCGCCGCCCAGGTAGATCACGCCGATGCCCGCCAGCGCGGCCAGCCACACGCGCCAGCCCGGTCGAGCCAGCGCGCCCACCACATAGGCCGCGGGAGCGAACGCGATCAGATAACCGCCCGTGGGGCCCAGGAAGGCCGCCGGCCCGCCCAGGCCTCTGGCAGAAAGCGGAAGCCCCAAAGCGATGGCCGTCAGATAGGCCAACTGGCTGGCTGCGCCTCCTCGCGCTCCCAGGGTCAGCCCTGCCAGCAGTACAGCCAATACCTGCAGCGTCACCGGCACCGGCGTGAACGGCAAGGGGATCACCACCCGTGCTGTCAACGCCGTCAGCGCTGCAAAGAACGCGATCCCTCCAAGCGCACGCGCTCGCGCCCAATCCAGAACAAGCACTCTCATCTTATATTCCCTCCATGCCCCTTCCTATTCCTTACGCTCCCCGCGCCGCGTCTCACACCTCCGCCGCATATCGCACGCCGTTCCGAAACAGCGGCAGGCCCAGGGAACCTCGCTCCCCACGATGGAAGCGCGGGTGCTGCTCCGGGATGATGTGATCCTCCGGATGCGGCATCAACCCCAGGATCGTCCCGGCCGGGTTGCAGATCCCCGCGATATCCGCCTGCGAGCCGTTGGGGTTCCAGGGATATCCGGCAGAGCGGCCGTCCGGCCCCACATACCGCAACGCGACGAGCCCCTCCCGCTCCAGAGTGGCCAGCGTCTCCTCATCCCGGGCGACGAACTTCCCCTCGCCATGTGCCACGGGGCAGTAGATGAGTCCGTCCAATCCCTGCGTGAAGATACACGGGCTCTCCGGTTGGGGCCGCAGGTACACCCAACGACACTCGAAGCGGGCGGAATCGTTACGCGTGAGGGTCACCACCTGCTCCGACGAAGGACAAAAGGCGAAGGGCGACCGCTCTCCGTTTTCCGTCCTCCGTCGTCCTTCGCCCATCGTCCATCGTCCGTCGTCCGTCATCCCCGGCAGCAACCCCGATTTCACCAACACCTGAAAGCCGTTGCAGATGCCCAGGACCGGCCGTCCCGCCTCCACGAACGCGGCCAGGTCGTCCGCCAGCCGATGGCGCAGCGCCACCGCCCACAACTTGCCCGCGCCCAGGTCGTCGCCATAGGAGAACCCGCCGGGCAGGACCAGCATCCGGTAATCCATCAGCCGACGCTCACCGGCGATCAACTGGTTGATGTGAACGATCTCCGGAGCGCCGCCCGCCAGTTCGCACGCCCACGCGGCCTCACGGTCCCGGTTCGTCCCGTTTGCATGCAGAATCAAAACAGGAGGTCTCATGCGCACTCACGTCCTGATCGAACTCGTTCTCTCAGACGATGAACGGATTGATCTTCCCCGCGCTCTCCGCGTCCCGGCGGCGAGACATGGGAAATCGCCAAGTTGGTATCCTACTCGCGTTCCGAAACCCAGCGGAGGCGCCGCACCTGATATGGCTCGCCGACCGATACGACGCGCTGCGGCTGGCCTCCGGTGACCGGCACCACCCAGATGCCATCGCCGGGTACCTCATAGGCAAGGTACTGGCTATCCGGGGACCAGACGAATCGCGCCGCCGAGTGAGCGGGCGGGCTGATCGCCGTCCAGGACTCCTCTCCGGCCGGGCTCACCCACAGCTCGCCCGCGCCGCCTCGCGCCTCGATGGGAGCGATCGCGGCTTCCCACGCGCCATCCGGCGACCACCGAGGGCCACTCCACCCCTGTCCCTCCGCGTAGAGAACGGGCATGACCGCGTATGGATCCAACCCGGAGAACCAGCGATACAGACGCCCCCGATCCGGGCGCTCGTCCGGCGGCACCCACACGAAGTCCAACGCCTCGCCGTCCGGCCCCCAGGCCAGCCCATCCCCTCCAAACGGCTGCGCGGGGCGCCAGCCCACAAACGGGCCGAACGCCTCCGTGATGTTCACGTACTCGTCCGTCTCCAGGTCGGCGACGAACACATCCCGACGCTGAGGCGATCCCCCCCTGGCCGATTCCAACCCGCGCACCACGAAGGCCAGCTTGCGCCGCTCCCTAGCCCAGACCGGGGACCGCACCTCATCCTCCTGGGCGATCAACGCAGGCGGCACGCCCTCCGGGCCCAACCGCATCACGTAGAGCGATTCCCGCTCGCCCAGCACGACGAACGCCAGCCGGGTGCCATCGGCGCCCCACGCCACATCCCGCACAGCCGAGATATCCGGCACGTTGACCACATCCGAGGGGTCCGACAGGCTGGTCAGCACCATGAAACCCTCGCTCACCAGGCCCACATAGTTGCCCGGCGGCGATATGAACACCCGCTGCAAGCCCTCGCCCGCCGGCAACAGCGGCACCAGCGACTCGGGGGGCGCGACGGTGTACACCTGTCCCGTTCGATCGCCGACGGCGCAGAGGCCAGATCCCTGAGCGGCGCACTCCCACAACGCGTCCGACGTGTCCGCCAAGAGAACCTGGAGGTCATCCCGCTGCGCCGAGCGAGCCCACAACACCACACCATCCTCCTCCTGGCCGCTGTTCGCCGTGGAGAAGACCAGATGCCCAATCGGCAGCGGACCATCGGGCCGAACCAGGCCCAAATACTCCGGCGTCGGCGTCGGGCTGGGCAACGCCGTCGGCCGGGGCGCCGTGGGGACCGGAGGCGTGGCCGTGGGCGGGATCGGGCTGGGGCCATTGCCGGCGCAGGCGATGAGGAGCCAGGCGAGGGTTCCCAGGAACGCAAGGAGGAGAGCGGAAGACACGATGCGTGATGCGTGGTGCGTGCTGCGTATTACGTATTGCGTAATGCGTATTGCGTATTGCGTATTGCGTAAAATGCGCCCCATGCCTCATCTCCTATCCGCGCCAGGCCCGCTCGATCGCTGAGAGGTCCACGTCGATCACAAGGCGGCCGTCAAGACCCACCACCTGCACCCGGTCGCCCTCCTGTACACGCCCAATCCGAGCGATCGGATGCCCTTCCAGACACGCCTCAAACGCGGGCGCATCCTCCGGCGTCACCTCCACGAGGAAGCGCCCCAACGACTCGCTGAACGCCACCACGTCGTCCCGATCGACGCCCTCCGCCCGCGGCACATCGGCCAGGCGCGCCTCCGCCCCCAATCCCCCCGCCAGACACATCTCGGCGAGGGCCACAGCCAAACCGCCCTCGGAGCAATCGTGGCATGCCCGGACGATCCCCCGAGCGATGGCCCGATGCAGCGCCCGATACCGCTCGATCCCTCGCTCGGGCGGCTGGGGCACGTTCGCCCCCAGCTCCCCATGCCGATGGTAATAACTCGACCCGCCCAATTCGTCGGCCGTCGTCCCCACCACATACAGCCAATCCCCAGGGGTCTTCAGGTCCATCGTCACCGTCCGCCGCACGTCCGGCACGATCCCCAACGCCGAGATGAGCAGGGTGCCGGGGATGGCGCGCTTGCGGCCCTCCGCATCGGTGTACTCGTTGTTCAGGCTGTCCTTGCCGGAGACGAAGGGAGCGCCGTAAGCCACTGCGGCGTCGTAGCATCCCTGCGCACAGCGCACCAGCCCACCCAACCGATCCGGCAGGCTGGGGTTCCCCCAACAGAAATTGTCCAGCAACGCGATCCGGTCCGGGTCCGCGCCCACGGCGACGCAGTTCCGGACCGCCTCGTCCACCGCTGCCCACGCCATGGCGTACGGATCAATGAACCCATAGCGAGGGCGAATCCCGCAAGCCACCGCGATCCCACGGCGTTGAGGCCGGAGATCAGAGATCAAAGCATCACCCGCTAATCTCCGATCCCCAATCTCTAGCCCCGGATACAGCACGGCGGCATCGCTCGGCCCGGCGTCCTCCCGCCCGACGAACGGCTTCACCACCGTACCGCCCTGCACCTCGTGATCGTAACGGCGAACGACGTCCTCCTTGCTGCGCGTGTCGGGATCGGCCAGCAACGCCAGCAGGTCTGCTGTCAAGTCCGAGGGCACGGGGAGATGGGGCTCCGAGACGGCCGGGGGAGTCCACACGGCCCGCAGACGCCGACGCGGGATGCCGTTGTGCAGGAAGTCCGTGGACAGCCGGCCGACCACGCGATCGCCATAGTACAGGGTCAGCTGGCCGTCGCCGGTGAACGTCCCCAGCACCGTGGCCTCCACGTCCTGGCCTTTGCAGATCTCCTGCAGGCGCGGCCAGCGGTCGGGCGGCACGGCCAGCACCATGCGCTCCTGCGCCTCGCTCAGCCAGATCTCCCAGGGGCGCAGGCCGGCGTACTTCAGCGGCACCCGCTCCAGATGCACCTCCGCGCCCAGCTCGGCCCCCATCTCGCCCACGGCCGAGGAGAGCCCGCCCGCGCCGCAATCGGTGATGGCCGTGTACAGCCTCTCGTCCCGGGCCCGCAACACGACCTCCAGCACCTGCTTCTCGTGGATGGGATGCCCGATCTGCACCGCGCTGCCGGCCACCTCGCCCGTCTCGTGGGTCATCTCCATGGAGGAGAAGGTGGCGCCGCGCAGCCCATCGCGCCCCGTGCGCCCGCCGATCACGACGACCAGATCGCCGGGCTGCGGCTCGCGAGGGTGGGCACCACGAGGCAGGATGCCGAGACAGCCGCAGAACACCAGCGGATTGGCCGTGTAACCCGGATCGTAGAGGATGGCCCCGTTGACGGTGGGGATCCCCATCTTGTTGCCGTAATCCTCGATGCCGGCCGTCACCCCGTCGGCGATGCGGCGGGGATGCAACACGCCGGTCGGCAGCTCGGAGAACGGCAGATCCTGTGGGCCGAAGCAGAGCACGTCCGTGTTCGCGATGGGCCGGGCGCTGACCCCCAGGACATCCCGCACGACGCCTCCCACCCCCGTGTTGGCCCCACCGAACGGCTCCAGCGCCGAGGGGTGGTTGTGCGTCTCCACCTTGAAGGCCAGGTCGAATCGATCGTCAAAGGCCACGATGCCCGCGTTGTCCACGAAAGCGGAGCGCACCCAGGGCTTGTCGACCCGCTCCGTGGCGGCGCGAATGTACGTCTTGAGCAGCGAATCGATGTGACGATGCCGCGGGGTCCCGTCCGGCCCCGGCTCCTCGTAGGTGATGAACGCCTTGAACGTCTTGTGCACACAGTGCTCCGACCAGGTCTGCGCCAGGGTCTCCAGCTCTACGTCAGTAGGCTCGCGGCCCTCCCGACGATAGTAGGCCTGGATGGCACGCATCTCGTTCAAATCCAACGACAGGCGGCGCTCCCGGCTGATGGCCTCCAGGGCGTCGTCGTCCGCTCCGGTGATGGGGATCACCTCCACCGTATCGTCGGCCTCCTGCACCGGCACGAACGGCGGGTCGATCGCCCGGTTGATCGCGTATGTCTGGATGACCTCGTTGACCAGCAGGCGCTCGGCGATGAGGCGCGCCTGATACTCGCTCAGGGCGCCCTGCAGCGTGTAGCGCTGGCCCGTGGCCGCACGCTCCAATCCCGCCACGCCGATCATGCGAGCGCCCTCCAACAGGCTCTCGGCCACGCTGTCGGTCACGCCCGGCAACAGGGACACCTCGACGACCCACGCGCCGGGGACCGAACGGTCTCCATCCCCGTCGGGAAACGGGCGCCACCGGGCCTCCTCCACCACCGGATCGTGCAACAGCGTGTCGGCCAGCCGCTCCACGGCCTCAGGATCCAGATCCCCTTGCAGGAAATACAGGTCAGTCACGCGGACGGCGTTCACGCCATCGATGCCCAACGCGTCCACCTGCCGCAGGATGCTCTCCCCGCGCGCATCACGGATCCCCTCGCGGGTCGACACCTCAACGCAATAGATCATGAGGTCCCTATCTCCGAATGGCTACGACTGCGGAAAGTAAAATAGGCCAGCACACCCGATCCTCGATCGGTATGCCGGCCATGGCACCCGCCTGCTGGCGATATGTGCGTCAAACCGCCCACCCTGCCTCCACTGCCGAATCCGGAAAAGGCGGTTCGCTCGCGCACCCAAGCAGCCCGCGTCAGGCGACATCGCCTAGCGCGGGGTAACCTGATAGTTTGGCGCCTCTTTTGTGATGAAGACACTGTGCGGATGGCTCTCGATGAATCCAGCGTTCGTGATACGCACGAAGCGGGCCTTCTCCCGCAACTCCCGCAGGTTCGCCGCGCCCACATATCCCATGCCCGAGCGCAGCCCCCCCATCAACTGGAACATGTAATCCGCCAGGCGCCCCTTGTACGGCACCTGCCCCTCGATCCCCTCCGGCACCAGCTTGCCGGTAGACACGTCCAGGTCGCTCGCATCCTGGGAGGAGGCATAGCGATCACGGGCACGCCCCTTCATGGCGCCCAGGGAGCCCATGCCCCGGTACTCCTTAAACCGTCGCCCCTCGTAGATCACCATCTCCCCGGGCGACTCGTCCAGACCGGCCAGGAGCGACCCCAACATGACGGCGTCCGCCCCGGCCGCCAGCGCCTTCACGATGTCACCGGAGTACTTGATGCCGCCATCGGCGATGACGGGGACGCCGCGCGGCCGCGCCGCTGCCGCACATTCGGCGATGGCCGTCATCTGCGGCACACCCGCCCCGGCCACGACACGGGTGGTGCAGATGGACCCGGCGCCAACCCCCACCTTGATCACATCGGCGCCCGCCTCGATCAGCGCCTCCACCCCCTCGGCCGTGACCACGTTCCCGGCCAACACGGGGAGATCTGGGGCGATCATCTTGATCCGGCGCACCGCCTGCAACACCGCGGCGGAATGACCATGCGCCGTGTCCACGGCCACCGCATCCACCCCGGCGTCCAGCAACAGCTCCAGGCGATCCTCCAGATCCTGGCCCACCCCCACAGCGGCGGCGACCAGGAGCCGCCCCTGATCATCGGTCGCCGCGTTGGGGAAGTCCTGCTTCTTCAGGATATCCTTATACGTGATCAGGCCACGCAGACGGAAATCCTGATCCACCAGCGGCAACTTCTCGATCCGATACTTGTGCAGGATCGCCTTGGCCTCCTCCAACGAGGTGCCCACCGGCGCCGTGATGAGCCCCTCCGACGTCATGTACTCTCGAACGGAGGCGTCGAAGCGGGTGGCGAACCGGATGTCCCGATTGGTGAGGATGCCCACCAGCCGGCCGTTGTCGGTGATGGGCACGCCGGAGATGTGATAGCGCGACATGATGGCCTCGGCCTCGGCCAGCGTGGCATCCGGCCCCAGCGTGATGGGGTCCACGATCATGCCGGACTCGGAACGCTTGACCTTGTCCACCTCGTCGGCTTGCTCCTCCGGGCCGAGGTTCCGGTGGATGACGCCCATGCCACCCTGCCGGGCCAGCGCGATGGCCATCCGGGCCTCCGTCACCGTGTCCATGGCGGCGGACAACACCGGGATGTTCAGCACGAGCTTCTCGTGCAGCTGGGTGCGCAGGTCCACCTCGGATGGCAGGATCTCCGCGTAGCCGGGGACCAGCAACACGTCGTCAAAAGTCAGCGCCTCGCCTCCCAACAGGTCGGCGAACTGCATTGCCCCCTCCCGAACCAAAGATAAAGCCCTACCCCTCCGGGCCTTCCCGGCGATGAGTAGGGCACCGACTCACCATTGATCGGGCACTCAGGCCCGCAAAATCATTGTACACGCAGGAGCAGGAAGAAGCAAATCTTGATATGTGGATGGAACCGATTCTCCCCTCACGCCCCCATCAATGCATCTCCGTCTCGCAGGTCCCGATCCCGCTCCGCAGGAAGTTGAACTGCACGTTCGGGTGATCGGCCAGCAGGGACATGGGCACGGACGTGTCCACAATCCGCTTGGAGATCATCAGCGTCGTCAGGCGCATGCCGAACGGATTGTCATGGTTGCCCGCGTGCCAGATCGACACCTTCTCCGCCTTCCACGTCTCGATCGGGCCGACGGTGACCGCCTGGGTGGGCACGTTCTGCACCACGCCGCCGCCGGAGGTGCGTGCGTTCTGAATGATCGTCATGGGATGGAGGTCCACCACCCGCGTGCCGAGCTTGCGATATTCCTCCGGCGGGGGCGGCTCGTCCACATACTTCCCCTCCCGCTTGGGCGGATCGTTGAAGGCCCAGTGCTTGACCTCCCCCTGCCCCCCCTGCATGACCACGCATCGCGCCATCTCCCAGCTCCGGATGTACTCCGTGGGGTCGGCCGCCGGGAAATGGATGTTCTCTTTGGGCATGGCCAGCTCGGGACGGATGCGGTTGAAGCACAGCTCCATATCCGCCCTGGCGAAGCTGAGGGGGAAGTCCATCCCCACCTCCTTGCCATCCACGACCCACTCGTCCATGCCCCAGAAGTGACAGTTCCGCAAGGAGATGCCCAGCTCGTTGACCAGGCGCGCCACCAGGGGCAACTGCTCGGTGGGCCCGATGGGGCCGCAGATGCCGGCAGGCTCATCGTCCGTGGCCTGCATCCAGGCCGTGATGTACTCCAACGCCTCGGCCAGATAGAACTCCTCGACGGTGTCATAGAACCGGACGGTGAACCCCTCCCGGCTCAACCCCAACAGGTCGTCCGCCGTCAGCCGGGCGGCATCATCCAGGATCTCCCGATCGAGCGTGGTGTAATCCCACCAGTCCGGTGCAACCTTGCTTATCGGTCTCATGTTCCCTCCTTCGATTTATTCAAGCTCCACCCCGTCGAACAGGTCGGTCTCGACCCGCCCGGTCGGCGGTGGGAAGGCCCGCGTGAAGACCTCCGTGCTCAAAACACGGCGGCGCAAAAAGGGCGGCAAAACCTTCACGAAGGAAGGCCCGCCGCTGTACTGGCTGGCGTGAGCCCGGCTGGCCGCCTCCTTCCGCGGCAGGTACGCGGACACATCGATCCGCGCATGCACGGGCGTCTCCTGCCGGCTGATCTCCACCAGGTTGATGTCCCGGTTGCGCCCAATGGCCGTCGGATCCCGTCCCACAAGCCACATCAGCCGCACGATCCATCGGAGCACGCGCTTGTCCATCGCCGTGTAATAGAGCTTTTGAGGGCGATACGGCGGTCGATCGCCCTCCCGCGCCGCGTCCGGATCGGCGGCGAGGTGAAAGGCGGCGGTGGCCGCCCGGGAGACCAGGATGTGATCCGGGTGGCCGTATCCGCCAAACGGATCGTGCGTGATGATCACCTGGGGGCGCAGCCGACGGATCAGCCGCACCAGCTCCCCCACCAGCGCATCCAGCGGCTGCTGAACCAGCGCACGAGGATGCCGATTGTCCGGGCTACCTCGCATCCCGCTGTCCCGATAGGGTAGCATCCACACGCCGGCAAGGCCCAGCGCCTCCGCAGCCTTCGCCAACTCCTCCGCCCGCACCTCCGCCAGGCTGCTGTGACCCTCCAGGCGACCCACATCCTCCACAGATCCGGCGTCGCCGTCAGTCGCCACGATCACATGAACGTCCACCCCCTCGGCGGCGTAGCGGGCCAGCGTCCCACCCGGGCCAAAGCTCTCATCGTCCGGGTGGGCAAAGATCCCCAGCAAGACACGCCGTTCACTCATCGCTTCCCACACCCCATCCGATCAACGTCCTCCCATGCCCGAGAGCGTGATCCCCTCTACGAACCACCTCTGGGCGACGATGTACACGACCAACACCGGGACCAGGGCGATCACGGACCCGGCCATCAGCAGATGCCATTGTACATTATACTGCCCCTGAAAGGCACTCAGGCCCACGGGCAGCGTACGCATGTCCAGCGAGGTCGTGATCACCAGGGGCCACAGGAAGTCGTTCCAGGCCCCCAGGAAGACGAAGATGGAGAGGGCGGCGATCGCCGGGCCGCTCAGCGGCATGATCACCTGCCCCCAGATACGCCAAGAGGACGCGCCGTCGATACGAGCGGCCTCGTCCAGATCCATCGGGATAGTGCGCATGTACTGGCGCAACAGGAAGGTGCTGAAGGCCGAAAACGCCGGTGGCAGGATTAGCGCTTTATAGGAATCGTACCAGCCCAGATAGCGGATGAGGATAAAATTCGGGATCATGGTCACCTGAAAGGGGATCATCAGGGTGGCCAGGTAGAGCATGAAAAGCGGCTCACGGCCCCAGAAGCGCAGCCGGGCGAAGGCGAAGGCCGCCAGCGAGGAGGTCAGAATCTGAAGGGCGGTGATGCTGACGGCGACGATGGCGCTGTTCAGATAGAAGCGGCCGAAGGGCATGACCGAGACCGTCTCCACGTAATTCTCCCAGGCGATCCGGCTGGGGATCCACACGGGCGGATAGGTGAAGACCTCCCGGGGCTCCTTCAACGAGGTGCTGAGCATCCAGGCGAAAGGCAACAGCATGAAAACGCTGCCAACCAACAACGCCCCATGCAACGCCAGATGGGCCACCCACGTGCCCGATCGAGGATGCCTTCTGCCGAGGAGCGTGGATCGCATACGCGCCACCATGGACCTACTCCCCCGCCTCGTAATGCACCCAATGCCGCTGCAATCGGGTCTGGATGAGCGTGAAGGCGAAGATGAAGGCGAACAACACCCAGGCGATGGCCGAGGCCTTGCCCATACGCCCGAACTCGAAGGCGTTCTGGTAGATATAGTAGACGATGGTCAGGGTCGCCTGGGCCGGCCCGCCCCGGGTCATCACGTACGGCTCGCTGAAGAGCTGAAAGGCACCGATCATCTGGATCACCAGCAGGAAGAACGTGGTCGGGCTCACCATGGGAATGGTGATATGACGGAAACGCTGCCAGGCGTTCGCCCCATCCACCTCGGCCGCGTCGTAAAGCTCACGAGGGATGGCCTGCAAGCCGGCCAGATAGATCACCATGGTGAAGCCGGTGTTCTTCCAGAGGGTGAGGATGACGACGGCCGGCCGGGCCCAGGTCGGGCTGTTCAGCCAGTCAGGGGGCGTGATGGGAAGCCCCGTCCATTCGGCCAGCTTCCAGATCATGGCGCTGACCACGCCGAAATCCCGGTTGAACATCCACTGGAAGATGAGAGCGGCCGCCACGATGGTGGTGACCACGGGCATGAAGTAGATCAGCCGATAGACCGTCCGCCCCCGGATCGGGCGGTTCAGAGCCACGGCCATCATCAGCCCCAGGATCAACTGCAGTGGCACGATCGTGACGATGAAATAGGCCGTGTTCCAGAACACCTTCTGGAAGATGCGATCCCGGGCCAGGAGCTGCACGTAATTCGCCGCGCCGACAAAGGTCGGCGGGGTGAGCAGGTTCCAACGCACACAGCTCAACGCCAGGGAGGCGATCACGGGAAGGGCAGTGAAGATCAGGAACCCGATCAGGCTGGGCACCAGGAAGAGATACGCCTCCCACTGCTGATCAGGGCGCCACCGAAGCCACCGGCGATTCACGGTGGGGGCGGATCGGCCGTGTGCAACGGTCATGGCTCACTCTCCGGACCACGATGACCTGTAGGATGGGGGCGCGACCACACATCAGGGGAGAACAAGGTGATGGGCCATGCGGCCGCATGACCCATCACGTCACCTCATCTCTCTCGTTTGGACCACACCCAGGGGCTCCGGATCACTTGGGATAGCCGTGCTCCGCCAGGAAGGCATCTACCTGCTCGCAGACCTCCGGCACCACCTTCTCGGGGTCCTCGCCCGCCCAGATGCGCTGCATCCCCGGCAGGATGATGGAGCCGTTCAGCTCACCCCACTCATCGAAGTAGCCGAACCGCCCGACCTTGGCGTTCTCCGCCTCGATGAGGAAGGCCTTGCGATTGGCCGGTGGCTTTCCGGAGCGGAGGAAGACGTCGGAGTAGGCCACGGACTTCAGCGCGGGGAAGATCTCCCCGGACTCGGTGTAGAGGCGCTGGCCGCCATCCTTGCTCTGCAGCCAGCTCAGAAAGGTCCAGGCTGCCTCCTTGTTATCGCTGGCGGCGCTCATCACCCATGCCGCGCCACCGGCGGAAGCGGAGCGCTGCCCGCCCTTGGGGATGGGAACCACCTGGACGTCATAGTCCAGCCCCGCCTCGTTGAACGCCGACACCCGGCTGGAGTTCTGGATGATCATGGCCACCTGGCCGCTGAGGAACACGGCCGTGTCGCCGCCGGCCTGGCTGAGATTGGCGTCTCGCATGGCGTAGTTCTTGTTCATCAGGTCGGCGAAGAACTGGATAGCTTCCATGGCCGCCGGCTCGGTCAGCGTACATCGGGAGGGATTCCGCATATCGTCCAGGATGCTGCCGTAATTCTGGCCGACCCATAGCTGATACTTTCCGCCCTCCATACCCAGGGCGTAGCGCTTCACCCGGCCACTGGGCTCGACGATGGTGAGCTTCTCGGCGGCCGCCACCAGATCATCCCAGGTCCAGTCCTCGGTGGGATAAGCCACCCCCGCCTCGTCGAAGATGTCCTTGCGATAGTAGAGCACCTCCAGCCCGATGTCTCGCGGCAGGCCGTAGACGCTGCCGTTCCACATGGCCGACTCCAGCAGGGCGGGCCAGTAGTCGCTCAGGTCATAGCCACTCTTCTCGATCCAGGGATCGAGATTCTCCAGCACGCCCTGGGCAGCGTATCGGGGCGTCGGCCACAGGAAGAGCACATCGGGGATCACGGAGGGGTCGCCGCTGGCCCAAAGGGTTTGGATCTTGGTGAAGTAGTCGCTCCAGGGCTCCACCATGGTCTCGATCTTGATGTTTGGGTGTTCAGCCATGAAGGCATCGGCGACGCTCTGGTGGGTCTTGGCCTCCTGCGGGCTCCCCCAGAAAGCCCAGAGCAGCGTAACGACCTCTTCCTCCTCGGCGCCTGCTTCCTCCGCAGCCGGGGCTGCGGCCGGCGGGGGCGGTTGGTATTGACAGGCCCCTAACGCCAGTATGGAGATGACCAACCACGTCACCATCAGGAACATTCGGCCCTTATACATCAGACTGCCTCCTTTCCCTGCACTCGACGGGGATCACTCACAACACGCCGCGAAAACCTCCTTGCGAGGGGGAAGCGGAACGGCACCACTGGAGCGACGGGCAAACCATGTGCTTCCGTTCATGCAACTTTATTATAGCATCGATCGTGACCCCATACAAGGATGTTGTCAGCGCGGTAGTGTATCTTTTTCGGTGGAAATACGGCAGGGAGCTTTGAGGGGCGCAGCCCCTCAAAAGAAATCTCCCGGTTTCCGCCCCTCACCTGCCTCGCCCGGCCTGGTCCACCTGAATCGGGCCGGGAAAGGGCCGGTGCAAAGCGAAAAAAGGATGTTTTGGCGGAGGGAGGTCCCTCCGCACCTCCCCTGTGGGCTTGCGATGGGCCTCGCGGAATTTCCACCATCTTGGATACACTGCCGTCAGCGCGAAATCTCCACCACTTTGGATACACTATCTACCACGGGGCAGCCTCCGCAGGAGCGCTCGGTCATGTCCCTGCCATTTCCTGACCCCAGAGCTTTTTCAAAGTCAGTGATGGAAATCGGGATGATAGGAACACCCCGCGTGTCGCCCGGCGCAAGACATTCCCCTGATCATCGACCGAGGGAAAACGGCCCTCATCCCCCAAACCCCCTTCTCCCGAGCCCGGGAGAAGGGGGCTCAACAGTGGGTGGTGGGGTATGTCTGGCCACGTCGTGTGCTGGGGGAAACCGAGAAGATGCGTATACAGACACGACACCTTGCCTCGTCCCTGCAGGCGCCATGTATGCCAATATGGACGTTGGACTTTGAAA
>JAJRVX010000316.1:0-5445 GCA_024277095.1 Chloroflexota bacterium
CTCCTGAGGTTCAAGGGAGTTGCGGAGGGGTTTCTCCTTCGCAGGAAAACTCTCATTGTCGGCTTTTCCCTGCCTGGTTGGGCCTTAGGCGGGTGGCCTCCGGCCCGACACGGCAGGTGAGGGGCTGAAAATAGATTTCTTCGGAGGGGCGGCAGCCCCTCCGAGCCACCCCAGAGATGCGGGGCCACGCTTCCGCATCGCTTAACTTGATACCAATGGGGCGCCGGTCAGCCGGCCGCATCTTGTCCCCATGCGTGCGGAGGGCGGTGACCCGCGCGATCACGATAAGCATTCCCCGATTCCGTGACACCACACGTAAGCGTGACGTCGCCTCCATCTCTTTGCTACGGAAATTGACCGTATGCACCCGAGATCCGCACTGAACGTGCGTGGCGGCGGTGGACCGGATGATCCTGCAGCCAAGCCGGTGACGGAGGACGTGGCGCAGATCTCCCCGACCGGGCTGTCAGCCAGAGGGACAGCGGCCCGCCGATGATGACCGGGATGAGCTTCGCCGCCACAAGCAGGTGTCGCTTCATGATCCGTCCCCCCTGCGGGCGGTGATCAGCCGAAAGACCTCGCGGCGGTCCTCGATTTGTACGTCGGTGAACCCGGCTTCGTGCAGTAAGGCTTCCCACTCCTCCCGGGTCAGGAAGACGTCGGCGATCTCACCCGGGCTGCTGAGACAGCCCAGCCGACCGCCGGGCGCAAGCACGCGGCGGATCTCGGCCATGGCGCGCTGCTTCTCATCCGGCGTCAGATAGAGGAGCATGAAGGCCGTGGTGACGACGGTGAACTCCTCATCGGCGAAGGGCAGTTCCAATACGCTCCCCTGGCGCAGCTCGATGTTCAAGCCTCGCCGGGCCGCCTTGGCGGCCAGCTTCCTCAACATGGATGGGCTCAAGTCCAGGCCCACGACCCGGCCCGCTCGTTCGGCCAGAGGCAGCGTCAGCAGCCCGGTGCCACAGCCCACATCCAGGGCGGCGTCATGGGCGCCGACGTCCAGCCGATCGATCAGATCACGCGCCGCCTGCCGATAGCCCGGCAGTTTGAGGAACAGCAGGTCGTAGGCCGGCGCCAGCAGGGCGTAGAATCGGCGCACCCAGGTGGCTCGCTCCCGGCCCCGCACCAGGCGGGCGGACTGGGAGAGCCGGATCGTGGCGCGTTCCAGCCGCCGGCTTATATCGCCGGTGTCCCGCTCTCGCTGCCAGAGCCAGAAGGCCAGCCCCATCCCCGCCAGAAAGCTCAATCGCTTCAGCGTCTTGCTTTTCATCGTTGATCTTCTTCCTTGGGCGAGGCATTCCCTGGCGACGCGTGGTGAATGCGGGTGATTTCCTCCAGGCGTGTGCCCACCGGTAACCATACCAGTGGGAATGCCTCGCCCCTACTGCTGTGGCCACTCCGTGTCCGTTGGCGGCCCGAAACGGCTGTAGGTGGCGTCGATCCTCTCCCTGATCTCGACCAGCGACTTTCCCTCCTGCCAGTAGCGCATCACGTCACGCGTGATGTCCACGCAGATGCTTCAGCCCAAGCCCATCTCGTCGAACACGGCCGACCCGTCGGGGCGTACCTCGCGTACGAAGCAGTCCTTGACGCTCCCGTGGTCAGCGCCGCAGCCGCAGTAGCAGGGGATATATTTGAGCACATCGGGATTGGCCAGGGCGAACTGGTACGCCTCGCGCACCGTGGTCGGCGCCCTCTGGACCTCTTTGGGCAACTGGGAGGCCGGCGCCAGCTTCAGCTCTCGCCGGCCTGCCTCCTCTCGGCCGCCGCACCCGGCCAGGGCCAGGGAGAGCAGCACCAGCAGCACGGACAGGAGCCGGATGGGACGGCGTACGCGAGGGCTCTGCTCAAACGGCGACGGACTTCTCATAGATGTCATCCCTCCCTATCACGCGGATATGCGACTCATCTGGGTACATATCTCGGCACGGCGGCGATGTAGCGTCGCGCCTCATTGCCGAAGAGGACGATCAATCGCCTTCTCGTATCCCAACAGCCGCAGCGCATTGGCCACGACCACCAGCGTGCTCCCCTCATGGAAGACGATGGCGATCCCGATGCCCACCAGCCCGAAGAGGGCCATCGGGATCAGGAGGATGACCACGCCCAGCGAGGCGATCAGGTTCTGTCGGATGATCCGACGCGCCTGACGGCTGAGCCCCACGGCGAAGGGGAGCTTCGACAGGTCGTCGGCCATGAGGGCCACGTCGGCCGTCTCCAACGCCACATCGGTGCCCGCGCCGCCCATGGCGATGCCCACCGTGGCCTGGGCCAGGGCCGGGGCGTCGTTGACGCCATCGCCGACCATGGCCACTCGGCCGTACTGCGTCAACAGCGCCTGGATAACCTCCACCTTCTGCTCGGGCAGCAGGTTGGCCTTGAAATCGGTCAGCCCCACCTGTCGGGCGATGGCCGCCGCCACCCGTTCGTTGTCGCCGGTGAGCATGATCGTCTCTCGGATGCCCAACGCCCGCAGCCGCTCCAGGGTCTCCCCGGCCTCCGGGCGCGGCGTGTCGGCCAGGGCGATGATCCCCAGGAAGTCCGCCAAGGGCGCCTGACCATCCGATGCCGGCGTCGGTCCGTAGACGATCATGGTCGTCTTGCCCTCGGCCTCCAGGGCCTCCATCTGGGCTCGGATGTCCTCCGGCACGGCCAGGCCTTCCACCTCAAACAGGCCCAGGTTGCCGATGAGCACCGGCTGGCCGTCCAGCGTGGAACGCACGCCCCGTCCCGTGATCGATTCCAGGTCGCCAGCCTGAGGCAGGGTCAGCCCCCGTCGCTCGGCCTCCCGCACGACGGCCTGCGCCAGCGGGTGGTTTGACCGGATCTCCACCGCCGCAGCAACGCGGAGGATCTCATCTTCTGCACGGTCAGCGCCGGTCGGCGCACCCTCGTCTGTCGTCCGTCGTCTAACGAGAATGTCGGTCACCTTGGGCTGGCCATGGGTCAGGGTGCCCGTCTTGTCGAAGGCCATGGCCCGTATCGCCCCCAGGTTCTCCAGGTACACGCCCCCTTTGATCAGCACCCCGTTGCGGGCCGCCTGGGCGATGCCCGATAGCACGGCCGACGGGGTGGCGATGGCCAGGGCGCATGGGCTGGCCGCCACCAGGATGGTCATCCCGCGCAGGAAGGCCTCCCCAGCGGGCAGCCAGCCGACCAACGGCGGCAGGAAGATGACCCCGACCACGCCGGCCAGCACCGTCGGCACGAAGATGCGCTCGAACCTCTCGGTGAACTGCTGGGTGGGGGATTTTTGCGTTTGAGCCTCCTCCACCATCCGGATCACGCGGGCCAGGGTGGTGTCCTGGGCCAGGCGGGTCACCTCGATCTCCAGCGTTCCCTCGCCGTTGACCGTGCCCGCGAATACCTCGTCCCCCTCGCCTTTCTCCACCGGCACGCTCTCGCCGGTGATGGGCGACTGGTCCACGGCCGACCGCCCCTGGATCACCCGGCCGTCCACCGGGATGCGATCGCCGGGGCGGACCACGACGATGTCGCCGCGCATCACCTCCCTCACCGGAAGCTCGACCTCCCGCCCGTCGCGTCGCACCAGGGCCGTCTCAGGGGTCAGCTCGCCCAGGGCGCGGATGGCCGCCCGTGCCTTGCCGGTGGCGTAGTGTTCCAGGGCGTGGCCCAGGCTGAAGAGGAAGAGGAGCAACGCCCCCTCCGCCCATTCGCCCAGCACCGCGGCGCCGATGGCGGCCACGACCATCAGGAAGTCGATGTCAAACCGCAGGTGGCGTACGGCCTTAAGCCCGTGCCGCGTGGCATCGTACCCTCCCGTCACGTAGGCGAGGGCGTAGAGGCCAATGGCCGCCGGGCGAGGCAGGCCCAGGAAGCTCTCGCCGATCCATCCCAGGAGCAGGAAGGCGCCGGATAGGATGGCCAGGACGAGCTCCCAGTTCTCCCGCAGCCAGCCGCGTTCCTCTTCCTCCTCCGAGATCTCATATCCCAGATAGGCCACGCGCTTGAAGATGTCCTGGCGAGAGACGACCTGGCTGTCGTACTCGATGCGCATCCTCTCGGCCGCGTAGTTGACGGAGACACTGAGGATGCCGTCCATCCGCCCCAGGATGTGCTCGATGCTGAGGGCGCAGTCGGGGCAGTCCATGCCTGTAATGCGCACCGTCTCATGGCGGTAGCGATCGCTCACCTGAGCGCCCGCTTGCTCGGCCCAGCGCTGTACCTGCGATAGGGAGGTCACGCCGGGATCATAGTGAATGCACAGCCGTGCCTGTCCGTTCTCTCGCTTCACGTGGACCTGATGGATGCCCTTACGCTGGCCCAGCAGCTCTTGCAAGCGTTCCACGCATTGATCGCGCTCGTCCTCGACCCCGGGCAAGAGGACGGGGATCTCCAGTCGGAGGGTTTGCTCATTCATCCGGTACTCCTTCGCCAGCGAAGGTTGCATCGTTCGTTCTTGTGCACCCATTCGTGAACATTGCTATATGTGAGTGAGTATTCATATAAATGCCCCTGAAAAAGGGGCGACTGACCAGTCGCCCCGAGACGTGTCAGACATCCCTTTTGGTTCCGACAGATCAGATGCGGCACGCTTGAGCCTCCTATGCCCTCTCGTGCTCACGGATTTGCACGGTGGCCCCCTGGACATCTGAACGAGTACTCATATATTATCCACGTCTTTCCTCGTCTGTCAAGTCTGGATGTTCTCCGCTAGTGTATCTTTTTCGGTGGAGATACAGCAGGGAGCTTTGAGGGGCGCAGCCCCTCAAAAGAGACTTCCCTGTTTCCGCCCCTCACCTGCCTTGCCCGGCCTTGCCCACCCGAATCAGGCCGGGAAAGAACAGGTGCAAAGCGGAAAAAGATGAAGAGAAGGAGCTTGCCAGAAACGAAGAATCCCCCGACGCCGTAGCTGGCGCCGGGGGATTCCTCATGGCGTTGCCGTGATGCGATCAGTCCTGCACTGCCTCGATCACTCGTTGCAGCCGGGCTCGTGCTTCACGGGCTATTGAATCCAGATCCGGATTCTCCACAACTCCCAACATGGAGATGGGATCCACGATGGACACAACGCTGCCGCCGTCCTCTTCGTAGACGATGACGTTGCATGGCAGCAACAGCCCGATCTCCAGCTCCGTGTTCAGCGCCTGATGGGCCAGCGATGGGTTGCAGGCGCCCAGGATGACGTATCTGCGGAAGTCGATATCCAGTTTCTTCTTCAGCGTCGCCTTCACATCGATCTCCGTCAACACGCCGAACCCTTCCTTCTTCAATGCCCCGACCACCTTCTCCACGGCCTGCTCGTATGGTAGGTTCAGCTTTGTTCGAAATGCGTACTCAGTTATCGTCTTTGCCATTTTGTCTGATCTCCTAAGTGGATCTTTCTGAAAGGATTGCTCATGGCTGGGGAGAAGCGCTCCGTGAGCATCGGCTCTTCGTTGGGGCACCATTGCTGCTTCGGGTTGTGCTTCATCTCTCCAG
>JAJRVX010000317.1:0-4759 GCA_024277095.1 Chloroflexota bacterium
GGAAATACAGCAGGGAGCTTTGAGGGGCGCAGCCCCTCAAAAGAAACCTCCCGGTTTCCGCCCCTCACCTGCCTTGCCCGGCCTTGCCCACCCGAATCAGGCCGGGAAAGGACAGGTGCAAAGCGGAAAAAGAGGATGTTTTGGCGGAGGGAGGTCCCTCCGCACCTCCCCGGTGGGCTTGCGATGGGCCTCGCGAAATTTCCACCTTTTTGGATACACTACCGGTCATCATGGATTCTTTGCCGGCCCTCTGATCTGTGTTACACTTCGAATAGCCTGATGAGGTGTGTGACCGTGGATAAGCATATCGCCTATCAGAAACTATGTGAAGTCTTGGACCTGCCCGGCTGCCCGGTATGCCGGCTGACGCTGGAAGCCGTCGCCAGCTACCTGGATCAGCTCATGTACGCCGACGTCAACGCCATCAACATACGTGAGCGCCTGCGGCTGGCGCGAGGATTCTGCCCCGAGCACGCCCGGCAGGTGATCGAGATCGGCCACGCGCTGGGTGTGGCGATCATCTACAAGGACGTCATCGACAATCTCATCCGAGCGCTCGCGGCAGGCCATTACCGGACGCCCTCGCTATGGCGGCGAGTCCTCGAGGCGAGGGATAGCGTACGCGCATGCACGGCCACCGCCGACCTGGTGAACACCCTCGGGCCGCAACAGATGTGTCCCGCCTGCGCCGAGCGACGGATGATGGAAGATGTCTACCTCGGCACCATAAACGATCACCTGGAGGAAGATCCCGAATTCCTCGAGGCGATGCGCCAGTCCGACGGCCTCTGCCTGTCCCATTTCCGACGCGCGTTGGAGCTCGTGCGCACACAACGGGCCTACGAGTTCCTGGTCGAGCTGCAGCTGGACCAGTGGCAAGCGCTCAGCCGGGAGCTCTCCGAGTTCATCCGCAAGAACGATTACCGGTTCCGCCACGAGGGCTTCGGGGCCGAAGGGGATTCCTGGCTGCGCGCCGTGCAACAGATCATCGGCCGATGGCGCGTTCCCCGCAGCACCCCGCCGACGTCTCAGCCGGGCTGAGGGAGAGCCCCGACCGCCTGGAGAGCCCAGAGGGCCCGCAGGGTGACCCACTTATTCGGCCGTCCGAGCGCCCCGAAATCCCCCCATGTCCTCTCCAGACGGTACTCCAAGCGCCACCGCCCCCGGCCGTCCCGCCTGGCGAGCACACGACGCACCGCGGGGCGCATATCCGAATCGGCCTGATGCCCCAGCCGGCCGAGCAGCAACAGGGCCTCCAACGCGTCGCTGTGGTACCCCAGCGGGAACCCGAATCGCCACCAGAGCGGGCTGGGCTCGGTTGGCGTCGGGAAGTCGGCCGTGACCAGGTCGTGCCGAACCAGCAACCGCTCGATCTCAGCAAGCGCAGCCATCCTCCCGCGCTCCGTCGCGCCCGCTTCCAGCAATCCCAACCCGGCCTTGACCGCCCCCCAGGCGCAGGGGAGCCCTCCCGTCATGGGGCCGGACCTCTCGCGCCCGTTGCATCGACACCGCAGGCCCTGGTGAACGACCTGGGCGGCCAGAGCGCCCGCCGCCTCCTGAACCCGAGGGTCATCCCGCAACCCGAACCAGCACAGCGCCCTCAAGAGATTCCCGTTGAGACAGAGGAAGGCCCCTCGCTCGCGCTGCCCGGCGGTGAACCGCCCATCCGGCAGGCGAGCATGCGCCAGAACATACGCGCAGGCGCGGCGGATGCCGTCGATCGGAGGGGCCCCCAGTTGCGCCAGGAAGAGGATCTGCCAGATGGTCGCCCGATATCTGGGGCTATAGCCGGTCCCCGGCGCGACCCAGTAGCCCCCGGGCCACTGGGCGCGCAGAATATCCAGAGCCGGGGAGACCCGGGGAATGGCCGCCCGAGCCTCGCGCACCTCCGGATCATCCTCCGGACGGCCCAGCAGCGTGCGCAGGGCCCAGTAGCGGGCCGAGGGGTTCGCCTCCGCCAGGAGCCACTCCTGAAGCCCGGCCGAGATCGGCGACCCGGATGGTGAGGCCGAGTGAGCGCTCATCCCAGAAAGCAGATCACGTAGAGAGAGGCGGAGAACCCAAGCCGAGCGGGCCTGGAGATCTCTGCCTCTCTGCACGCATGCAGGTTCCCTCGGCGGGAGACCCGCGACGGTTTTCGATATCCTGGCTCAGCTCCGCTGCTCCAGCGGGATCCAGGGAAGATCCACCGGGCCAACGTACTGGGCTCTGGGGCGGATCAGGCGATTGTCCGCCCACTGCTCCATGACGTGGGCGGTCCACCCGACGATGCGGCTCATCGCGAAGATGGTCGGGAACAGGTCGGCGGCGATCCCCAGGGTGTAGAGCACGGGAGCGGAGTAATAGTCCACGTTGGGATGCAGCTGTCGCTCGGAGAAATAGGGGTCTGACTCGACGAGTTCCTCCAGCTTCAGCGCGATGCTCAGGAGCCGCCGGTCCTGGGCGGTCTCGTTCAGCCGCAGAGCCATCTCGCGCAGGTGGCGCGCACGTGGGTCGAAGACCTTGTACACGCGATGGCCCACCCCCATGATCCGTCGTCGCTCGGCCTTGGCCTTCTCAAACCAGGCCGGCACGTTCTCCACGCTCCCGATCTCCAGGAACTGCTCCAACGCCTTCTGATTGGCCGCGCCGTGCAGCGGGCCTTTCAACGTGCCGATGGCCGCCGTGATCGCCGAATACAGGTCGGAGAGCGTGGAGGCCGTCACCCGGGCGACGAAAGTGGAGGCATTGAACTCGTGATCTGCCAGCAGGATCAGGTACATCTCCAACGCCTGGCTGGCGACCGGTGAGGGCTCCTCGCCGCTCAGCATGTACAGGAAATTCGCGGCGTGGCTCAGATCCTCCCGCGGTTCGATGGGCTCCAATCCGTTGCGAATCCGATCAAAAGCGGCGATGGCGTTGGCGATCTGGCCGGTCAGCCGACAGGCCTTATCCATCGCGGCGTCAGGGCTGTTATCCTCCGCATCAGGATCATAGTGCCCTAACAGGGACACCGCGCTGCGAAGGACCGCCATAGGTGGCGCGCCAAGCGGGATGTGGCGAAGACTGTCAAGCAACTCACGATCCATGGAGCGACATCCGATCATCCGCTCGTGGATCATGGCAAGCTCGCTCTGGTTGGGCAGATGACCGAACCAAAGCAGGTAGGCGACCTCCTCAAACGTCGCGTGCTGGGCCAGATCGTCGATGCTATAACCTCGGTAGTAAAGGCGTCCGGCCGTACCATCTACCTTACTGAGCTCCGTTGTGGTGACGACAACCCCTTCCAGTCCCTTGGCCAAATTCGTCGATGACTGCTGCGAAGTACCTGACATTTCCATCACCTCTCATAAACTATATGGGCTATTCCACAAACGACCGCTTCAGCGCTCGCAAACCAACCGTCACGTGGGAACTGCTATGCTTCGGAGGCGAGGCCCAGCTCTGCGGGGGATATCTGTCTTTCGAACAGAAGCTGGCGAAACGCCTCAGCCGTGCGAGCGATGCCCTCTCGCAGGGGCGTGTGGGGGACCTCTCCTAACTGTTCACGCAACGCGCTTCCATCCAGGGAGGGAGCGATCGGTATGGGGGCATCAGCACACGTGATCAGCTGCCGGGCCCCAGGGATGGCCGCTTCGATCGCGTCGATGATCTCCTCCACGGTCACAACGTCGCCTCTTAGATTAAACACGCCTGCCCCCCGGTGAGGTACGAGAGAGCAGGCCACGAATGTGCGCGCCACATCCTCCACATACTGCATATCCGTCCGGCCACCGAATCCGATGTGGAACCTCCGTCCCAGCAACGCGGCCACGATGGCCCGAGTGGGATCCGAGGTAAGCCCCTGATCCCTGCCCACCCCGTACACGGTCCAGGGTCGCAGCCCGATGGAGCTCACCCCGTGATCCTGCCAGTACACACGGGCATTCCCTTCGTTACACAGTTTGAACACGCCGTAATGCGTCGCGGGCGACAGGGGGCCTGCCTCCGCCACGGGCTCTGACTCATACAGGTCCGGCGGGCCATAGACCGCCGCCGATGACGCGTACACAACGCGCTGAACCTGCCCAGCAAAGCGTCGCGCCGTCTCCAACACGTTCAGGGTGCCGATCACGTTCACCTGAGCCCCACGCAGAGGATTGGCCCGGCACGCGGGCACCTGCAAAGCCGCGAGATGAATGATGTGGGTGATCCCATGAGCCGACACGACGCGAGCCAGATGGTCCAGATCGGTCACATCCCCCGCGATGAAGTGGACGCGCTCCATCTCCGCTGGCGAGGCGATCAACCGGAGCCGGGTCGGCGTCGGATCGAGATCGAAGGCGATCGGCCGATATCCCTCCCGCACCAGGTGACGAATCGTCCAGGCGCCGATACACCCCTGGGCGCCGGTGACCAGGAAACGAGCTTCGGGGGAGTCTCTCTCTACGTTCATGTCCTCTCTCGCGTGAAGTATGAGCCAAGCCGGCCAGACGGCGATGCCGTATTTTACAAGCATTTGGCTTTTGCCTCAAGCGCGCCCGAGCCACGCCCTGATCGACCCACGGCTCACCTCTCCGGCGGTGATTGCTCATAAAGGCTCCATGTGCGCTGAACACGCTCTCCTTTGCTGCAGGAACGCCGGGGACACAGAGGCTTCCTTCTCATTCTCCCTCCCTTCTTCCTCTCAGCCACCGACAAGGTGTCCGAGGATATCCCGCAGCCGCGTGCTCGATATGGACGTGAACCAACAAGAGACCGTGACTCGCGTCGCTCCACGACCAGCCGTCCAGCCCCGCGA
>JAJRVX010000318.1:0-11288 GCA_024277095.1 Chloroflexota bacterium
GGTCGCCATCGGGATCGCTGCCATGCCAGCGTATTGTGATCGATCCGTCGAGCGCCTCGCCGCCGTTGGGATAGTCTATCGTGACCGTGGGCGGATTGGGGCTGACCTGGCGGGTGTCCAGGACCTTCTCTCCGTGCAGAAGGACGATCGATCGCGTGCCGATTGGGAATGGCAGCACCTCTATCCAATAGCGTCGGGGCTCTGAGGTGTCGGAGTCAGCGATGTACTGCTGTGGCTCAAAGTAGCGTGTGAACAGGACGTTGCCCGTCGCATCCCGCAGTTCCAGGCGGTAGGCACCCTCTCCCGGGGCATCGGCCGTGCCTACTGGGCGTCCTTCCACATAGGCGAACCCTAACTCTCCTGTATCGGCCTCCACATCTACGGAGCCATTGATGAGCAGATAAGGTTGCTCCTGGTCGGTCCCCCGCGCGGCGCTGGACCCTGGGCGGATTACCAGCTTTTTGAAGAGCGCCTGATACGTGTATGGGCTGACCCAACCTGGCCAGCAGTATGACATAAGATCATAGGTGGACGCCGGGTCATACACGATCGGGGTAAAGCTGAAGACGTCGAATCCGAATTCGCCAATGGAAGAGCGCGGATAGGGGACACCTTGCGGATTCTTGTAATTCGGATAGTTGGTGTCCTCACCGCTTGGATCCTTGCAATGTGGGTCAATGACCTTTCCTTTCTTGTCTCGCGCGCTGGGGGCATGTGCTCGTCCAAAGTTGTGGCCCAGCTCATGTGCCATGGCGCGGCCGTTAAACGCTATCCCGGCTGCCACCGGCACCCTGGTTGAGCCTAATCCCGCGACGGCCAGTTTAGGGATGTTCTTGTCCACCAACCCGTACCAGTTACGACGCGTATTGACAGAGCGGATCCGCAGCCAGTTCAGCTTGTCCAGCAGCGCCTCCCACCCCGCCCGCCTCGTCAAGTCATGCTTGAAGGGGAGGATAGCGTAGCCCACCGGCCACCAGAGGCGAATCTGGGACAGGGGGAAGGTCTTCTCCGTGTAGCGGGGCGTCTCGAACGCCGCCTGAAGGGGAGGCAGGTAGACGGTCGGTTTTTTCTGCCCCGCCGCCTGCGACTCATACCGCACGCGAACCATCACGATATCCAGTGGTCGCGTCTCCTGGAAGGTGACCGTCGCTTCACGCCGATTATTGGTCAGGTCGCGTTCCGGGACCAGCTCCCCCGGGTTCAGATCGAAAACGAAGTGCACCCGTCCCCTGCTCCACCTGGAAGGTAGCTCAAAGTAGAAGCTGTGGTCAAGCCTCCCTCGCTGAGGATTGGTCCGGACGGTAATCAGCCTGTGAGGATGCCTCGGCTCCAGCCGAGCGATGAGAACCTTCGTCCCATTGCTGGCCACAGCATACACTTTCAGAACCGCAAATACCCCGCTTACAGACCCGCCCAAGGGCGAATTCGCCCTGACGTGCGCGCGCACGTAAGTCGGTCTGTTCTGCACCAGGGGGACGCTGTTGTTCAGATCCTGGATAGCCTGTGTGACTTCCAAAGCCTGTATCTCCAGGTCCGGCAAGAGATCCCGGCTGAACTCGGAGGTGTTGCCCACGCCGTCCGTCGCCGTGAGCGTGAAGTATCTCCGTCGCCGTGGCACGGAGACGCTGTACTTGCCGGACGCGTCGGCCTGAACGCTCGTCAGGAACTCCTCGCCCTCATCGGCATCATCAGCGAAGACCTCCACGGTGCATTTGCCACAGGTGCTACCCTCTAAGGTATACCGGCCGCCGGCGGACGTCACCCGGGTGACGGAGGGAGGGCTTAAGCCTTGATTCCCGCCTGACAGGAGGCGGATGCCCCGACCCTCGTTCTTGAAGATGCTGTTGTGGGAGATGGTATTGCGTATCGTATTGTGTCCTTCAATCCGGATGCCATCCCCCTTGTTGCCGGTGATCGTGTTCGCCATGCCCGACGAGGCCCCTCCGATCTGGTTCATCTGGGCGCCGCTGGCGATGTATATACCGTGTGACCCGTTGGGAAGGGAGGCGGAGAAAGCCCCGATGCCTATGCGATTCCCCCACACCTTATTCCGATCCGTGCCCGCGTCGGTAATGGCCACGCCAAGTCGGTTGTTCCCCGCGATCACATTCCCCGCGTTGGTATCTCTTCCCCCGATCTCATTCTCCTGAGCGCCGCCGTCAATGATCACGCCGTTGAGGTGATTGGGTATGGCAACTCGTCCCATGAAGTCGGTACCGATGTAATTGCCCAGCACCCGATTACGCACCGTCCCCGTTCCGTAAATGTGTACTCCGTTGTCCTGGTTGCCGCTGATGATGTTGTTCTCGAGCAGATCAGTGCTGCCGATGATATTATCATGGGCGCCCGTGGCGATGATCACGCCGGAGCCATCATTGGGGATGGCCATCTTCCCGGTGGCGTCGGTGCCGATGTAATTGCCGGTGACGGTGATGGCCGTGGAGGACTCCCAGATGAGGATCCCATGGCGACCGTTTCCGCTGATGACGTTGCCCTCCGTATGGAACCCGCCAATGCGATGTGCTCTGCCGCGGGATATCTCGATCCCATCGCCGCCATTACCCAAGTCCACATTGCCGCTCGGGTTCACGCCGATGCGGTTGCCGCGCACGACGTTGTCTCGCCCCGATTCGATGCGTATCCCATCCCCCATGTTGCCGCTGATGACGTTGGCAGAGAGCGCGCCAGGGGAGCCGACGGTGGTGCGACGGACGTTATCGAGATACACGCCGTCTCCGTGATTGGGCAACGCGGTGGTGCCGAGGCGGTTCAGGCCGATGACGTTCCCCAGGATGTAGGTCCCCTCAACGCCGGGCCCTCTGAGCTCGACGCCATGACTCAGGTTGCCGCTGATCACGTTGCCCTCGCCATCGTTGGGACCGCCGATGAAGTTGCTCCGAGCCTTCTGAGAGACGAGCACACCGATGCCGCCGTTGCCTAACGCCAGGTTGCCCTCTTTGTCGGTACCGATGACGTTCCCCCGCACGGAATTCTGGTCCGTGCCGGCGCCGGTGATCCATATGCCGCCGCTATCGTTGCCGCTGACTACGTTGCCGGGACCGATTTGATTCGCGTTGGCGCCGTCCTGGATGACGATCCCCCAACCGTGATTGGAGCGCCGCACCTCTCTGCCGGTGGGGTCCAGGCCGATGATGTTCCGCTCTATCCGGTTCACCATGCTACCCGACCCGGCGATGAGCAGGCCGTGCTGTCCGTTCCCGCCGATCACGTTCCCCCGGACCAGGTTGTGGCTGGCGTTCTCGCTCAGAACCACGCCGATGCCGTTACCGGCCGGATTGCCGAGGGGGTCCAACCCCACGGTATTGGTGAGCACCTGATTGCTGGACCCCTGGATCCAGATGCCGTAATGCTCAAAGCCGGTGACGCTCAACCCCTGGATCATGACTCTGGTCCCCTCGACGATTAGGCCGTCGCCGCCCGCGCCCAGGCGGGACCCGTCGATCTGGATCTCGGGGCCGGCCGGGTTGGGGTCGCCGCCGAGGAACCCCGCCTGACTGAAGCCGTCTATGAGGAGGCCGGGCGCGGTCAGAGCGGGCAGGGTCGAGGTGACCTGGATAGTCCAGTAGCCGCCGGCCGGGTAGTAGCCCGGGTCCGAGGTGGGAATTCGGAACGTGATGTGCTTGACGAAATAGCGATTGGCCGCCTGAATGGCTTCGCGTAGGGAGCAGTGTTGAAGCGTGCAGGCGCCATCGTCGCGATCGTCCGTGGTGTTCACCTCCCAGCGCAGTACGAAGGTCCAGCGAAGGCGGTAGGGGGCCGGCAGGACGGCCGTCCCAGGGTTCGCCCGAATGCCCACTCGGTAGGTCCCCCCGACCTCGACCGGGTAGATGATGGCCTCCGCGTGGCCCCCGGGCGCGTCGGAGAACGCCACCTCCTCGCCGTTGGGGTCGAAGAGGACGAGAACGAGATCGATCGGCAGATCCGAGGGGGATGATGCCGCCATCTCCGACACACCGTCCACCTCGATCTGGAGGATCTGCCCGGGCGATACGTCGGGTAGCGCATAGTAATCCACGTCCTCCTCATGGCAGATGTAGCTATCGACGGGCGCGTCAGCCTCGATGGACCATGCCTCCTCCGGGACATCGTTCGGCTCGTAGGGATCGGGGCAGGGAGCCGGGGTGGCGACCGAGTCCACGCGTAGGGTGTATGGGTTGGGCTGCTCGTCCTCCGTTCCCCAGACCACCGCGTAATACGTGCCCACCTGATCCGCTGTGTGGACGATCTGTTCCGTGGTGGTCCCCGGGTTGGTCGAGGTGATGAGCACGGTCTGATCGGGTCCGTAGAGATCAAGGTTGCTATCCCATTCCATGCCGTAAAGGCTGATCGTGATCTGCTGGCCCGTGGTCAGGGGAAAACGGAAGAAGTCGTTATCATCGGAATTGCATACGACGGCGTTGTACTCTACCCCGAACTCCACCGGTGTGGCCTGGTCAAACCAGTTGTTGGGCTCGTAAGGATCGGTGCAGTCGGCGGGCAGATGGGCCGTTGCCTTCCCATCTGGTGAGTCGCTTAGAACAACTGTACCGCCAAGGGCGAAGAGGACGAGGGGGACGAGGAAGGCAACCAGCCATTGTGTGCGATGGAAGGACATGATCAGCTCCTTTCAGGACCCCCCGTGGCATCCCGTGAGGGTCTCCCTCATCCGGCTAGTCCAACCGCGAGCGGCGCGTCGCATACGATCACTCGCAAAGCGAGAGCACGAGGTAGCCTGCTGGACACACGATGGCCTGATTCTCCTGCGTCATGACGGCGATCCACTGGTCATCCGGGCTGAAGACGAGCTCCTGGAATGGGCCGCCCACGGGGAGGAGCTCAAGCCCTTGCTCTCCGCTGATGACCACATATGCCTCCGAGGAACCAAGGGCGACCACGAGCTGCCCACCAGAAGAACGTGTCAGCGTATGGATACTTTCCGGAGCGGGGATGCTGGCCGCGAGGGTCCCATCCACGCGCCAGATGTGCAGCGCATAGCCCTCCTCGGTCGAGCCGTTGGTCAGGAATCCCTGAGGGTCGGAGAACAGGAGCGTGTTGGGATCGGCGGTGATCCCGGTCTTGACCGTGGCCACCGGCTCCCAGTCCTCCGTGCGCCAGACCTGCACCGTGCCTCCATAGGCGATGGCGGCCAGGTGTGCGCCGTCTGGGCTGAAGGCGACTTCCTCGACAATGGGCGCGTGGACACCCTGATACGGGAACTTGAGCATTTGCACGGCCGCTCCGGTTTCCACGTCCACCACCGGCACCAGGCTCCCCTGGGCCGCGGAGACGGCCAGCGCGATCAGCCGACCATCGGGGCTGAAGCTCAGGTCGAAGATACCTCCGAAGCGGCCGGTGAAGGTGCTCTTGGGCGTGGCGCCCTCCTCCAATAGGGTGGCCGTCTCCCATACGTCCAGATGATCCTGGCGGTCCTCGTGCCAGTAGGCGGTCGCCAGCAGGGAGCCATCGGGACTGAAGACGATCTGGCTGGCCCGAATGTCCGGGCCAGCCAATCGCTCGTGCGTTTGTGCGTCGTAAAGAGCCAGATGTGACCCCGCCGATGAGTCGTCCAAGAGGGCAACTGCGATCCAGCGTCCGGCCGGATCCCACGCCAGATCGACGGGGGATTCACCCTCCGGAAGCGCCAGCCGGATGGGCTCCGGAGCCTCCTGAGGCGTCGAGGACGAGGAGAGGTAGAAGCGATCGTAGTACTCGCGCACTTTCTCCGGTGACCATTGCAGGCTCTGCAGGACCCGTAGGATTGTATCATCCAGATAGTTTCCCTTCCACAGCTCGGCCGGGGCCATCCAGAGGAAGTAGGCGCGCACCCCCTGCTGTGCCTCCCAGAGGGCTTCCAGGCCCCGCTGCGAACCATCCTCGGAGATGATGGCGGTGATGGTGAGGGGACGTCCCTGCTCGTCCTCGCTCGGCTCTGATTCCATGATCGGATTCTCGCCGAAGAACTGGGCCCTCAACTCCTGGACGAACTGCTCGAAGGTTGCCTTCAGCTCTTCATCCGTGACGTCGGAGTAGACGAAGACCATGCCCTCTCCGGTCTTGCCGCTCTTAAACGCGTACCCCACCGGGGGATCGGTCAGCTCCTGTTCCTCGTCCAGCTGAGGCGGGCGGGAGAAGGAGAAGAACCCCAGGGCCTCCTCATATGGGGTCCACATGCCGAACTTCTTGTGCACTCGCGGAGGAAACCAGGTGATCTCCATCTCCTCCCATTGTTTCAGACGCTCCTCCCAGCGGTCCTTGGGAAATAGCCAGAAGCGCACCAGGACGATGCCCCGATCCTCCTGGAGGGCAATTAACCCCCCGTTCTGCTCGGCCTCGGACATCACTTGAAAGGTCACCAGACGCAGATCCTCGAGCGTGGTCCGGGAGAGAATCTCGGCGTCGTAGCCGACGGTGGTGGTCACCTCGGAGATGATCGCGTCTACCACCTTGCCCCAGGTGGCCTCGTCCAGTGGCTGGCTGTCTACGGGGATGAACGAGACAACCAGGGCCTCCGTATCCTCCGGATTGCTGAAGATGTAGCCGTACTGGTTCTCGTCCGCGTTCTCCTCAACGACGCTGAGGTGTGCCGGGTAGCGTATCGTGAACAGGCTGTTGGGATCATAAGGATCACCGAACTCGCTCCACCCCGCGGCTCCTTCGGATGCAGGCGTGGGCGTGGGGGGCTTCGCCTCCGCGCGCACGGTGAAGGAATAGCTTGCCACTTCCCGATCATCGATGAGGAGTACCACCTTGTGCTCCCCCTCAGGCCATCCCTGCTCGGGTAGGTAGGAGAAGTAAAACCCCGTATCCTCGACGTTCTCCTGGGTCGTGATGGTGCGTGTGCCCGCTTGGTCCAGTTGGCCGGACACATACCAATGGGCCTCCAGCGTCGAGAAGACCCCCAGATCTGCTCGGCCGACCAGGAAGACCGCCTCCGTGGGCGTGAAGGTGTCCGTGGGCTCGATGGGCTGGTAATCATCCGTCGCCCCTCGGGCCAGGGTGGCCTCCAGGACCCGGGAGGGGATGGCCTCAGGCGGCGGGACGATAGCGAACTCGTAGGATCCGGCCGAGGATCCGTTCAGGAGGATCTCCGCCCGGTAGAGGTCGCTGATGGGGAACGGCTTCTCGTGGGTGAGGGTGAATCCCACATTGGTATCTCCCCCGATCACGAAGACCAAGCCTTGCTTCTTGCGCTCCTGCGCCAGGTCCACCGTGGCCGACGTGATCTCCTGATCTTGATAGAAGAAGCGGGTGGTCACTTGCCCCTGCCGGGGATTCCCCTTTAGCTTGATGGAGAGATAGATCGTCTCCTCCGGTGTAAACGTGTTGCCGGGGTCGATGGGGGTGAGTTCCTCCGTCAGGCCATGGGCGAAGGTAACTTCCAAGATCTTCAGGGCAACTGGTTTCTCGGCAACAGGAGTGGGAGCGGTCTCCGCCTCCTCCGATACAGGCGTTCGCGCGGTCGTCTCCTCGACCGATGCGGGCGTCGGCGTGGCCGTCTCCTCCCCACCCCCGCAGGCTGCCAATCCGAATGCCAGCAACAGGACCAGGAACACGGTCAGAAGATATGCTCGCATCTCTCGCACCTCTCTTTCCTCCGCTTCGAATTCTGATTTGCTCGGATTCTAGTTCCTTCGCTATTCTCACTGGGGGAATATATCTAACGTCAGGGCGCCTCCCTGGGCAGTCCCTTAAGCATGATCGGGAAGAAGGTCTGACGATAAACATGGATGCCGACGGTATCGGAGACACGATTGCCATCACGATCGGTGACGGTGACGGTGATCCGATGTCGTCCCGGGCTCAGCTGTGATACCAGGATCTCCTGCCCGGTTCCCAGGTCCCCGTCGAGATCGGAGTGCCAGCTATACGCCTCATCGGGCATCCCCCCGTCCTCGGCGTCGTAGCCTGCCGCGATCAGGAGCACCGGGGAACCCAGGGGCATCTTGGCCCCGTCCTGGGGGGTCACGATGGACACCATGGGGGCTTTGGCTGGCACGAGGAACGGGCCGGTTCCATCCTCCGCCGTGTTGACGCCATCGGTGACCCGAACGCGCAACATCCCCTGCTGGGTCTCGGGCCACAGCGAGGTGTCTAATTTCACCTGATCTCCTTCGATGTCGATGACAAGCGGATCCCAGGTCTCGCCGCCATCGGCGCTGAAGGACACCGTGGCGGTGAGCCTGTCGCCGTCCGGGTCGGTCGCGTCCCAGGAGAGGGTGAGGATGTCGGGCACGATGTCTGGCACTGGATTGAGGGTTACCGTCGGGGAATTGGGGCTGACGGTCGTGGAGATCAGCTCAGTGTCCTGGTGGGCGATGACAATGCGGGTTGTGCGCGCGTCATAAGGTACCCACACGGCGAAAGGTAGAGGGGCGTCTTCGGTGTCGACTCCCGGTAGCGGGGTGAACGGTTGCTCGGCCAGCACGGCGCCGTCGGCGGCCAGCAATCGAACGGCGTACTCGCCCTCCGATTCCTCCCAGGCCATGGCGTTCGCCTCGGAGGCCGATAGACGCATCATGGGCAGCAGGGTGATCTGCCCCGTCCTCGGATCTATCGCGCCTATCACCTCCAGGTATTCGCCCTCCTGGGTCGCGGGCAGCAACGGGGCAGGGGAGGGGGGGCCGCCTTGCAGGCGTTTCTTCAGCTTGCGAAAGGTGTAATCCGATATCCATCGGTTGAGTTGATAAGTCATGATGTCGGCGAAGACGGTCGGGTTCTTGATGAGAGGTGGGGAGAAGCCCGTGTCTAACCCGTAGTAATCCCGCTCGCCGCCCCAGCTCAGCTGGGTCCCAGGGTAGGGATAAGGCTCGTAAGGCCCCGCGGTGAGGCCATCACTCACGTGATGCATCCCCAGGCAATGAGCGATCTCATGAGCAAAAGTGCCTCCTGTCCTCTCCGGGTCTTTTGGATGCACTTTGACCCAGCCGACGCGCCACTTGCTACTACAGAACCCGTTGAATTTCTTGGTGTCCGCGGAATCCCGGACCACGGCCAGGGCGACGGTGTTCGGCCCCTTCACCAGGTTGCGCAGACGGATCAGTTGGGCCTGCATGACGCCCACGGTTCTGCCGAACCGGATCCAGGTTTGATGGGGGTGCAGGGTGATCCTGCTGAGAGGGTACATGCGCTGGGCCACCAGGTGGATGTACTTATAGTCGTTGTATGAAGGCCCATTCGTCTCCTGACAGTTGGTGGTGCAACCGTCGCGCACCTGCACGATCTTGATATCCAGGGGCGGCGATGGTTCGACCGTCATCGTGACGGCCCTGGTGTTGTTGTGCGAGGCCGGATCGCTGGTGCAGGGTGCGTCCACCTGTGCGGTGATCTCCAGGGTTCCCGACCTCGCCACCCAGGATGGCGGAATCGGGCAGTAGAGACCACCGGTGATTTTATTGTTGCGGGCATATTTCTCACTTCCAGGATAAAACCGGATGACAGGGCTGTTGGCACAAGGGACAGGGGCTGTTCCCAGAGAGACCCCATCTCGCTTCGCCCGTAGCCACCCACGCGTGGAGACGGTAACGTTGCGATCGCCCTTCGTATACAACCGCACATAGGTTCGCTTACCCGCGATCAGGGGTACATCGTTGTCCAGGTTCTGGATGCTCTGCGTCACCTCCATGTCGATGAGCTGAAGGTCCAGGATGGTGGGCCGGGGGACATATGCGGAGGGCGGGCATACCACTGGCGTCGGCGTCAGTGTTGGTGTGGGCGTTGGAGTCGGCGTCCACGTGGGCGTCGGGGTCGAGGTTGGCGTCGGGGTCGGGGTTGGCGTCGGGGTCATTGTGGGCGTTGAGGTGGGCGTGGGCGTGGCCGAGTTGACGCGCGCGCTGAGACGGTAGCGGTGAATGATGTCCCCGTCGACCTGGGGACCGACCTCCAGGTAGAAATAATCGCTCTGGGCGGGGAACGTGTCGATCCGCAGGGTGTTATTGATGGGGACCGTAGCGCAGTTCAGTTGGTTCCCGGTGAGTATATCTACTAAGCAGAGGAACATCGGCGGCTGGGATGGGTCATACGTCACCTCGGCGATCAGCCGATCCCCCTGATTCGCCTGCAAAACGAACCAGTCCCGGTCGCCAGGGGGGCAGATGCTGAGGTTATCGTGCACCTCGGTGTGATCGCGGGTGTTCCTCAATTCCCACGCCTTATAGTAGGGATCGTTGGGTTCCAGTCGATCCATCTGGCAGTTGAACACCTCTGCCAGGATGGTATATGGCCTGCTCGTATCGAAGTACTGGCCCTTTCCCGTGACCTGGGCGTACCAGGTGCCGCTGCGATCGGCGGTGAATCGGGCGAGCTCATTCAAAGTGCCGGTCAGGGTCGAGAAAGCGGCCCGGGTTCGATCCGGGCGGTACAGGAAAAGGTCATAGTCCTGAGGCAGATCGTAAAGCTGAACCTTCATAGTCTGGCTGATGCCGATGGAGGGGAGCAGCCAGTAATCCTGGTCGGCAACTGCGCAGATATAGCTGACCGTGGGGGCATCCACGATGGACCAATAGGCTTCGTCGAAGGTGTTGTTAGGTTCCCAGGAATCGGGGCATCCGGGGTAGCGTGGCGTGGGCGTGGAAGTTGGGGTTGGTGTAGGTGTGGCCGTGGCCAGATTGATCCCACATGCGGTCAGACGTACGTTGTCCAGGAAGAACCGGGTGGTGTTTTGGGCGTTGGTTGTGGCTGTGAATCGGAGGGTATCAAAACCGCCCAGGTACGGGGTCAGGTCCACGGAGAAGCTGCCCTGCCCCGGATCGCCGATGTGCTGCGTGATCCGGGTGGACTGGCCGGTAGGGCCGTTCTCGAGGATGACATCCAATGTGTCCCCAGCATCACCGGGGCCGTCTACCAGGAGGTCATACGTCAACGTCAGGCGGGTGGTGTTATGCGGCAGGGTAACGGGCTGCTTCAAGTGGCTGATCTGGCTGTCCCCGTGGCTGAGCAGCGCGCTGTACACTCCATCGCTGGCCCACTCGGCGGTGATCGGATCCGGGATATCGGCGGTGCTGGTCCATTGCCACGCGAGCAGCCCGACCTCAAAGGAGCCGTTCGTCAGGATCTGGGTGCACGTCTCGCCGAGGCCGGATGTGGGTGTGGGCGTGGGGGTGGGGGTATCCGTGGCCTGGCTCGCGGCTGTAACGCGAAGGGTGTAAGGATTGACGAGCTCTCCTTCGGTGCCATAGACGAGGGCGTAGTGGGTGCCGCTCTCCTGAGCCGTGTAAATGATTTGCTCCGGCGTGTCGCCCGGATTCGTGGAGCTGGCGATGAGCGTCTCCCCCGGGCCGTACAGATCCAGA
>JAJRVX010000319.1:0-2514 GCA_024277095.1 Chloroflexota bacterium
GGGGTAGTCCCCCAAGGGCCAGCAGTGATCCGCCGGGATGTAAGTGGTGCGGAGGCCGTATCGTTGGGCGATCGCCTCGATGTTCTCCCTCTCGTCGCATTCCGGAATCTCATCGAACACAAAGGAGAAGGCCTCGATCCTCTCTGGATCTCCGTGGGACCCAGGGGGATCCCCGACCGCGAGGCAGGCGATGGACGTTGAGTCCAGGCCTCCGCTCATCATGATGCCAAATGGGCTTTCCCCACGGGTGCGATGGAGCACGGCTTCTGTCAGAAGGTCCCGGAAGTGTTCGGCGTAGGTCTCCTCCTTCTCGTAGCGGATCGGTTGCACATCGTCCAGTGACCAGTATCGGCGGCGCCAGGCGCTCGTGTCTCTAAGGATCAGGACATGTGCTGGCGGAAGCCGCAGGATGCCGCGATAGGTCGTCTCCTCAGGGTTGCTCACGCATCCGGAGATCAGGAAGTCGCCCAGGGCCGCCTCATGGATCTCGCTCGGGACGTCGGGGTGTTGTAGGAGTTGCTTGATCTCCGAGGCGCACACCAGCACCTGTGAAGTTTGATAGTAGAATAAGGGGCGGATCCCCAGATGATCCCGGCCAAGCAGGAGCGTTTGCCGTTGCTGATCCCACAGGGCAAAGGCGAAGTCCCCCAGCAGATGCCGGGGGAAATCGACCCCCCAGCGCTCATAGGCGGCCAGGATTAGCTCCGCATCCGTCGGCTCTTCTGGCCGAATATAGGAATCCAAGAGGGCCCGGAGCAGCTCCTTTCGATTGTAAATGCGGGCATCCGCTGTAACCCAACAGGTGCGTGCCCTGTTCGACCTGGGTTGGTGCTCTCGGGGAGGCTCAGGAGCGGAGTACAGGGCGAGATGGGCCAGCCCCACATGTCCATGGATCCAGTATCGAATCCCGTCCGGGCCGCGATACACGGCGGCCTCCGCCATCCTGCGCAAGGTCTTTGGGTCGACCGGACTCCCATCCAGGTTTACGATCGCGCAGATACCGCTCATTTGTGGATCGCTTGAGTCCCCAGAGAGGCGAAGGTGCTGATAGCCGAGTCCGGTTCCCCCACGGGCTGGCCGGCGTATTCCACCCAGGCGTGAGCGAGCAGCGTGTCGTCCTCCTTACGCACCCCGATGCGTAGCTCGGTGGTGATGCCCCGGCGGCCTAACAACCATTGCAGGGCCAATGCCCGTCGCAGGCAGCTCATCGGATACAGGTGATGGCGCGCTGCGATGTCTACCAGGCGTTGCACCTGGTGTATGATCGCGATATCCTCCTCCGTTGACGGACGGTGCTGGCTTCCCCTATGCCTTGCCGTCCACTGTTGGATCATAGAAAACGGCAACAAACGCAGCCCGAGATCGATCACCAGCAGCAAGATCCACGCCTGGGCCAGGATCCACTTCTCGTGGTGAGAGAGGCGGAGCAGACTCTGTAGCTTACGTCTCATGGATCTCCAGAAGTTGTCGGGAGATCAGCTCCTCAACGAAGCGGCATAGGTCTTGTTGGAGCTGGTCTTCTGCGACGTCATACTCTTCCAACAGCGCCCGAAAGGCAGGCTCAACCTGCCCATATTCGGTCAGCAGCGTCCACATCCGGGTGCCGACCTCGTCCAGGCCGTAGTATTTGCCCGTTTGGAGGTTCAGAAGCACGGATTCCCCTCCTAAATTCCGGAACAGCACATCTTTGCCGGCCCGGACTCGCGTGTCTAAAGTGATCATGATCGTTTATCGAACGGCGCTCATTATGGGCTGCGATTTTTTGTGGTGTTGTTAACTGATATTAACTCAATGGTTCAATCTTGGCAAGGTATGGTGCTTCCCTTTCTTTACAGTTTCTTTACAGTTGCTCTCACGTCTTGGCCATCATCCCTCGGCGATCGCTTGCAGCCCCTCGGGGTCCAGGATCGTGATCCGCTTGCGGCCGATGTCGATCAGTCCCTGGGCTTTGAGCTCGTTCAATACCTGGGTGGCCGTCTCTCGATAGGTGCCCACTGTCTCCGCCAGATCCTGATGGGTCAGCCCGGTGATCACGTTCCCCTGCTCCTCCGCCAGCCGTAACAGCAGCGAGGCCAGCCGGGCGGGGATGCCCTTGAAGGCCATGTCCTCCAGCCTCTCCTCCACTGCCCGTAGCCGTCGTCCTGTGATCTCCAACACCCGCAACGCCACCTGGGGCTTATCCAGGATCAGGCGTTCCAGGTCCGTGCGGCTCATAACGCAGATCTGGCAGTCCTCAATCGCCTCGGCGAAGGTGTTGTGCATCCGTTGGCCGATCAGGGCCATCTCCCCGAAGATACTGCCGGGGCCTAACGTGGCGATCACTAGTTTCTTGCCCTCTGGCGATATACGATAGAGCTGGACTCGCCCTTTCTTCAGGATGAAAAGGACTTCCCCTACCTCTTCGGGCCGATAGAAGACCTTGCCCTTCTCGACGGAGCTTACCGTGGTGATGCGGTCCAGCTCCTCCATCTCCTTGGGGCTTAAATCCTGGAAGATCTCCATATCTCGTAAATA
>JAJRVX010000320.1:0-12559 GCA_024277095.1 Chloroflexota bacterium
CTCCGCGGTGGGTTTATCCCCCCTCTCGCTCCAGCGCCTGCTTTTGCAGCTCGTAAAGCTTGTTGATGGCCTCCAGTGGGGTCAGCGTGGAGATGTCCAGCGCCTTCAGCTCGTCGATGATGGGGTCGGACAGCGAGAAGAGGGTGAGCTGCCGCACGACCATGGCGTCCTCCGGGTCGGCGGCAGAGCGACGCGGCCCCGCGGCCCCGCTCCGCTCCAGGTCCTCCAGAATATCCTCGGCGCGTCGCACCACGGCCTGCGGCAGCCCCGCCAGCCGGGCCACGTGCACGCCGTACGAGCGGTCGGCCGCGCCGCGCTCGATCTTGTGCAGGAAGATCACGTCGTCCCCCTCCTCCGCGACCGCCACGTTGTAATTGACCACGTGCGGGAGCCGCTCGGCCAGCTCGGTCAGCTCGTGATAATGGGTAGCGAACAAGGTCCGGGCCCGCAGTTCCGGGTGGTTGTGGATATATTCTACCACCGCCCAGGCGATGGCCAGCCCGTCATAGGTGGACGTCCCCCGGCCGATCTCGTCCAGGATCAGCAGGCTGCGCGGCGTGGCGTGATGCAGGATGTTGGCCGTCTCCACCATCTCCACCATGAACGTGGATTGCCCGGCGTGGATCTCATCCTGGGCGCCGATACGGGTGAAGATGCGGTCCACGATCCCAATGTGGGCCGAATCCGCCGGGACGAAGGAGCCGATCTGGGCCATCAGGACGATGAGCGCCACTTGACGTAAATACGTGGACTTTCCGGACATATTGGGGCCGGTCAGGATGACGATCCGCTCCTCCGAGGATAGGTGCGTGTCGTTGGGGACGAAGCGGACGTCCTGGAGCATGTGCTCGACCACAGGGTGGCGGCCGCCCACGATGTCCAGCCGGGTGTCCTCGCTCAGGGTGGGGCGGACGTAGCGGTTGTTGGCGGCCACCTCGGCCAGCGCCAGGTAGACATCCAGCTCGGCCAGCGCCTGGGCGGTCGAGAGCAGCCGCCCGGCCGCAGCCGCCACCTGTTCCACGACCTGCCGATAGATCTGCGTCTCCAGGTCCAGCAGCCGCTCCTCCGCGTTCAGGATCAGGCTCTCGTATTCCTTCAGTTCCGGTGTGATGTATCGCTCCGCGTTGGTCAGCGTCTGCTTGCGGATGTACTCCGGCGGCACCAGGTCCCGATTCGCGTGAGTCACCTCGATATAATAGCCGAAGACCTTGTTGTATCCCACCTTCAGCGACTTGATCCCCGTGCGCTCCCGCTCGGTCCGCTCCAGATTGGCGATCCACTCCCGGGCCTGGCTCGCCTTCATCTGGATGCTGTCCAGATCTGGCGAGAAGCCCGGCCGGATGATGCCCAGGGTGCCGGTGGTGGCGGGCGGCTCGTCGGCGATGGCGCTCTCCAGCAGTGCCCGCACGTCCTCACAGGTATCCAGCGCCCGGTCGATGCGGCGCAGCGCCGCGGCGTCCAGCGCCTCGAGTAACCGTTGGAGGAGGTCACGGACGGCTGGGAGCCGGGCCAGCGCCTGGCGGATCCCCACCAGGTCCCGTGGCTGTGCGATACGCTGGACGGCCCGGTTCGTCCAGCGCTCCAGGTCGCCCAGGTTGCGCAGCGCGTCGCGTAGCTCCGCCCGGGCCATGGATTCCTTGTGGCAGGCCTCCACGGCATCCAGCCGCTCGTTGATCTGGACGATGTCCAGAAGAGGCTGGCCCAGCCATTTGCGTAACAGCCGGCCGCCCATGGGCGTGCGGGTCACGTCCAGGATGCCCAGCAGGGATCCCCGGGTGGTGCCGGCGCGGATGGTCTGCGTCAGCTCCAGGTTGCGCCGGGTAGCTTCATCCAGCGCCATGAACTCCGTCGTGGTGTATGTGCGCAGGCCTGTGATCTGACGCAGCGCGTCCGGCTGGTTGTCGGCCAGATACTGGACGATCACGCCGGCGGCGGCGATGGCCAGCGGCTTGCCCTCGCAGCCGAACCCGGCCAGACTGCTGGCCTGGAAGTGGTCGAGCAAAGCCTGTCGGGCGGTCTCCACGTCGAAGTGCCAGGCGGCGTAGGGGCTGATGGTGGGGGATTCCTCGCTTGGGGGCAGCCAGGAGCGCTCGCGGTCGGCCTGCCCCTCCTCGGCGATCACGATCTCCGCCGGTTGCAGGCGGCCCAGCTCCTCCTGCACGCGTTGGGCCACCTCCGCATCCTCGATCTGGGTCACGGCGAACTCGCCGGTGGTGATGTCGCAGTACGCCAGTCCTGCCCGCCCCGGCTCCAGGACGACGGCGGCCAGGTAGTTGTTGCGCCGCTCGTCCAGCAGGCCGGGCTCCACGACCGTCCCGGGGGTAACGACGCGGCGCACCTCCCGGGGGACCAGCCCATTCACCGCCGTGTTCCCCTGTTGCTCGGCGATGGCCACCTTGTATCCGGCCCGCAGCAGTTTGGCGACGTATCCCTCGATGGCGTGGTAGGGAACGCCGGCCAGGGGGACGCGTACGTTCTTCCCTACCGGCCGCGAGGTCAGCACCACGTCGCATACCTCGGAGACGATCTTGGCGTCGTCGTCGAAGGTCTCGTAGAAGTCGCCCAGTCGGAAGAAGAGGATCACGTCTGGATATTGCCGTTTCAGGGCCAGATACTGGCGGCGCATCGGGGTGGTCATGAACTCGTCTGCCTCCAGGTGTACGGATCGATGTCGGATGCATTATAGCATAATCTGGTTGGGGGACGGGAGCCGGGCGACGGATTTTTGACAAAGCCTCGCCCCCGTGCTAGGATGCGATCCGCCGGATATCCCCTTTGCTTGGCCAATCTCTAGCCCACATCATGGGACGTTGGGCGTTCACCCCCCTCCTGGGTGGGAATGCCGCCCGTGTTTCCTCTTCGCACGGATCACCCTGGCGATCTCATGGCCGTGTCCGCCTGTATCGCGCGAGGCCATGAGGATCGGGATGCAGCCGAACATATCCGGAGGAGCCGCTCATGAGCCCGTTTTATCCGCAGAATCGTGATCCTTTGATCCCTTCCGCGTTGATCCCGCTTCCACTGGGGGCGGTGAAGCCGCGTGGGTGGCTGTTACGCCAGCTTCGCATTCAGGCCGACGGGTTGACGGGACATCTGGACGAGTGCTGGCCCGATGTGGGACCCAACAGCGCCTGGCTGGGGGGGGACGGCGAGGCCTGGGAGCGCGGCCCCTACTACTGCGATGGGCTGATCCCCATCGCTTTCCTCCTGGAGGACGAGACGCTCCTGGCCAAGGCGCGCCGCTGGGTCGAGGCCATGATCGCCAGCCAGCGAGAAGATGGCCGGTTCGGCCCGCCGCAGAACGAGGATTCGTGGCCTCTGATGATCGCCTTGAAGGTGCTGACCCAGTATCACGAGGCGACAGGCGACGAACGGGTCCCGGCGCTGATGCTCCGCTATTTTCGGCACCTGCTGGAGGCGCCGGTGGATCTCCCGCCCGATACCTGGCGCGGCGTCCGCTATGCGGATAACGTGCTCTCTATCCACTGGCTGTACAACCGCACGGGGGAGCGCTGGCTGTTGGACCTGGCCCATAAGCAATATGAGGCCGGGTTCGACTGGACGACCTGGTTCATCGAATTCCCATGGCGGGCGAAGATCGACCCGTTCGAGTTCCGACACGAGCATCACGTGGTGAACGTGGCCATGGCGATCAAGAACCCGGCCGTGTGGTATCAACAGAGCCATGACGAACGCTATCGACAGGCGGTCTACGCCGCGCTGGAAAACCTGGATCGCTACCACGGCCAGGCCACAGGGCTCTTCACCGGCGATGAGCACCTGGCCGGGCTCGATCCCACTCAGGGTACCGAGCTGTGCGCCGTGGTGGAGTTCATGTTCTCGTTGGAGAACGTGATCGCCATCCTGGGGGATCCCATCTTCGGCGATCGGCTGGAGAAGCTGGCGTACAACGCGTTACCCGCCCCCTTCACCCCGGACATGTGGGCGCACCAATATGACCAACAGGCCAACCAGGTGCTGTGTACGGTGGACGAGCGCAACTGGACGAACAACGGCTTCGCCGCGAACATCTTCGGGCTGGAGCCCAACTTCGGGTGTTGCACCGCCAACATGCATCAGGGATGGCCCAAGTTCGTCAAGCATTTGTGGATGGCCACGCCGGATAACGGACTGGCGGCCGTGGCCTATGGCCCCTCCCAGGTGCAGGCGCTCGTCGGCGATGGGGTCCAGGTGACCGTGGTCGAGGAGACGGACTACCCGTTCGGCGACACGATTCATTTCCGAATCTCCGCCGACCGGCCGGTGGCATTCCCATTGCGGCTCCGCATCCCGGCCTGGGCTACGGAGGCCACCGTCCGGGTCGGGGAGAAGGGACCGAAGCCGGTCTCGGCCGGTGGGTTCCACGTCATCGAGCGGACCTGGCATCCGGGCGAGGAAATGGTGCTGGTGCTGCCCATGTCCGTGCGGGCGACGACGCGCTATCGCAACGCCGTCAGCCTGGAGTACGGCCCGTTGGTGTTCGTCCTGAGGATCGCCGAGGAGTGGAAGCAGATCGGCGGCGAGTTGCCCTGCGCCGATTGGGAGGTATACCCGCGCTCCCCGTGGAACTACGGGCTGATCGTCGATCGGGCCCATCCCGAGCGATCCGTGGCGGTGGTCACCCGGCCGGTGGGGGAGGTGCCCTTCCACCCGGATCAGGCGGCGGTGCAGCTGAAGGTGTATGGGCGTCGCATCCCTGAGTGGGGATTGGTGAAGAACTCGGCCGGGCCGGTGCCGGAGAGCCCTGTCGCCACATCGGAGCCTGTGGAGGAATTGACCCTCATTCCCTATGGGTGCTCGCACCTGCGCATCACCGAGTTCCCCGAGGTGCTCGCGGGCGAGTAGGACGAATGTCAGGGGCGCCCGTCTGGAAGATGGTCTGAGTGGCGCCGGGGTGGGGTGAAAACCCTAAAGTCGCCCTGTATCCCAGCATAGGTGGGGCGTGAGAGAGGGAAACGCGCTTTTCCGTGCCGCTCGGTGGGGCGATTGTGCAACTCGTCGAAACTCACATAATCTATTGCAATGAGCGCGCGCGGGGGAAGAAATAGGAGGATGTATACAAGATGTAGTGTTGCGAATAGTGAAAGTACCTGTATGTTGTGGTGTATGTTGACGATAACCAGACCGGCGCGCTTCTTTGTGGGAAGCTTACCAGAGCCTTAAAAACCCATTGCAAGCGATGAATATTTGGATTATAATAGAAGGGCCTGGTTTGTTTGGGCGGTGTGCTGCGATATGTAGGGTGGGGAATGGGCAGATACATCCTCTTCGTTGGCAAGAGCGATTCCAGCTTGGATCGCATGTGGCCACGGTTGGAAGACCGTGGCCTCCATGTCATGTTAGCTGCCACTCAACGTCGTGCCATTGAGTATGCCCGTGACCACTCGCCTGATTTGATCATCGTTGACGGCACCGTGTCGCGCTCGAGCAAGCGTCTCTGCCGTTCGTTGCGGAGGGTTTCCCCGCACAGCGCTCTCATGCTCCTCACGGATGAGGATGGCCCCTCTGAGGACATCCCGTGTGATGTGCACCTGCGGAAACCGTTCACGTCGCGTAAACTGATCGCTCGGGTGGAGTCGACGCTGGAGCAGCATGCTCCAAAGGTGTTGCAGGCGGGAGGGCTGGTCTTGGACCCGGCGGTGCGCATGGTTCAAGGCGCGCGCGGGAAGCAAAAACTCACACCTAAGGAATGTGATCTGCTGGCGGTGCTCATGAGGCGCGCCGGGGAGGTCGTCACCCGCCAGGAGCTGATGGAGGCGATCTGGAACACCCGGTATGTGGGGGACACGCGCACGTTGGAGGTCCACATCTGCTGGCTGCGCAAAAAGATCGAGGCGGACCCGAAAAAGCCCCAATATATCGTGACGGTGCGAGGGCAGGGATATCGCCTGAACGCTTGAAGAGGGATCGTTCCCGGCCTGGGACGGGGGTGTCCCGCCGTCCGGGAATGTGGAGATGACAGGCGAAAGGCCGACCTGATCATCAGGTCGGCCTTTGAGTTATCCGGGTCGTGTACGCGATCGGCGGCCGCCGTTTATCCGGCCTGGGCCTGCTGTAGCGCGCGGTTCAACGCCTTCATCAGGCGTGACTTGTGCCGCGCCGCGTTGTTTCGATGGATCACGCCCTTTTCGGCGGCCTTGTCCAGCGCGCTGATGGCCAGCCGCACATACTCCTGCGCGGCCTCCAGGTCGCCTGCCTCAATAGCCCGCCGCGTGCGCTTCTCAAATGTGCGGGCCCGGCCGCGGATGATACGATTGCGTAGTCGCCTCTTCTCCGAGCTGCGAATGCGCTTCTGTGCAGATCTGGTGTTCGCCACCTGATTTCCTCCTCAAGTCGGGACGCTACGGAACTTCACCCCTTTGCGCGTGAAACTCTAGACTTTTCACGAGCAGCTATTATAGCCTTTCGTCTCGCTTTTGTCCAATCGGTGGCATCGCTTGGGCGTGGGGTGCTGGGCCCTCTCATCCGGCCTGCCCTTCGGCCGTGCGCGCGGGCGTGGCTTGTAGGACCTCTCGCATGGCCTTGTCGACACGGGGATAGGCCAGCCACACGGATGCGGCCCCGAACAGCCCTCCCGTGAGCATACGCAGCCACCAGTTGCTCTGCCGCAGGCCCACCAGCTGCGTGAGCCCGTCCAGCCCTAGCGGGATCAGGAACGGCACGTACCACTTCAGTGGCAGCGCCCGGATGCGGCCCAGGCGGCGGAGCAGCCCGTAGGCGAGCCCGGCCAGCAGGATCGAGCCGTAGATGGCCTCGTCCCGTTCGCAGAAGGCGATCTTGTAGCCGGTGCGTTCATTTCCCAGGAAGCGTCGGCGCTGAAACACGGAGAGCCCGGTGGACATGCCGCGCGCCTCCAGCTCGCCTACGGTGTAGACCGGCTTCTCCCCGAAGAGGAAGAAGGAGCGTTCGGGTAGCTGGTGACAGGCGGGCATGTACGCCAGGTAGATCAGCCGGGCCGGCGTCTCCGCCCCGGCTGCCATCAACATCGGCGCCGCGATTGGCAACGCCAGGAAGAGGCCGACGAGCACGTTGAACAGGGCCAGCCAGTGGCGGGCGAGCCCGTACACCAGCCGGTCGATCCTCGCCGCCCAACGCTCCGTCTGGGATGGCCGCTCCGCTCGCTCGCTCATCGCGAGGCCGCCTCGATCGCCTCTCGCAGCTCTCGAGGGTCGATGGGAGCGTGTAACGTGGTGCCGGCGACCTCGATCACGGGGATGATGTTCCGGTAGCGTCGGAGCAGTTGCAGATCCTGGGTGATGTCCACCTTTCGCAGCGTGATGTCGAACTCGGCTGCCAGCTCCTTCAGGAGGGCCTCCGCCTTATCGCATAGGGGACAATCGGATTTTCCGTATAGGGTGACCAGCATTTTAGAGGATCCGCTCCAGGTATTTGTTCAGGACCTCCGGCGTCAGCATGCCGACCCACCGTGCGGAGATGATGCCGTCCCGGCCGATGAAGATGCTGCTGGGCAGGTTGCGCACCTGGTACTGGTCGGACACGCGCCCCTCTGGATCCAGGACGATGGGGAACGGGATCCCGAACTCCTCCGCAAAGGCCTGGGCCCGGGAGGCCGGCTCCTCGATATTCACGGCCAGGATGATCAGCCCCTCGCCCTGGTGCGCCTGGTATGCCTCAATCAGGTCCGGCATCTCCCGGCGGCAGGGTGGGCACCAGGTAGCCCAGAAGTTGATCAGCACCGGCCGGCCCCGTAGCTCACTCAGGCGCATCCGGCGCCCGTCGGCGTAGACGATCTCGAAGTCCGGCGCCGGTTGTCCTGCCACCGGCGAGCCCGCTCCGGACAGCGGGCGCCCCTCGGCCAGGCCCTCGATCGCCGCGTCCGCCTGCGTTGGTGTGGCCCTGGAGTGCAGCCATTGCGCTCCCACGGCGATGGTCAGCGCGAGCAGCAATCCGACGGCGATGATGGCCCATAGCCGTGTGGCGTTGGCGTCCGATGAGGGCCGATGGCCCCGCTTGGTTTGAGAGGACGATCGATGCGCCCGAGTGGACGAGCTCATGGCTCCACCTCACCTCTGCGCTGTGGATGGGGCGGCCTTTTGGGGGACGCGGGTGGCCTCCGTGGATCCGGCCAGCGATGCCCCGCTCAGATAGCCGATGTAGCCGGGGATCAGGGGGAGCACGCAGGGGGAGAAGAAGGAAAGCAGCCCGGCCAGGAAGGCCAGCGGGATGGAGATGCCGGCTCCCGTCTCAAACTGGGCCTCGACGGACACCAGCCCCTGCCCGAACATCCCCAGGAAGCTGTTGGAGAGCATGCGCAGTTGGTCGGTGAACAGGAGCCAGCCTACGAGGATCAGGAACAGGCCGCTGATCCAGGAGACGATCCTAGCGTGTCGATTCAGCCGGCGAAGCAGCGGCGTCACCGTGCTGAACGCCGCTCCCGTGATGAGGAAGGGGATACCCAGCCCGAGGGTGTATACGGCCAGGAGCAGGGTGCCCTGGGCGACCGTCTGCTGTTGCGACGCCAGCAGCAGGATGGCGGCCAGGATAGGGCCCACGCACGGGACCCACCCGGCGGAGAAGAAGATCCCCGTCAGGAAGGAGGGGAGGTAGCCTCGCCGGGTGACCCGCATCTGCGCCCGACGCTCCGTGTAGAGCAGTGAGGTGAAGAAGTCCAGCACGCTCACCAGTGTCCGGCTCCAGGCCTGCTGCTGCCAGTCGGGCCGACGGCGGATTCGATCGCTCAGCCAGCCGAAGGCTCCCATCGTCACCAGCCCGAAGACGATCAGAACCACCCCGCCGATCTGCTGGATCAAGGGGAGGAACCCGTACAGGATGTACCCCACCAGCCCGACGGAGGCCCCCAGTAGTGTGAAGACCAGCCCGAACCCGGCCACGAACGCCACGGCGTGCAGAAATGTGCTGTTCTGGCGCAACATATCCTCGATTCCCTCTCCCACGGGGTAGCCGGCGTCAGGCCCCGTCGGCCCGGTAGACGATCCGGCCGCCCACCCAGGTTTGCCAGATCTGACCGTCCGGCTCCATCACGGCGATGTCGGCGGCGTGGCCGGGGGCCAACTTCCCCAGCCGATCGTCGAGGCCAAGCGAGCGGGCGGGCGTTCGCGTGGCGGCCGTCAGCGCTTCGGCGAAGGGCACGCCCACCTGCTCCACCATCGTTATGATGTTCTGATTGAGCAGCGTGACCGCCCCGGCCAGCGTTCCGTCCTCCAGGCGGGAGGTGTGCCCATCCAGGATCAGGCGATATCCCTCCCATGTGTGCTCGCCGGGCGGCATCCCGGCATACGGGATGGCGTCGCTGATCAGCGCCGTTCGATCTGGCCCCTTCAGCTTCCATAGCAGGGCCATCGCCCCGGGATGAACATGGTGTCCGTCGGCGATGAGCTGAGCGATGATCTGATCGTACAGCAGCACGGCGCCCAGCGTGCCGGGCTGGCGATGGTGGAAGCCCCGCATGGCGTTGAACGCGTGGGTGGCGTGGGACAGGCCCAGGTCTTTCACCCAGCTCGAGACCTGCTCGAAGGTCGCGTCGGAGTGGCCGATGACCGGGAGCACGTTGCGCTCTCGCAGGCGGGGGATGAGCGTCTCCGCGTCCCCTTCCTCCGGGGCGAAGGTGATCATGTTGATGTGCCCACGGGCGGCCTCCTGCAAGCGCAGGAACTCACCCCATGTCAGGGGGCGCTGGAGATCGGCCCGGGCCATGCCGGGGCGCTTGGGGGAGAGGTGGGGCCCCTCCAGATGGATGCCCAAGATGCGGGCGCCGTTCGGCCGTCGCTCGATGGCATCGGCCATCTCCCCCAGCGTCTTCATCACGTGCTCGATAGGGGCGGTGATGGTGGTGGCGCAGAAGGCGGTCACGCCGAAGCGGGGCAGTGCTTCGGCGACCTCGGCCACCTCGGCTCCCATGCAGTTGTGGCCCAAGACGCCGTGGATATGGATATCGATCAGGCCGGGGGTGACCCGGCGCCCGCCTGCGTCGATGATCTCTGCATCTGACGGGATCGGGATCTCCTGTGCCGATCCCACGGCCGCGATGCGGTCGCCGTCGATCAGCACGACGCCGTCGCCTTCGACGGGATCGGGGGTGAACACTTGTCCGTTTACGAGCGCTTTCATGCTGCTGATCCTCTTATCCTTTTGTGTGCGCTGGCGGTGTGATCCGGCCTTACCTTTAGATGGGCCGGGGATGGAAACGGTTACACGTGCTGCGAGGCCGGGGGCGGGCTCCCTTCTGTCCGGGAGGCGGTTAACGGTCGTGTTCCAGCAGTTCGAGCATGACGCCCAGCTGGGAGGTGGTGTCCACATAGGCGTATCGGCCCCCGGTGAATTCTCCTCGTTGCACCAGGGGCATGCCCTTGCTTTCCAGGAGATCCAGCACCTCGTCCATGCCCTCTACATGGAACGCGATGTGGTGTACTCCCTCGCCGTGGGTATCGAGGAATTCCTGCCAGACGCTGGGGCCGTCGACGGGCTCGATCAGCTCCAGGGCGATGGGGCCCATCTGAAAGAATGCCAGCTTGGCCCGGCCCTGAGTGGGCTGTCCACGATAGCGGATATGCGTCTTCTCCTCGGGATCGGTGATGCGGATCTGGGGCATCTCCATACCGAACAGATCCGCGTAACGGCGAGCCGTCCGTTCGATGTCCTTGACGATGATCGCCACCTGTCGGATGGCATTCGTTCCCAGCGTGTCCCGCATGATCTCCTCCGTGGATATTGGGGTACGCTCTGCGTCGGTGGCAAGTGTATCACTCTCATATGGGATCGTCAACCGGATAAGCGGGATAGGGGCAGGGCTTTTCAAAGTCAGTGGTGGAAACCGGGTGGGTAGAACACCCCGCGTGTTGCCCGACGCAAGTCATTCCCCTGATCGTCAACCGAGGGAAAACGGCCCTCATCCCCCAAACCCCCTTCTCCCGGGCCCGGGAGAAGGGGGCTCAACAGTGGGTGGTGGGGTACGTCTGGCCACGTCGTGTGCTGGGGGAAACCGAGAAGATGCGTATACAGACACGACACCTTGCCTCGTCCCTGCAGGCGCCATGTATGCCAGTATGGACGTTGGACTTTGAAAAGGCCCTGTTGAACCTCCGTCGTCGGTAGTGCATCTTTTTCGGTGGAAATACAGCGGGAGCTTTGAGGGGCGCAGTCCCTCAAAAGAGACTCCCCGGTTTCCGCCCCTCACCTGCCTTGCCCGGCCTTGCCCACCCGGATCAGGCCGGGAAAGGACAGGTGCAAAGCGGAAAAAGAGGATGTTTTGGCGGAGGGAGGCCCCTCCGCACCTCCCCTGTGGGCTTGCGATGGGCCTTGCTTGGATACACTACCGCCTCCATCGTCCGCTTGACAGGTAAGGCGGTTCAACTAAAATAGGGGAGGAGATGATGATCCCTCATGGTGGGTGGTCGTTCGCAAATCCCCCGGGTTTTTGAGACAAAAAGGGGTTTGCGAAGAATCGGGTTCCACCGGTCTGCACCTTAACATACATGGCGTGATCAAAACGCTCGTAGAGGCTCGGAGAGCCGTTTTTCTGAAGGGAAGGGACAATTTTCGTGCCCAGACGTGTTGCGAAGACAGGGGGGTTTCAACCCCACCCGATCCGCACGAGGATACTGAAAGTCCTTGTCATAGTAGTTTTCCTTCAGCCACGTCCGCAGTTTCAACCCCACCCGATCCGCACGAGGATACTGAAAGTCCTGCGCCACGTCTGCGGGCAGTGCTTGTTCAGCCGGTTTCAACCCCACCCGATCCGCACGAGGATACTGAAAGGGATCAGGTCCTCCCGGCCGCGCTCCCGCCATCGAGTTTCAACCCCACCCGATCCGCACGAGGATACTGAAAGTCACCCCGCCCGGCTTCAAGGCGTCCAGCGTGAGCCGTTTCAACCCCACCCGATCCGCACGAGGATACTGAAAGAACTCATAGCGCGTGTCACCCAAAAAGCCCTGTTCTGGTTTCAACCCCACCAGATCCGCACGAGGATACTGAAAGGTACCAAACGTAGTACATCAGTGCATCAGTAACCCACGTTTCAACCCCACCCGATCCGCACGAGGATACTGAAAGCTAAGCCAGAGCTATGTTATCCGGGCTCCTGACACGGTGTTTCAACCCCACCCGATCCGCACGAGGATACTGAAAGTCGCCTCATCGCCGCAGACCGCCACATTTCGTCCGGCCGGTTTCAACCCCACCCGATCCGCACGAGGATACTGAAAGGATGAACAGGGGGGAAGTAAGCGCAGTCTCGAGTTGGTTTCAACCCCACCCGATCCGCACGAGGATACTGAAAGCTCAGCCAGATCGTGGCCGTAGTCGTGTCATTCGCAGTTTCAACCCCACCCGATCCGCACGAGGATACTGAAAGGTCACCAAGCACAAGCACTCTCAGAACGTCACCAGGCGTTTCAACCCCACCCGATCCGCACGAGGATACTGAAAGCATGATCCTGCTGGTGTTGTTTGCGGCCGGAGATGCCATGTTTCAACCCCACCCGATCCGCACGAGGATACTGAAAGGCAGGCGACCTACGCCGTCGCAGGTAGGACACGCCGTTTCAACCCCACCCGATCCGCACGAGGATACTGAAAG
>JAJRVX010000321.1:0-4864 GCA_024277095.1 Chloroflexota bacterium
CTGACGGAGGCGGATGCCGAGGTGATCGACGCCCTCACGGCACTGGGGTACAGCGTGGTGGAGGCTCAGCGGGCGGTCCAGTCCTTGCCTCGCGACGTGATCGATGTGGAGGAGCGCCTGCGCCTGGCGTTGGCTTCCTTCGCCGAGTGAGCGCAGGTGTCCATCGGATATCGTGCGGCCGGGTAGCCCTCTACCCGACCAGCTGTGGGATGTGATTTCCTCTCTGTTTTTCTTCTGATTGTCTTGGCCTCATCCGTCGTCAGCGGTCAAAAGCTGGATAGGCCGAAAGAACTGAGCCGGCTCGTCGCGGCGCGCGTCGGGCAGCGTTCCCTCGGCGGCGCGTGTGAAGGGTATCCGCCTGGCGACATGTCGTAGAGGGCGAGGCGTTTCGGACCACACAGGTGACCATGCGCGACCATCATTGGAAGGAGCTCCCTCTCGGGAAGGGGCGATGTGGGCCCGGCGGGCGTGCGCGAGCGGCCTTGGGCCTTGCCCTTCTCGTGCTGCTGGTGTGCGCTTGGGCGTTGCCGCGTCCGGCGTCGGCCCAGGCGGCGGAGGAGATCGACCTGGTCATCACCGGCCGGCTGGTCAACGCGCATAGCGATCCGGTCGTCGGCGCGGCCGTGGAGGTGACCATCGATGGCCGGCGGTGGCCGGTCCGGGTGGAGGATGCCGATCAGGACGCGGCGCATAGCGCCGATGATGGCACCTTTCGGCTGGCCCTGGCCGTGCCGCGAGGTGTGCTGGATGACATCGCCGCGGGCCGCTCCACCCTCTCCGTGATCGTGTCCAAGCCGGCCTATCGCACGGCCATCATCCCGGTGCGACATCCGGGCTTCGCCGGGTCCGAGCTGCTGGCCGACCTGGGGCCGGTGATCATGGTGCGCCTGGTCAACGCCGGGTTCATCATCGCCGGCGTGGTGTTCCTCCTGGTCTTCATCCTCATCTCCTTTCACATCCTGCACGAGACGGTGGCGGCCCTGTTGGGGGCCTGCCTGATCTTCCTGGTGACCTACGGGCTCGGCACCTTTTTCCGCGACTTCTGGATCCTCTCCTTTGAACGCTCCCTGACCTATATCGACTTCAACGTCATCTTCCTGATCCTGGGGATGATGATCTTCATGGCGGTGCTGGCCCGGACGGGGGTGTTCCCCTGGCTGGCCTACCGCTCGTTTCAGCTGGCGGGCGGCAACGCCTGGTACCTGGCGGTGATCCTGATCTTGCTGACCGGCGTGATCTCCGCGCTGCTGAACGACGTGACCGCCATCCTGTTGGTCGCCCCGGTGAGCATCGAGATCGCCCTCATCTCGGATATTCACCCGTTCGCCTTCGTCATCCCGGAGGTCATGGCCTCGAACATCGGCGGCGCGAGCACGTTGATCGGGGATCCGCCCAGCACCATCGTGGGCTCGTACCTGGGGATGGGGTTTACGGAGTATCTGGTGAACATGGGGCCGCTCGGCGTCACGATGCTCCTGGTGTTGGTGCTCATCATCTGGCTTCTCTATGGCAAGGCGTATTCCCGGGCGAGGATTCGCTTCTCGCCTGAGCTCCTGGCTCGCCTGGAGAGCGATTCCCGCATCACCAACCCCGAGCTGCTTCGTAAATCCCTGATCGTGGCCGGATTTACGCTCGTGCTGTTCTTCATCGAGGATTTCTTCGGGATGCCCCCCGGCGTGGTCGCCCTGGTGGGCGCGACGGCTCTGCTGGTCTGGGTACGGCCGGATGTGCACGACATGCTCTCCGAGGTGGACTGGACGACGCTGGTCTTCTTCCTGGCCCTGTTCATCCTGGTGGGCGGCCTGGAGGAGGCGGGCGTGATCCAGGCGGTGGCGGATTTGATCGGGAGCCTGGCGGGGGGCAACCTGACGCTGGCCGTGATCTTGATGGTGTGGATCTCGGGCATCGCCTCGGCCATCGTGGCCAACATCCCCTTCACGCTGGCGGTGTTGCCGGTGGCGTCCTTCCTGAGCCGGAGCATCCCCGGCGCGGAGAATCACGTCCTCTTCTGGGCGTTGGTGGTGGGGGCGGACCTGGGGGGCAACGCGACCTATCTCGGGTCGGCACCCAATATCGTGGCGGCGGGCCTGTTGGACCGCGCGGGGTATCACCTGTCCTTCCTGCGGTTCATGCGGGACGGCGTGCCGGTGACGGTGATCACCCTTCTGCTGAGCACAATCTGGCTGCTGGTCCGGTACGGGTGAGCGGCCGGACGGTCCCTTGCCGCTTTGACAAATCAGGGCCTCTGTGCTAGCATGTCGCCGCCTAAATGAATAAAATGTGGCACTCTTATCCAGAGGAGGGGAGGGACCGGCCCTGTGAACCTCCGGCAACCGGGTGAGGTGAAGGCTGCCTCACCGCGGTGCCAATTCCGGCAGGCGGCCTCGTGTCCGGCTGACCTGGAAGATGAGAGTGAGCTTGGTAAGTGCGCTCTCATCGGAGCGCGTTTTTTGTGCCCTGGGCAGGTAGGAGGGATCTGTGCGCACGATCTGGTGGGATGCGGAGACGGGCACGGTCAGGATGATCGACCAGCGGCTGTTGCCCGATCGATTGGAGATCGCCACGTATGACGACTTTCGGGACGTGGCGCGGGCCGTCACAGATATGGTGATTCGCGGCGCGCCGGCCATTGGGGCGGCGGGGGCCTATGGGATGGCGTTGGCGGCGCGGCAGAGTTCCGCCCGCGATCGGGAGGGCCTGTTGCAGGACCTGCGTGTGGCTAAGGCCGTGCTGGATGGCGCCCGTCCCACCGCGGTGAACCTGAGTTGGGCGACCACGCGCCTCCTCCGGCTGGCTGAGCGCTTGACCTCGGGCGATGTGGACGAGATCCGGGAGGCCCTGCTGGCCGAAGCGGAGCGTCTGGCGGAGGAGGACATCGCCATCAACCGGCGCATGGGGGCGCACGGCGCGAAGGTGATCCCCCACGGGGCCCGTATCCTGCATCACTGCAACACAGGATCGTTGGCCACAGTGGACTACGGCACCGCGCTGGGGGTGGTGCGGGCGGCGCATGAGCAGGGCAAGCAGATTCACGTCTGGGTGGATGAGACCCGGCCCCGCCTCCAGGGCGCTCGCCTGACCGCGTGGGAGCTAATGCAAGAGGGGATCCCCATGACGTTGATCGTGGACAACGCGGCGGGCCACCTCATGCGCACCGGCCAGGTCGACGTCGTCCTCTTCGGGGCGGACCGGGTGGCGGCCAACGGCGACGTGGCGAACAAGATCGGCACGTATAAGCTCGCCGTGTGCGCGCGGGAGAACGGCATCCCCTGCTATGCGGTGGTGCCGACCTCCACCATCGATCTGAGCCTGCCGGATGGCGATCATATCCCCATCGAGGAGCGCGATCCGGAGGAGATCACGAAGATCGATGGCGTCTCCATCGCCCCGGAAGGTGTGCCGGTACATAACCCCGCGTTCGACGTGACCCCCTATCGCTACCTGACCGGCATCATCACCGAGGAAGGAATCGCCTATCCTCCCTTCCATGATAGCCTGCGCCGTTTAAAGGAGGCGGCCGAGGCGCGCATCTGGAGCGATCGATGAAATCGGCTGTCCCCGACTTCCCCGTCGATGTGATCTATTGCGCGGACGCCCGCCATATGCAGGAGGTGCCCGATGCCTCCGTGCACCTCGTGGTGACCTCGCCTCCCTACAACGTGGGCAAGCCCTACGAGGCTCACAACGATAACCTCCCCCTGGATGAGTATCTGGCGTTCCTCAATCAGGTGTGGCGTGAATGCTATCGCGTGTTGGTGCCCGGCGGCCGGTTGTGCATCAACGTGGCCAACACGGATCGTAAGCCCTACCTGCCGTTGAACGCGCTCATCACGACAGAGCTGCTTCGCATGGGCCGTTCGGAGGGGCTGCGATGGCTGATGCGCGGCGAGATCATCTGGGATAAGGGGGCGTCCGTGGGGGTCTCCACCGCGTGGGGGAGCTTTGGCCGCGCCTCGGACCCCGTATTGCGAGACGTGCATGAGTACATCATGATCTTCTCCAAGGATGAGCTCAAGCTGAAGGGGGGCGGGCCCACGGGCATCACTGGCGGGGAGTTCGTCACCTGGACGCGCAGCGTCTGGCGGCCTGAGGACGGGTTGGACGAACTGCAGCGTAAGATGCGGGAGAAGCTGGCGGACGCCCGGCGGCGTGGGAAGAGCGATGCGTGGCTGGCGGAGTCGCTGGCCCGCGCCGCGTTGCAGCACTTCACGCGGCCGGCCGAGAGCACCTGGCGGATCACCACGGAATCCACCGTGGATCACCCGGCCCCCTTCCCGGTGGAGCTGCCCCGCCGACTGATCCTGCTTTACACATCTCCGGGGGACGTGGTGTTGGATCCCTTCATGGGCTCCGGATCGACGGCGGTGGCCGCAGTGAAGACCGGCCGTCACTATGTGGGGTACGAGATCTCGCCGGAGTATTGCGAGCTGGCGCGCCGTCGCCTGGTCGCCCTGGCGAAAGAAGAGGAGGAGGCATGACCATCGTCGTAACGGGGTCGGTGGCGTACGATTACATCATGTCATTCCCCGGCCGATTCAAGGATCACATCCTGCTCGATAAGATCGACCACCTGTCGGTCAGCTTTCTGGTGGACTCCATGCGGCGTGAGCGGGGTGGATGCGCCCCCAACATCGCTTACACCCTGCGCCTGCTGGGGGCGCGTCCGTACATCGTGGCCGCCGTGGGGCAGGATTTCGGGGACTACCGGCGCTGGCTGGAGGAGCAGGGGATCGACACATCGGGCATTCGCGTCTACGAGGATGATTTCACCGCCTCCTTCTTCGTCAGCACGGATCTGGACAACAACCAGATCGCCAGCTTTTACACGGGGGCCATGCGTCGTGCGGCCGAGCTCTCCCTCCAC
>JAJRVX010000322.1:0-3036 GCA_024277095.1 Chloroflexota bacterium
CGCTCTGATAAATGCGCCGATACGGGAGCACCACGGCGTCCGCGGCCCGAAAGTAGTAGGCCACGTCCTCGTCCGGGATGTACTCGATCCGAGCGCGCACGTGCCCCTCAAGCCCCAGATCCTCGATGAGCCGGGCATACGACCGCCAATCGTCCTTCCACACCTGTCCGGCGACCACCAAGATCAAACGGGGATGGGCCCCGACAAGTTTCGGCAGCGCCCGCAGGAGCACGTCGAGCCCCTTCACGCGCTTGATCTGGCCGAAGAACAGGAGAATCGGGGCATCCTCGGGCAGGTTGAAGCGCCGGCGCGCCTCCACGCGATCGGGAAGCTCCTCATCCCGATAGGGCAGGTAGTGCCCGTGAGGGATCACCCGCACTACCGACGGGGAGACGGGGAACGCGGCCAACAGCTCATCGCGGCTGTGCCGCGTGTGCACGATGAACCCATCGATCTGCCCGTAAAGCGCCCGGAGGACCGCCCGGGTGTGAATCGCAGCGTGAAAGGGGATGACATCGTGGGCGGTGAAGACGATCCGAACGCCGCGACGGCGCAGGCTCTTCAGGAACCAGAGGTCGGCCGGGGCGAGAAGGAAATAGTGCAGGTGAGCGATCTCAGGGGGATCATGAAGCGCCCGGCGCGCCAGGCGGCGCAGGGCGGCCATGTATCGGATGCCGCGCAGGGGCGCGGGCGACTTCCCAAAGATGCGTTGAAAGGGATAGGACACGGCCAGCCGCGCCGGGGGAGCGTGTAAGGCCGTCTCATCGCACGTGAAGAAGCGGACATCCACGCCGAGCTTCTGCAGCTCCTGACACAGGGCGAAGTCATAGTAATGCATGCCCCGGTGTCCCCCAACGGGGTCGATCATCCAGATACGACGCTGCGCCCCCGGCATCCTACGCGCCCTCCCCGCCTCCTGCCGCCATGTCCAAGTCGAGCAAACCGCCCTCCTCTTACCAGAAACTTCGCGTAAGCGCAAGTTTCCGTCATCCGGGCACGGGCCATCCATGCTCAGGCCCTTCCACGATCAGTTGCCAAAAGCAGGTCGCGGTGGTATAGTCCCGCCCGGCGGTACCAGAACGGCTTCACGCCACCCTGCCGACCGGAGGTTACCGTGATCTCGCGCTCTCGGGCGCAACAACATGGGCTGGCCCTGGTGAGCTATGGGCTCCTGAGCCTGATCCTCACGTATCCCCTGATCCTGCGCTTCACCACTCACGTACCCGGCGACGGCATCGATGATCCCGCTCTTACCTGGAACCTGTGGTGGGTCCGATACTCCCTGCTGGAGCTGCACGCGTCCCCCTTCTACTGCCGCTGGATGTTCTGGCCCATCGGGATCAACCTGGCGTTCTACACGCTGACCGTGTTGAACGGCCTGCTGGCCATCCCGCTGCAACTGGCATGGGAGATCGTGCCGGCCTCCAACCTCCTCCTTCTGCTCTCTTTCACCCTGAGCGGCTACGGCACCTTCCTGCTGGTCAGACAGGTATGGGGAAGCCGCCGGGACGTCACGCCCGAAGCGCTCTGGTCGACCGCCTGGTTCGCGGGCCTGATCTACGCGTTCGCCAGCAACAAGCTCTTTTACGCGGCCCTGGGACAGTTCAATATCGCCAGCTCACAATGGGTTCCCTTCTGCGCGCTGTACGTCTGGCGCGCCGGACAACGGCGGGGCTCGTGGCGGGATGCGCTGCTGGCGGGGCTGTTCCTCGGGTTCCAGGCGTGGGCGGAGGCCACCTACGCCTCCTTCCTGTTGATCTTCATCGCCCTCTACGCGTTGTGGATCATCGCCACGGGCGCCCGCTCCGGCCGCCCCCTCGCAGCATGGGCCACACGCCTGGCGATCGTCGGAGGGGTCTTCGCCCTGCTCATCGCGCCCATGCTGGCCCACATGATCCCCGATCTGAAGGCCGAGGGAGACTTCTTCGCCTCCGGCGGCGGCTTTGCGGATGTCTTCTCCGCTGACATGGCGGGCTACCTGGTCCCCACGCAACATCACCCCATCTTCGGGCGACTCGCCGATCGGCTGCCGTTCCCGCACGACAAGGGACAGCACGTCTACATCGGATACAGCGTCGCCCTGCTGGCGATGGTGGGCATCCTGCGCCGTCCCCGCCGCGCCGCCCTGTTCTGGGCCGCATGCTTGCTCGTCTTCTGGCTCCTCACGCTGGGCCCCACGCTGCGTGTGGCGGGGAATGACACCGGGATCCCCGGCCCCTTCGCTCTCGTGGCCCGACTGCCGTTCTTCAAGGGCAACCGTTACCCCAGCCGATACGCCGTCATGCTGCTCCTCAGCGCGGCCGTGCTCGCGGCCAGAGGGCTACAGACCCTCCTCGAGCGCCTGCCCCGCCTCCGGCCCGGGGCCCTCCTGGGGATCGCCTCCGCTCTATTCCTGGCGGAACATCTGGCGATCCCGCTGCCGCTCAGCGACATGCGCGTGCCCGCCATCTACCAGCGGATCGCGACGGAGACGGATGCCACACCGGGCGCGGTGATGGAGCTGCCGCTAGGATGGCGGAACGGCGCGCGCGTGGCGGGGAAGAAAGACGTCATCATCATGTTCGAGCAGTGGTATCAGACCGTCCACCACCGACCGCTGCTGGGCGGCAACACATCTCGCAACCCCGAGTTCAAGTTCCAGTACTTCAGCGAGGCTCCCCTCATCGACCTGCTCGTCGGCCTGGTGAACGCCGCCGACGAGCCCTTCCACCAGGCCCTGCGATCGGAGCTGGCGACGGTGGAGGCGTGGATCGCCGATCCCGCCCAGGCTCCCCCCGGGTGGCTGGAGGAACAACGCGGGCAGGCCCGCCAGGTCCTGCGCCTGCTGGACATTGCCTATGTGGTCATTCACCGCGATCGCGTCCCGGCCGCCCTGGAACGCTACGTGGCCACGATCCTGCCGGTGGAGCTGATCGCGACGGAAGAGGACATCGCTCTCTACCGGGTGCGGCGCGACCAGCTGTCCCCTCTCGACGAGATCGACCTGACCAGCCCGCAGGGGCGGCTGACCCTGGGCGAGGGATGGAGCCCGGCGGC
>JAJRVX010000018.1:0-3929 GCA_024277095.1 Chloroflexota bacterium
ATCCCGATCCCGATGGGAGGGCAAATGGCGTAATCGGTATACGCGGAGAGGAAGGCCATCAAACACACCGTCAATGCGCCGGTCAGCACCAGGCCAACCACGCCCAGTCCCGCGTACCGATTGCGTATACGCTCCGGGCTGGCCCTGAAGTACCCCTCCTTCACCACCTCCGCATAAAGCTGGCGCTTGATCTTGGGGATCGCCCGGTAGAATTTGTTCTTCAGATCCGACAGCCGCCGTTCCTTACGCCCGTCGAAAATCTCCTCGATCAGCGTCTCCTCGAACGGGCGCAATCCCTCCGTGGAACCCACCAGCCGGTAAATGAAATCGACTTTCTCGCCGATGCCCAACAGCCCCGGCTCGCGCACCTCCTCGATGGTGATGACCCCGCGCCGGGCCAGATCGACGATGGTGGCGACGATGTCCTCCATATCCGCCTGCTCATCCAGGAGCGTTCCGGCGACCCCCGGCGGGATGTCCGCAGGCGGGTCGATCAGGTAGTCCGCGGGGATCTTCACCGGGGCGTCCCGGCCACGGGTGTACCACAGCAGGTACAGCAGCGCCGGCCCGCCGAACAGGAAGAGCAGCCCGATCGCCAGCATGAGCACATTCACCACGGGGCGCCAACGCTGATCCCACTCCGCGGCGGCGTCCGCCTCCCGCTGCCAGGGCTGCGGCTGCCCGGCCACCACGCCCGGCGTGAACTGCACGCGCACCTCGAACTCACGCCCCGGCTGGATCTCCTCCGTCGCCTCGAAGATGACCGTGCGAGAGTCCACCTTCTGCGCCTGCGCCGCGACCCCGTACGCGTCCCAATTCTGGACCTCTGCCGGCTCCGGTATCTGCACCATCACCCGTGAGGCGTTCACCGGGAACGTCCGATCGGCGGCCACCGCCTTCCACCATAGCTGATCGCCCTCTTCGTAATAGCGTAGGCCCCCATGCACGGTATAGGCGATCGTGTACGTGTGACGACTATCCGATGTCGGAGGGAAGTACCACTTGATCTTGAACTCATTCCCCTCCATGTACGTGGTAAAGGTCCAGGGCTGCTGTCCACTGGAGCTCTTCTGGAAGACCTGATCTCCCTCCCTGACCTCCACATCCGAGATACGATCCAGGCGTCGGACATCCACGCCCCGAATCCCGAACGTGAACGTGCCGCTGGTGAACTCGATGGTCTGCCGCTCGACGACGCGGAAGGTGCCATCCGTGCGGACGATGATGTCGACATCCCACCGATCCCAATATAACGTCTTGCTCTGCGCCTGCGCCAGGCCGGTGGAGACCACCAACAACAGGACTACGAAACTTATGAGCCTCAGGTACCTGAATCGCATCGCCTGTAGCGCCTCCTCACCCCGCCCCTTTCCCCCAACAGGGAATCGATGGAGCTGGCGATTGAATCCGATCAAATGGAGAGCGAACCGTCCCCCTCGCCGTGGAACGATCTCTCCCGACTTCTCACGACGATAACTCGATACAGGCCGATTCGGGCATCGGCCAAGCATACCATCGCGCGATCCCTTCTGCGCCGCCCGACGCCCCTCCGACGGCGACCTGACATCCCAAAGAACTCGCTCGCTATGGGGGAGGGAGCTCTATGGGGCCCAACGTTACCCGCCCACTCTCCGTTCCATCCGCCGCCCGATACAGGATCACCAGGACCTCGTACCGACCCGCCGGCACCGACGGCGGCACGCGAATGTCGTACACGTCCTGCACGATCTCGCCGGGGATCCATGCCGTCGTCGGGTAGGCCCTGTGTACAGGCTCGTCATCTCGCATAGCCACCTTATCGTCAGCCGGGGTCGCCAGCCGCGCCGAGATCTTGAGCGGCTCCGCGATCGGCTCCTCCGCCCGCCAGTGCAACGTCAGACGCACCAGCCGTCCCGAGCGCAGCGCCTTCGATTCGACCAGATACCCCCGGAGGCGCACCCCCGCCCCCAACGACTGGTCAATCCGCCCGGGCAGCGGGTCCCAGCGGCCCTCCCCCTTGGGCCACACCCGGATCAGGGGGCCTACCGCCCCCAACGAGTAGCGCTGTTCCGCCCCAGGGAGTCGCCGCGTGAGGAAGACGGGACGCCCTTCACGCAGCAAGCGATCGACGGCGATGAACCGGTCCGCCTCCCGGTCGGCCGGGACCGGAAGCACATCAGGGCGCAAGCCATGCGCGAACTGAACATAGCGGATCAGCGTCGTCTCGCCCAGGATCCCCACGATGGCCGCCCCCTCCGGAAGCGGCTGGCTGAGCATGTCCACGCCCAGATCGTGCACCTCCCAACGCGAATGGCGGTCCATCTGGGGAAGGTGATCCGCAGCACCCCACACGACGGCCATCAATACGATGCCCCCCAGGGCGACATGGCCGAGGGGTCGGATCGCCGAGACCTGAGTGAGCCTGCGGCACAGGACCTCCCATCCCTCCTGTACGACCGCCAACCCGGCCGCGAGGGCCAAAGCCGTGGTCAGAAAGGCGGGGATGAAGAACACCTCAATGTCGGCCGCCCGATACGCGAGGCCGAACCCGTAAGTCGCCAACAGGGCCGCCGCCAACCCGGCCCCATCCCAGCGCGCCCGCCGTCGCCCCGCACCTATCCAGCCCAGGAGCAGGCCGATCACCCCGACGGCCGCCAGCGCCACAGCTCCGTATCCCACCTGTTCACGCAGGAAGTCCAGATAGAAACGAACGTCCCTGTCGATCTGGAAGGGATTCCCCGTCAGGAAGACGTTGTAGTCGCGGGCCGTGACCCAGGCCCAGAATCCCGCCCAGTCGTTGCGATACGTCCCATCCAACGAGGTGGTCACGCGGCCGCGAATAGGCAGATAGGCATAAAGGGACAGGGGAAGCAGGAAGGCGACAACAGCGGAACTCCACGCACGTCGCTCCCGGGCGATCTCGCCGAACCGAGCGGCCAGCCATATCGCTACGGCCGGGGCCAGCAACACGATCATGCGATGATGGGTCAGGCCCAGGCCCAACGCCAGCCCAACGGGCCACAACCTCCCCGTGCCATGGGACCAGCGCAAGGCGGTCCAGCAGAGCAACGCCTGGAGGAACCCATGCAGCGCATACACCTCGGCCACAGTGGCCTGGGACCACCACACCGGGATGGCGATCGCGTAAGCCGCCGCCAGCGCGGCCGCCAGCCGACGCCCCGTGAGCTCCCGTCCGGCCAGATACAACATCCCGATGGCCGCGGCCGCGGCCGCGGCCGAGAACAGGTTCACGCGATAGGCCATCTCGCCAAACGGCAGCCGGGTGAAGGCATATCCCAGCAGCGTGTACAGCGGATATCCCGTTGGGTGTGCAATGCCGAGCGTCGGCAGGACAAGCTGGAACTCCAGGCTGTCATCGAACAGGGCGACAACGGAGGGAGCCGCCGTGCGAACATAGAGGATCAGGCCGATCAGCCCAAGCCCCAGCGCGATCCCATAATCAAGCCGAGGGCGACGCGTTTCCATGGCGAAAGGATCATACCACACCTGCCACAACGGAGCAATTTATGTCGTGCTGGGCCGGGTGATGTCCTCATGCCGCGAAGGGGCCCGGAGGGCAAAGCCCTATTCGCATCAACTTAACAGCATGGGCGAGGCCCCCGCCTGCCACCTTTTCCCTCCACGGGCGGCCGCATCTGAAAGGGGAGGTGCGGAGGGGCTTCCCCTCCGAAGAAAAACTCTTTTTATCGCCCTTCACCTGCCTGGTTGGGGCTTTGGCCGGTGGCCTCCGGCCCCACAGGGCAGGTGAGGGGCTGAAAATAGAGTTCTTCGGAGGGGCTGACGCCCCTCCGAGCCACCCCAGAGATGCGGGACCACGCTTCCGTATCGCTTAACTTGATACCAAGGGGGCCCGGAGGGCAAGGTAAGTCCCCGCGAAATCGTGATCATGTAGCCCACTGTTGAATGAGCTTTTGCAGCTCCTTGGAACG
>JAJRVX010000323.1:0-7522 GCA_024277095.1 Chloroflexota bacterium
TGGAAATTCCGCCAGGCCCATCGCAAGCCCACAGGGGAGGTGCGGAGGGACCTCCCTCCGCCAAAACATCCTCTCTTTCCGCTTTGCACCGGCCCTTGCCCGGCCTGATTCGGGCGGGCAAGGCCGGGCAAGGCAAGTGAGGGGCGGAAACCGGGAGGTTTCTTTTGAGGGGCTGCGCCCCTCAAAGCTCCCTGCTGTATTTCCACCGAAAAAGATACACTACCTCTACATCATTGCTATTGCGACTCGTTTGCACTCGTGTTATACTCTACCGGGTCATCGCTGCCAGCGTCAAGGCCTCCATATGAAATCTCGCTTTCGATCGCGTAGAAACCGGGTTTCAAAGCGGTTCAAACATAGGGGAGGAGATGGTCAGTCCCGCCATGCGGCGATATGCCGCCGAGGTGTACCGACTCCAACAAGATCTACCCTTCGTCCCCCTGTCCGCGCTGGCGGAGCAGGCGGAGACGTCTCTGCAAGCGGCCTCGCGCATGATCCGGCGGCTGAAGGACGCCGGGTTGATCGCTCACGAGCCCTATCAGGGGGTTCGGCTCACCCCGTAGGGCGAGCGCATCGCCCTGCCGGTGATCCGGCGCCACCGCCTGACGGAGGTATTTCTGGTGCAGATCATGCGCTTCGGCTGGGAGGAGGTCCATCACCTGGCCGACGCGCTGGAACCGGGGATCAACCAGGTGCTGGAGGACCGCATCGACGAGCTGACGGGGCACCCCACCCGATGCCCGCACGGCGAGCCGATCCCCAGCCGTGAAGGGAAGATGCCCCCCCTGGACGACGTCCGGCTGATCGCCGTGGAGCCCGGCACGGGGGGACGCCTCAGCCGGGTGCGCACCCACGACCCGGACAAGCTCCGCTACCTGGCTGAGCTGGGCCTGCTTCCCGGCGTGGAGATCCAATTGCTGGCACGGGCCCCGTTCAACGGCCCGCTGAGGATCGGCCTGGGAGGGGAAGAGTGCGTGATCGGGCGCGAGCTGGCGGCCGTGCTGTGGATCGAACGGCAGGAGCCCGGCGAGCGCACGCCCCCAGCCCAGGCCAGCCGGTAGCCGTCTGAAGCGACCATCCCTCCAGCCTTTCGCTCCCCGCGCCACGTCCCGCGCGAGCGTGATCAGCGGCCGGGCGCCCTCATCCTCCCCGCGCATCCCGCCCTGGCCCCAACTGACGCCCCCTTATGTCCACTTCCTTGACCACCAAGCGGCCCCTCTCGCCGCGCCTGCGCGGAAGCGGGTCAAAACATCCTCTGATCGCCCCCATTATTGCCTGTAAGCTTACCGTAAGCCAAGGCAATTGACATCCGCCCGGCAAATGAGGGATAATGCAGGCGAGAAGTGAGATGGAGGAGATGCCCAGAAATCATTTACGACTCGTATGAGTAAGAAAATCATTTGAGGCTGAGTCGTATAGGGCAAGGAGATTAGGAAATGTATCGGACCACCATTTGGACAAGATTGGCAGTGGTTTTTGCCGCTGTTCTATTATCCCTGATCATCACCTACCCGGTGGCTGCATCAGCGGGAGATGGGACGGAAAAAGGAGATGTACAGATAGGGGTCCCCCCGCTGATCGGCGAGGGATCTATTAGCGGTGGCTCCATCGCCATCGTCACCGGTACTGGCAACGGGGTCAGTATCACCCATCCGCAGATCAACGGCGGGAACAGCGTTTTCGCGGGCACGCTGGCGGGCACGGTCGATGGGAACGCCGCGTCGTTCTACTGCATCGACGTGAGCCATCGCCTGGCCACAAACCAGAACTACACCGATGACGGGCCTACCCCTTCTAAGATCACGTACATCTTAAACCACTACTATCCCCACGTGGCTTATGGGACCCGAGGGGACGAGCTGAGCACGAAGGGGAAGGAGGCGGCGGCGGTCCAGGTGGCCATCTGGCACTTCTCCGACGGGATCGACGTGACGAAGACGCAGCCGAAGGAGATCCGAAACCGGGCTCTGGCTATCGTGGCCGACGCGAACGCCAACGCCGGGACGACCACCCCTGTAGACACGCTGGAGATCCAGATCACCGGTCAGGACGACACAACAGTGCAGTTCATCGTGATCGCCCGTGATCACAACGGGAACGGCGTGGCGGGAGTGCAGGTCAACCTCTCCGTCACCGGCGGAACGCTGAGCACCAGCACCGCCACGACGGGCAGCAATGGAGCAACCGGCACGGTCACGGTTACCCGGAATAGCAACGGATTCCAGGCGACCATCACGGCGACCGCGAACGTGATCATCCCGCAAGGCACCCGGTACATCCATGTGTCGGCGCCCAACGATAAGCAGAAGCTGGTCCTGGCGACGCCAACCCAGGGAACGCGTGTGGCGACCTCCCAGGTCAGCTGGGAGCGGGACTTCGGGGATGCCCCCACGGGATATCTGCCCGAGCTGGGCATGACCTACCACTATCCGACGCGGTACAGCGACGATGGGGCCCGGCACTTCATCGTGCCCGGGGTCTACATGGGGAACTCCGTGGACTCCGAATCGGACGGGCAGCCTCATGGGGATGCCGTGGGGGATGACCTGAACGGGGCGAATGACGAGGACGGCGTGACCCTGCCGGCGGCGCTGACCCCGGGACAGCAGAACTGCATCGACGTCTCCGTCTCCGTGGACGGATACCTGAACGCCTGGTTTGACTTCAACGGTGACGGGGATTGGGATGACAGCGGCGAGCGGGTCTTCTTCGATCAGGCCGTCACGGCTGGCACCAACAACCTGTGCTTCCCCGTCCCCAGCGGGGCGGCGAGCAAGCGGATCTACGCTCGCTTCCGGTTCACCCAGGACAATCCCAACGGGGCCCTGAGCTACACAGGGCTGTGGGACAACGGCGAGGTCGAGGACTACTGGGTGAGCGGCGGCGTGCCGACGGCCGTGACACTGGCATCGCTTTCGGCCAGCGCCCAATCCCCAGGAGCGCCGGAGGCGATGGCGCTGGTGACGATAGGGCTCGTCCTGGCTGGCGGAGTGGCGGGAATGCGCCGACGACGTCAGTAGGCTGAGAAGGAGGAGAGATCGCAAGGGGATGAGGGGCCGGTGATCGCCGGCCTCTCATCGCGTCTGAAGGCCGCTCACATCCATCGCAGCCATCCCCACGTGAATGCGAACCCCAGCAGAGCGCCCACGATCACCTCGATCGGGGTGTGCCCCAGCAGCTCACGCAATCGCTCCTCCGCGACGGGACGCCCCTGGTACAGATCCTCCAGGATATGGTTCAACACGCGGGCCTGACGCCCCGCCGCGCGGCGCACCCCCGCGGCATCGTACATGACGATGGCGGCCATGATGCACGTCAACGCGAAGATCGTGGAGTCCGTCCCATCGCGCACCCCCACGACCGTCGCCAGCGCGGTCACCATGGCCGAGTGGGAGCTGGGCATGCCCCCCGCCTGAACAAAGATGCGAAAGTCGATACGGCGCTTGCGAACCCAGAAGACCAGGAACTTGATGAGCTGAACCAGTGCACCGGAAGCCAGGGGCAGCCAGAGGGCGGAATTCTGCCACACGCCCGACTTCGCCACCAATACATTCACGAGTCCTGCCACCCCTCGAAAGGCTCAGCAGTCAGCTCGCCATCGGGCGCGGGCATGAGCTGACGCACGCGCAGCTCCGCCTGATCCAGCCGCTCCGCGCACAGCGCGGCCAGCTCCATTCCTCGCTCGTACAACGCCAGCGATTCCTCCAACGTGAGGCCGCCCTCCTCCAGACGCCGTACCGCCTCCTCCAGTTGCGAGAACGCCTCCTCAAAGGTCAACTTTTCCTTCTCTTCCATTCTTCGCCCTCTCACCCTCCATCCGAGTCCACATGAGCGTCGAACTCGCCATCCGCCACGCGCACGCGCAACCCCAGGCCGGGGATCGCCTCCCGAACGGAGCGCACGATCCGTCCCGAATCCACCCGGCGCACGATGGCATATCCCCGTTGGAGCACGCCCACGGGACTGAGCCCCTCCAAACGAGCGCGCATCCCCTCAACCCGCGCCCGGCGCAGCTCCAGCCCATGCAGGAACTGCGTCTGCAACGCACGGGCGAGCTCATCCACCCGCTGCCGTCGATCGGCGATCACCGCCAACGGAGAGGTCCGCCGCAGGGAGCGCTCCAACTGCTCGATCCGCTCCCGGCTTTCGAGCAGCCGCCCATTTGCCAGGACGACAAGCCGATCGCGCAGCGCCCGGATCTGCCGCGCCAGCTCCTGAGCATCCGGCACGGCCATGGCGGCCGCGCCGGTGGGCGTCGGCGCCCGTCGATCGGCCGCGAAATCCGCCAGCGTGAAATCCGTCTCGTGTCCCACGCCGCTGATCACCGGGATGGGAGAGGCCACGATGGCCCGCACCACCCGCTCATCGTTGAACGCCCACAGCTCCTCCAGGCTTCCGCCGCCGCGCGCCAGGATGATCACGTCGACGGGCTCTCGCTCCCGCGACCAGCGATGGATCCTGGCCAAAGCCTCCACGATCTGCGCGGGCGCCCCCTCCCCCTGCACCAGCGTGCTGGACAGGATCACCTCCGCCAGCGGATAACGGGCAGCCAGCGTACGCAGGATATCGCGCAGGGCGGCCGCGTCCGCCGAGGTAACCACACCGATCCGCCGGGGCCATGGGGGGATCGGGCGCTTTCGCTCCTCCGCGAAGAGCCCTTCGGCCGCCAGACGGGCCTTCAAAGCCTCGAGCTCCAGGTACAGCCGGCCCAACCCCGCCGATTGCAACAGATCCACGTAAAGCTGGTAGACGCCCCTCTGCTCGTAAACGGACACATACCCATGGACCAGCACGGCATCGCCATTGCGCGGGTCTCGGGGAAGCTGAGCGGCCTGCTGCCGCCACATGACGCAGTTCAGCGAGGCGGAGGCATCCTTCAGGGTGAAGTAGCAATGCCCGGAGGCCGCACGGGAGAAATTGCTGATCTCCCCTTCCACCCAGATGTCCTGCAGCCGATCATCCTGGAGGAACAGGCCCTTGATATAGCCCGTAAGTTGGGAGACGGTATAGACGGGTAATGACATCCGCTCTCTACCTCATACGGCCCAGATCATCATTCCCCCTGGCCCGAGGAGATCTGTACAACCGTGTGTCGGCCGTGCATGGATGGAGTGGGCATCTCCTCCTTCTCTTGCGGCCAGATGAGGGAGGCAACGACGGAGACCGTCAAGACGGCGGCGATCACCCCCAGGGCGACGCCGATGGGCACCTTGTAGAACTCGGCGATCAGCATCTTGACGCCGATGAAGACGAGGATGAGCGAGAGCCCGTAGTGGAGATAGTGGAACAACCGCATGATCCCGGCCAGCGCGAAGTAGAGGGCCCGCAAACCCAGGATCGCGAACACGTTGGATGTGTACACGATGAAGGGATCCAACGTGACGGCCAGGATAGCCGGAATGGAATCCACAGCGAACATCACATCCGCGGTCTCCACCACCAGGAGGACGACAAACAATGGGGTGGCGAAGTACTTTCCCGCCCGCTTGACGAAGAACTTGCTCCCTTCGAACTCGGACGTGACCGGCAGGATCCACCGGAACGCCCGGATCGCCGGGTTTTTCTCCGGATGGATCTCCTTATCCTTCTCGACGGCCATGCGGATACCGGTGTACACGAGGAAAACCCCGAGCACGTAGATCGTCCAGTGGAACTTCTCGACGAGGGTGACCCCGGCAGCGATGAAGATCCCACGCATCACCAGGGCACCCAGGATCCCGTAAAAGAGGACACGACGCTGATAGCGGGGGGGCACGCCGAAGTAGGAGAAGATGAGCAGAAACACGAAGATGTTATCCACGCTCAGGGATTTCTCGATCAGATACCCGGCGAGGAACTCCAGAGCCTTCTCCGGGCCCTGCCAGAAATAGATCCCCACGTTAAACGCCAAGGATAAGGCGATCCAGAAGGCGCTCCACAACAACGCCTCCCGAACTTCCACTTCCTTGGACTTGCGATGAAAGATGCCCAGATCCAAAGCCAGCATCAAGACGACGAAGAGATTAAAGATGATCCATATCCAGATGTTCGTCATAACTCCCTCATCCCCGTGTCGGCAATATATCCAAATGGTGGAAGTGCTGCAAGATGACTCGCGATGCCCATCGCAAGTCCACAGGGGGGTGCGGGGGGATCCCCTCCCGCCAAAGCACCCTATCTTCTGCTTTGCACCTGCCCTTCCCCGGCCTGACCGGGATAGGCGAGGCGGGTCAGGGGCGAAAGCCAGAGGGGTTCTTTTGAGGGTCGTAGTCCCTCAAAGCTCCCCGCGTTTTCATCGAAAAGGATACACGCCTCGCGCGTACGAGCACGTACGGCCGCCATACCCGCTACGCGTGCACGGGCTCCTGCTCCTGCGCCGCAGCCCGGGACAAGATATGGGCCGGTGCCGTAGGCGGAATGATCAACCGCAAAGCACGGGGGACGACCCGGATATGCACCGGTGTCGTGCCGAACGGTTCGGCATCCACATGGACGGGCAATGGCCGAGCCGTATCGACCTCGATCGTGTGCGCCCGATAAATGCTGACCCGCGGGTCCCGCACGTGGCGACGCAGGAAGATGATCAGCCCATGGTAGATCGTGTCGAACCAGCGATCCCCGTGAAAACAACTGAAATCGAGCAGGCCATCGTCCAGGTGCGCGTCCGGCGAGATGTGCAGGAACCCGGCGTACAGCTCCATATTGCTGGCGACGGCCAGCACCATCCGGCGAGGCGGCACCCGCTTCCCATCGACGATGAGCTCCGCTCTCGTGCCCGCGTAATGGCGTAACACGTGCAACGCCGACAGGGCGAACGCGCCAAACCCCAGTCGCCGCTTCAGCTGGGGGAATAGCTCCACCTCCTGAGTGATCGCGGCGTCGATGCCGATGCCCGCCCAGCAGAGGAAATAGCGCCCCTCCTCCCCGGTGGCCTCGTTGGTCAACAGGCCCAGGTCCACTAGATGCGGCTGCCCCGCCAGGATGAGCTCCATGGCCTCACGCAGGACGGAGGGGTGCAACGGGCGGGGCACCGGCATCCCCAACTGCCGGGCCAACACGTTTCCGGTCCCGGCCGGGAGCACACCCAGCGCGGTATGCGAGCCCGCCAGCCCCTGGATGGCGGAACTGATCGTGCCATCTCCGCCGGCCACCAGCGCCAGCTCACAGCCCGCCTCCACCCCCTCGCGCGCCAGTTGGGCCGCGTCACCGGAGCGCTGCGTCTCCCGAACCTGCACGATCCAGCCGCGCCGGTGCAACATGCCCACCACCAGATCGATCTCATCAGCCGACCGGCCTGAGCCAGCGCTGGGGTTGTGAATCAATATCGCTTGCATATCACCCACCTTGTGGAACCGGCGAAAAGAGGTCGTATCCGGCACGGCCAATAGCTCCGCGGATTCTACCATACGACCCACCTGCTGACAATAAATGACGATTGGCCTTTATCCCGGTTGGTGGTATCATGCACGCACCCTAGTCTGACCCAAAGGAGGCCCCTCATGCCGCCACAAGTATTGCCCGGCGTGGACGTTCTCCTGAGCCA
>JAJRVX010000324.1:0-3306 GCA_024277095.1 Chloroflexota bacterium
CCGGACGTCGGCGCGCTGGGGCCACAGTTGCGTTATGCGGACGGTCGTATACAATCATCACGGCGGCGTTTCCCGACCCTGGCGACGGCCTTCCTGGAGAGCACGGTCCTGCATCTCTGGTGGCCGAACAATCCGGTCGCCCGGCGGTATTACGTGGCCGATCGACCGGATGATCAGGAGCAGGAGGTGGACTGGGTGGTTGGCGCCTGCCTCCTGGTGCGTCGTCAGGCGGTCGAGCAGGTTGGCGGCTTCGACGAGCGGTTCTTCATGTACTCGGAGGAGCTGGATTGGTGTCGGCGGGCCCGCGCGGCGGGTTGGCGGGTTGTCTATCTGCCGGCCGCCCGGGTGATCCATCATGAGGGGAAGTCCAGCGAGCAGGCCGTGCCCGCCCGCCACATCCACTTTCAGAGCTCCAAAGTGCTCTACTTCCGCAAGCATCATGGGCGCCTGGCGGCCGAGTTGGTGCGGATATTCCTGCTCGCGACGTATGGGTATCAGTGGATGTTGGAGGCCGCCAAGTGGGTGGTGGGCCATCGGCGGCCCTTGCGTCGTCAGCGCATGGCGACCTATGCGCAGGTGCTGCGCTCTGGCCTGCGAGGAGTGAGGCGGTAGAAGATGCGCATCCTGTTGGTGTCGGGTGAGTACCCCCCTATGCAGGGGGGCGTGGGGGACTACACGCGTGAGTTGGGGATCGCGTTGGGGGCCCTGGGGGCGGATGTGCACGTGCTCACGGCGAAGGCGGCCGGGGTCGAGCACTTGCGGCCCCACCGTGAGGGAGCTATCGAGCCGACGGTGCACGCGATCGTGCCGCGTTGGGGGTGGCGGTTTTGGCGCATCCTCCAGGATGTGGCGCGGGAGATCCAGCCCGATGTGGTGCATGTCCAGTACCAGGCGGCGGCGTACGGGATGCATCCGGCCATCAACCTGGTGCCCACCCGCTTCCTGCAGAACGAGACCCGGCCGCGCCTGGCGGTGACCTTCCACGATCTGAAGGTACCCTATCTCTTCCCCAAGGCCGGCCCATTGCGCCGCTGGGCGGTGTTCCGCCTGGCCCGGGCTTCGGATGTGGCCATCACCACCAACGCGGCGGACTTCCAGACGTTGCAGTCGGCGGGTGGCGTCGGCATGTTGGATCTGATCCCCATTGGCAGCAACATTCAGGCGCGCCCTCCGGTCGGCTACGATCGAGGGGATTGGCGGGTGAAGGTGGGGGTACGCCCCGAAGACCTCTTGCTGTGCTACTTCGGGTTCCTCAACGCGAGCAAGGGGGGCGAGACGCTGATCCTGGCCCTGGCCGAGTTGGTGCGTCGCGGCGTGCCCGCGCATCTGTTGATGGTCGGCGGGCAGGTGGGCGCCAGCGATCCCACCAACGTGGCCTACTTGAGGCGAGTGCAGCAGTTGATCGACCGGCTGGGGCTGGTGGAGCGGGTCCATTGGACCGGGTATGTGCCGGAGCCGGAGGTTTCGGCTTACCTGATGGCGGCCGACATCTGCGTGCTCCCGTATCGGGATGGCGCCTCGTTCCGGCGGGGGAGCCTGATGGCCGCTCTGGTACACGGCCTGCCGATCGTGACGACCCGTGCGCCGGGGGAGCCGCCGTCCCCGACGGCGTTCAGCATTCCCCGGTTGGCCGATGGCGAGAATGTCCTGTTGGTGTCGCCCGAGGACCCCTCCGGAGTGGCGAACGCTGTACAGCGTCTCATGTCTGATCCCCTGTTGCGGGAGCGGATCGGACAAGGGGCTCGTCAGCTGGCTGAGGCCTTCCGCTGGGATGACATCGCGGCGCGCCATCTGGAGGTCTATCGTGCCCTTGGGGTGGCGTAAGCGCCTCACCCGCCCGCGCCCGATCTGGGTGATCCTGCTTGCCTACCTGGGCGTGGCGACGATCTACAACGTGACCGTCCCCCTGTTCGAGACCCCGGACGAGTATCACCACTATTTCTACGTCAAGCATCTGGCCGACGGGAATGGCCTCCCCGTGCAGGTGCCTGAGCGGGGAGATCTGTGGGCGCAGGAGGGGAGCCAGCCTCCCCTCTACTACGCGCTGGCGGCGTTGGCGACCCGCTGGATCGATACCAGTGACGCGTATGAGCTGTTGTGGTTCAACGCGCACGCCAATATTGGGAACCCCACCCTGCCGGGGAATAAGAACCGCTTCGTGCATCTGCCGCGGGAGCGTTGGCCCTATCATGGCACCGTGTTGGCCGTCCACCTGATCCGCCTCCTTTCCACATTGCTGGGGGCCGGGACCGTCTATCTGACCTATCGGGTGGCCCAGGCGCTATTGCCCGGCCGTCCGGTCATCGCCCACGGGGCGGCCGCACTGGTCGCCTTTACCCCCCAGTTCGACTTCATCCACGCGGCGGTGAGCAACGACTCGGCCATCGTCTTCCTGTCCACGCTGGCGTTGTGGTGGCTGGTTCGGGTGTTGCAGGGCCAGGACGGCGTGACCGATCTCGCCTTGGGGGTGACGCTGGGGCTGGCCGCCCTGGCCAAGCTGAGCGGGCTCTTCCTCTGGCTCCTCGCCGCGATCATCCTGGTCGCCAGAGCCGGCATGGCTCGACGATGGCGCCGGCTGTGGCGCGATAGTCTCATCGTCTTCGGCAGCGCGCTGGCGATCTCGGGGTGGTGGTATGTGCGCAACTGGCGGCTGTACGGGGATCCTACGGGGCTCAACGTCATGCTTCAGATCGTGGGACCTCGGGAGAACCCGCCCACCCTGGCGCAGCTGGGCAAGGAGTTTGAAGGGTTGCGCATCTCGTTCTGGGCGCTGTTCGGATGGTTCAGCATCCTGGTGCCCACGTGGATCTATCGCGTGCTGGACGCGATCGGCGTGATCTCTCTCGGCGGGTTGCTGGTAGGGCTGTGGCGGCGGGGGAAGCCGCCGATCCCGCGTGAGGTGTGGTGGCTCACGCTGCCGACCGGGTGGCTGGCTCTCCTGTTCGCCGGGCTCGTGCGCTGGACCCGCCTGACGCCGGGGACGCAGGGGCGCCTCCTGTTTCCCGCCATCTCCGCGGTGATGCTTCTGACGGCCCTGGGATGGTGCCAGTGGGTGCCGAGGACATGGCGCCGGTATTGGATGGGGGCGTTGGTGGGGTTCATGTCCGTCTTCACCGTGGCCTCGCCATTCTATGTGATCAAGCCGGCGTATGCGCGTCCCCGCTACATTCGCCCGGAGATGGTGCCGGCATCGGCGCGCATGGATCCCATCTATCATGACGATCTGATGCGGGTTGTGGGCGCCGAGATCCAGCAGGATACGGTGACCCCAGGCGAGACTTTGTGGCTGACCGTGTACTGGGAGCC
>JAJRVX010000325.1:0-8429 GCA_024277095.1 Chloroflexota bacterium
AGGATTTCCTGGAATGGTATCGGGGGCAGCTCGCGGAGCTAAGTTGAGGGGGGATCTGTGACGCTCAAGCAGGCTATAGAAGCGTATGAGCTGTTGGACAGCGCGCTTGTGGACGGCGATCATGTGGCGGCCCTGTTGCACAGCCGGGGGCTGACGGTGGAGACGTTCACCGTCGAGGGCGATAGGGGACGCACGGACTTCGTGCGGGCCGTCCTGTACGGGGGGCGGGGAAAGCGGACCGGCGGGGACGCACCCACATTGGGCATCATCGGCCGGTTGGGTGGCATCGGCGCCCGGCCAACGGCTCTGGGACTGGTGTCGGACGCGGATGGGGCGATCACGGCCATCACCTGCGCGCTGAAGCTGGCCGACCTGTGCCACGCGGGCGATCGCCTGCCGGGCGACGTGGTCATCGCCACACACATCTGCCCGCACGCTCCGACGGAGCCGCACGAGCCGGTGCCGTTCATGGGATCGCCGGTGGACATCGCCACCATGAACCGGCACGAGGTCACCGATGAGATGGATGCCATCCTGTGCATCGACACCACCCGGGGGAACTGGGTCATCAACCAGCGCGGCTTCGCCATCTCCCCCACGGTGATGCAAGGATGGATCCTGAAAGTAAGCGCCGATCTATTGCGCATCATGTCCTACGTCACCGGGCGGCCTCCGGTGGTCTTCCCGCTGAGCATGCAGGATATCACCCCCTATGGCAACGGTGTGGATCATCTGAACAGCATCCTGCAGCCGGCGACGGCGACGGACGCTCCGGTGGTGGGCGTGGCGTTGACGGCGGAGATCCCGGTGCCGGGATGTGCGACGGGTGCCAGCCAGATCATGGACATCGAGGCCGCCGCCCGGTTCTGCGTGGAGGTGGCCAAGGCGTTCACGCGTGAGGAGTGCCAGTTCTACGACCCGGACGAGTTCCGGCGCCTGATCGCCCTTTACGGCGAGATGCGCCACCTGCAGACCATGGGGCGCGAGGGTGCGGTGTGATGGCGAGGCCTCCCGTGTTGGGGCTCCTCACCATCGGGCAGTCGCCCCGGGATGACGTGTTGCCGCAGGTCCTCCCGCATCTGCCGTCGGATGTGCGCATCATCCAGGCGGGCGCGCTGGACGATCTGACGGATGAGGAGATCGCCGCGCTGGCGCCCGGCCCGGGCGATTACGTCCTCACGTCGCGGCTGCGGAACGGCCGCGCGGTGACGATGGCGCGGGAGAGGATCCTGCCGCTGATGCAGGCGCGCATCGAGGCGTTGGAGGCCCGGGGCGCCAATCCGATCCTCATCCTTTGCACGGGCGAGTTCCCGCCGTTTCGCTCCCGGGCGCTGTTGGTGGAGCCGGAGAAGATGCTGCCGGCCGTCGTGCGCGGCCTGACGGTGCGTCGGCTGGGCGTGATCGCACCGTTGCCCGAGCAGCTCGATGCCATGCAGGAGAAGTGGCGCCCGATATGCGCCGATCTGGCGGTGGCGGCTGGATCGCCCTATGGCCCTATGGAGCGGGTCGTCGAGGCCGCGCGGTCCCTGCGAGGGCGGGCGGTGGACCTCGTCGTGATGGATTGCATCGGCTATACGGAGGCGCATCGGGCCCTGGTGCGGGAGCAGGTCGACCGGCCGGTGATGCTGGCGTCGGCTGCGGCCGCACGTGTGGTGGGGGCGCTGCTTTGAAAAGCCTCCAAGAGACGGCAAACGGGGAGGCTCTTTCCTCCCCCATGAGGGGCTTCGGCCAGCATGAAACGTTTCCAGTACCATTCGCATCTTCGTGGTGAATGAGTCAACGCACTCTCAACCCTCTGGGTGGTGGATCAGGAGCCGGGGGCTTTGGAGGACTCCGGCTCCTGATTCGCGTGATGCCGCTCCCATCTGTTCGTCTCGGATAGGCTTCTGATCCGACATAAATCGGTTGGGTCGATGCAGGTGTTACCCGAGATAGGATCGCATCTTCGGGCGTAAACCGACAGGAAGTTGTGCCTCGCGTCGCTCCACGGCCGGATGCTCAATGACGGCCCTCATCCCCCAGGTCCCCTTCTCCCGGGTTCGAGAGAAGAGGGCTCAACGGTAGAATTCCTGTGTTGCTTTATCTGAGCGAAGATCGATAAGGCACTAAATATCCATTCCGCCAAGCCGCCAGCCTGCGAATGTGCCGGAAGGCTATCACCACCCAGAGCTGGATGATCAACTGCGGGGGATAGACGTAAGGCCGTCCCCGACGACGCTGCCGATATTCGCTTGGTAAAGGCACTTGATCAACCAGAGAGAGCAACCTGACAAGAAGGGCGTTCCGTGATATCATGGGGCTGCCTCCGGTAGGTGGGGGTGAGCACCACGAACCTACCGAGGCGGCCGCGCCCCGTCAAGTGGGCGCGGCTCGATTTATGACCAGGTCTCCATTCAGTGACCCTGCTCACAACAAGCGTTAAGGATCGAGCAAACCGAAGCACTTTGGCCGTCAGCTGATCAGACTGTATGATCCGAGATTGCCTCACGAGCCAGGTGGATGTTGGGGAGATAGCACTGTGCCGAGTATTCGTATTCAGGCCTTGGGCGCTTTCAGTATGTGGCGAGACAGTATCGCGGTTCCCGATGAAGCCTGGCCTACATCAAAGAGCAAGCAGCTTTTCAAAATCTTACTCACCGAGCGGGGTCATCTTGTTTCAGCAGACCGGCTCATTGAGTATCTCTGGCCCGATCTGCCGCTTAAAAAAGCCCGGAACAATCTATGGGTAACGGTAAGTCAAGCGCGGCGTGTGTTGCAGCCTGATTTGCCGCCACGGACTCGCTCTGCTTATATCATCAAGCGCGATGAAGGTTATCTGTTTGATCCCCACAGCGACCACTGGCTGGACGTGGACGCTTTCAGCGATTATCTTCAGACGGCACAACAGGCAGCAGACCCGACCATCCGTATTGAAGCTCTGGAAAAAGCGCGGCACCTTTACCAGGGCGATTTCCTTGAGGATGACCCCTACGCAGAATGGGCGCTGGCCCCCCGCGATCGGTTACGAGAACAGTATCTAAACCTGCTGGCCGATTTGGCCGAAACCTATGCGCAGCAAGAGCAATACCGCCAGGCTATTGGATTGTGTCGCCAAAGTCTCGCCCTCGAAAACAGCCGCGAATCCACCTATCGCCAATTGATGCTATACCTCTATTGCACTGGTGAACAACCCGCCGCCCTGCAACTGTACGACGAGGTATGCCAGGTAATGCGGGAGGAAATCGGTGTTGAACCGGCCCCGGAAACGAGCAACCTCTTTCACCAAATTCAACGGCGTCAGGTAGCTGGGGTGGACGAAAATAAGGTCTACCCGCGCTCGGTATCAACGCACATCAGCACTCATTCGTTGAGGCAAACACCATTTGTAGGCCGCGCCCGGGAATACGGCCAATTGACCGCCATGGTCAACCAGGCCAACCAGGGCAACGGCTGTGTTGTCTTTGTCGGTGGTGAGCCGGGCATCGGTAAAAGCCGCCTGATACGGGAGACGGCTATGTTCGCCGGCAAAGAGGGCTTTACCACGCTCTTTGTCCATAGTTACCAGGTAGAACAGGCCATGCTTTACCAACCCCTAGTAGATCTGGTCCGACATATCAACGAGACATGGCCGGAGCAAATTGCCGGCCTCCCCACCGTATGGCTCAGGGAAATCGCTGCACTGGTACCGGAAATTGCCGGTACCGCCACAGGTCAGGCCATTGTCCCCGCCCAAACAGACGAAAACCAGCAGGGACGGCTTTTTCAAGCCATCGTGCATTTGTTGTCGGCCATCGCCGGAGAAAATGGCCTTATGCTCAACGTGGATGACATCCACTGGGCCGATACAGCGACGCTCCAATTTCTCCACTACCTGGCCCGGCGTGTGTCTGGCGAACGGATGTTGCTGGCCTGTACCTACCGCCACGAGGAAGTGACGGCCGATGAACACCTGGCCGCGCTCATTCATCATCTCCAACGCGAGCCACACGTGACCTTCATCTCCTTAAACCGCCTGTCAAGTACAGACATTGATGAACTGCTGGGCGCTCTGGAAACCGTACCCACCACCTGGAGTGAATGGCTCTATGGCGAAACAAGTGGCAACCCATTCTTTCTTGTTTCTATCCTTCAATTGTTGCAGGAACAGGGGGATTTAGGGAAAACCGCGCCGGCTGACATCCTCTCGACAAAGATCACCTTACCGGAGGCCATTCAGGAGTCGGTGCGGGGACGCTTGCGACAGACAACGCAGTTGGAGCAACAGGTGCTGGGCTGGATGGCTGTTTTTGGTCGCAATTTCAGTTTTGCCACGCTGCAAGCCATCACCGGCCAGAGCCAGTTGGATCTGCTGGAGGTGGTAGAGAGCCTGCTGCAGCGGCAATTGTGGCAGGAAACGACAGATGGTTACGACTTTAGCCACCACAAAATTCGCGAAGTGGTCTACCACGACCTGAGCGGGGCGCGTCGAGTTGTGTACCATGGCCAAATTGCAGAAATGCTGGCGCAATCGGCTGAGGACCGCCCGGCACTCTTGGCCCATCATTTTGAACGGGCCGGGAACACGGGGCAGGCCCTGGCCTATTGGTTGCGGGCGGGCGAGAAGGCTCTCGACGCCTACGCCCTGCAACAGGCTGTTCGTCACTATGAGCGGGCCTTGGCCTTAGCGGAAGGGGCAGTCGACGAGATGGATGCCTACGAAGGGCTGGGCCGGGCCTTCATGTTGCTGGATGAGGTGGCTCAGGCTACGACCGTGTTGCAGCAAGGCATCCAACTGGCGGAAGCGCAAGAAGATGACAGCCGTTATGCTCGCCTGTTGTTTGCGCGGGCCCAGCTTGCCAACCGGCAGCACAAAGTTACCGCCAACTACGTGCGCGCCGCGTTGTCTGCCGCCGAGCGAGCGGGCGATCTGGCTCTGGTCGCTCAAAATCTGCTGCTGCTTACTGAAATCTATGAAGGCCAGGGGGTTCTTGACAATGCCCTGGCCACCATTACCCGGGCCCAAACCATCAGCGACGAGTTGGGCGATGTCCACCTGGCAGCCCGTATCCGCAATGAGATTGGCTTTGTCCACACCCAGCGTGGCGAGTTCGCCGAGGCCATCGACATCGTAAAACAGGCCCTAGAACCGTTAGCCCAGCTCGAAGACCGGATGTCACTGGCCTATTCCTGGAATCTGTTGGGACGCGCCTACGGCGGGTATGGTGACTACCAGCAAGCCATCAAGTCCTTTCAGCGCAGCCGGGTGGAAGCAGGAGCGGTCGGCGACGGCTACCTCATTGTCCAGACACCCAATATGTTGGGCTGGCTGTACCGTGAATTGTGTGCCTTTGAACAGGCCCTGCAATTTGACCAGGAGGGGGTTGCCGTGGCCCAGGAGTGGGCTAAGGAGCCGCCGGAAGTTAGCGCCCGGCTCAATATCTGTCTGGATGTGCTACACCTGGGCGAACCGGACCGGGCCTTAGGGATGTTGGACCAAATTCAGGAGCGGATCGACGCCGGGGTGTTTGGTTTCCACGCCTGGCGCTGGCGGCTGCGCATACTCCACGCGCGGGGGTTGTGTTTGCTGGCCATAAACCAACCCGCTGCTGTGCTCTCGCTGATGGAGGAGGGTTTGACGCTAGCGGAGTCGGCCACGGTGCGCAAGTATACTGCCCTCTACCATGGGTTAACAGGTTTGGCTCTGGCCAGGTTAGAGCGAACGGCCGACGCCATCAGCGAACTAGAAACCGCTGTGCAGTTGGCCGATGCCATCCACTATCAACCCCTTTGCTGGCAAGGTCGCGCCCATTTGGCGGCCTTGTATATCGATGTTGAGCGTCCTCAAGACGCCAAAACAAGCTTAACCGTTGCCCACCAAGTCATTCGGCACATCGCCGATCACCTCACCGATGAAATCCTCCGAAATACCTTCTTAAATGCTGTGCCGGTGCAAGCAATTATCCGGCAACATGATAACTTAATATCTTGATTGCCGTTTTATCCCCCGCTTGATAAATCCTATTTAGTCCTCATTAAGTCGCGTCTTCTATGATTGGGTCAAGTTCAATCAAACGCAGGGCATCTTCTCAGGAATCCCGAGATCGAGAAGATTACTCAACCATTCAACCATCAAACTGGAGAAGGAGATGGCTGTGACGAATATCAAACAATCTGCCGAGAATGCGGCATTAACCCTAAATCATGTTGCGCTCGCCAAGCACAAAGGAGTAAATACACCTCATCCGCTCGTAACCCAACTCCGTTTTGCTCGCAGTGAATTTGCTCGCTGTTTGGATGGGCTCTCTGATAAAGACGCTCGCCATCGCATTATGCCCATGAACTGCATAAGTTGGATGGTTGGCCATCTGGCAGCCCAAGAGCAATACTATTTTGTGTTTTTCCCCCAGGGTGAAGTGCCACACCCCCAATTGAATAAACTGGTCGGCTTCGGCCATCCCGCGTCGACGCCGCCCCTGGCCGAAATGTGGCAAATCTGGCACGACATCACCCGAGCCGCGGATGCTTTCCTGGATGCGCTAACCACGGAACAATTGTTAACGCATCTGGAGCAGGCGATTGACGGATTTGAAGGTTCCTTATTCGGGACGGCCAGCAAGAAGGTTTTGGCACAAAGTAGTGTCCGCTCAAGTGAAAGCGTGGGAACCAGGATGCTTCGCACGATCTATCATTACTTTTTTCACACGGGCGAAGCCCATGCCATTCGCCAGCAATTAGGACACCCGGATTTGCCGTATTTTGTAGGAGATATGGAGGCGGCTGTTTACCAAGGCCATCCCTGATCCTATCACAGCCAGGGTGTCTAAAGGGTCTCCCTCAACCACCAACTCCACAGGGGGGGCGGAGGGGAGATCCCCTCCACGGAAACCTCTTTTTTCCTGCCTGTACCTGCCTTTCTCGGCCCTTTCCGCGGAACCCAGGCTGAGGCCAGGCAGGTTAAAGGCAGAAGAAGAGCTTTTTCCGGAGGGGCTACCGCCCCTCGGAGAACTCTATTTTCAGCCCCTCACCTGCCCCGTGGGGCCGGAGGCCACCGGCCAAAGCCCCAACCAGGCAGGGAAAAGGCGAGAGAAAGAGTTTTTCTGCGGAGGAGCTTCCCTCCGCACCTTCCCTTTCAGGTGTGACCGCCCGTGGAGGGGAGAAGCGATGGCGGGGACCTCGCCCACGCTGTTCCGTTGATGCGAATAGGGCGACCCAGTGGGGCGCCCTTATCCGAAACGAATGACGCGGCCCGCATTCTTTCACCACGCGAAGATCAATAACTGAAAGAGGAGCGAAAATGTCGGTGATACACATCAAAGGATCTGTCGAACGCATAGGATGAGATCAATCGTCGCATTGGCTTTCGCAAGGAGATGAGAGATGATCAGATGGAGCGACGTCCGAGGGAGGCAGGAGCACTACAGGGAACTGGTACGCGAGGCAGAGAAGTATCGTCTCGCGCAGCAGGCCATAAACGGATCGGGAGGATATGACTCTCCTCTTCGTGCCGCGTTCGTATCGTTGAGATCTCTATTGGGAAAAACCATTTGGCAACGCAATGCATACCTTCGACAGGTAACCAAGGCTATGCACGCTGCCTGGTTCTCACTCAAACTCTAGCTATCGGACACTTTTGAGTGGGCGATGGCCCCTGTCCTCTGATATGCTGATTGCCAAACCCATCAGCGTCAGAGGGACAGGATGGCCATCATCCACCTACATCGTACCGTATTGGACGGGATCCAACGGCTTCGACCCAACGAGCGCGTGACACGGGTACGAAACATGGGCTGGTGGATGGCAAGGATCTTCATAGCCCGCAGTGTGCATCTGAGCCATATCGCTCGATGGCTCCCGGGTCCCAGCCAGAAGCTAGCGGTTGTCCCACCTACTCCACAATGCGCACGTCCACGCCAACAATGCCCCCTCATGAGCAGCACCCCATTGCCCTATCCCGTAGGGTGTGCTCTCACCAAGAAGAATCCCAACAGCGCTTCTACAAGCGTGTTCTACTCATATAGAACCATCGGCTCGCTCCTCCTCCACTGGCGCTCCTGACCCGCTATGCTATAATCCCTGTAGTTTGTCGTCATCGATGCGCGGCCGCGAGTAGGAGGGGAAGGGGATGAACGTCACGGAACTCAAGCAGTTGCTGGCTGATGAGCTCAATCAGCGCCGAGAGGAGGGATGCGACGTCTCCGACTGGGAGCCGCGCGTGGCGGCGCTGGATGCGGAGACGGCGTCCGACCTTCTGGCGCTGTACGATGAGCTGATGAAGTTGGTACCGCGGCGGGATTTCCCGTATGAGGAGCCATCGGATCTGCCGACCATCCGATCCCTGCGGTCGTCAGGGCCGCGTCATATCCCGGCGACCCCGGATAGGGCCCGATTGCAGGATCGTATCCTGGGCGCGTACCTCGGCCGTTGCGCGGGATGCAACCTGGGCAAGCCGGTTGAGGGGTGGTCTCGCGAGA
>JAJRVX010000326.1:0-2928 GCA_024277095.1 Chloroflexota bacterium
GATGCCGCGGCCAGCGTCCAGATCGCAGGCCTGTTGCGGATATACATCTTCAGCATCCCCGCGTTGGTCCTGGTCCAGATCTTCCTGGCCCCGCACTACGCCCGACGCGATGCCCGGATCCCGTTGATTCATATGGCGTGGATCCTCGCCCTGAACAGCGTGTTGGCGATCCTGCTGACGCCCATCCTCGGCGTGACCGGCCTGGCGCTGGCCTACACGCTGTCCGCCTTCGCCTCCCTGGTCCGCAGCTATCGCGTGGCCGAGCGGACATTGGGCTCGCTCCAAGGGTTGGGGATGTGGGCGTATCTGGGGCGGATCGCGCTGGCCTGCGCGGCCGTGGCCCTGGCGATGTGGGGGACGGGAAGGGCGGTGTCCTACGCGGGCATAGGGTCGGGGGGGCTCGAGCGACTCCTGGTCTTGTCCGTCTCCGGCCTGGTCGGCGCTGTCATCTATGTGAGGATCGCGCGCGCGTTGGGACTGGCCGAGCTGGAGTTGCTGACCCAGCTTTTGTCCTCGCCGTTCTCGCGACGCCGACGTCAACCGGGCCGAGAGCGGGAGGCGGCATAGGCCGCAAGGATCTTGCTCCCCAGAGCGTGCGGGAAAGAGGGTTTTCTGTGGGAGGGGAGATCCTCTCCATGCCTCCCCCTGTGGAACGTGTCGCTGAGGGAGGCCCTTGGAGATCCTGGCGATGAGGTTTCCGATGCGCTTTCAGGCGCCTGTTATCCCCTTGGTGAGGGCGTCCGGCGGCAAAGTCGCCGGAATACTCCAAAGGTGGTAGGGGGATGGGAGAGGATGTTCCCCCGGCCCGGAGGCTCTCAGGCGGGAATGGGCCGGATCGCGGGCGAATACTCCATAGGGAGTATTGTCTTACCCGGGGAAATCCGCTATCCTTCTAGCAGGCAAGGGCCACCCTTGCGTTGATGTGTTCGCGTAGTTCCAAACCTTACGATATCCGTATGCGAGGAGGGTTTGCGTTATGAGAAAAGTGATCGTCATTATCGCTGTGTTGCTGATGGTGTTCCCCACCGTGGCGTATGCTGGGGGCCCTGTCGTGGGTACGGGAAACACCACCGTCTACGTGACGAACACAGATCAGGCGGGGAACGCCGCTGTGACGGCCGACTACATCAACCCCACGGGTAAGTCGGACTTCACGGATACGGCGAACGTCCCCTATGCGGGCCAGGCCACCTTCAAGGGGTCGACCACCAGCTTGCCGGCTTCGTGGGTGGGCTCCATGGTCCTCTCCTCGGATCGTGTGGTGGCGGCCGCGGCCGTCACGGAGTGGACGGGCGGCGGCGATGGCGATGGGATCACCGCTGGCGCTTACACGGGCTTCGCTGAGGGGGCCAACACCATCTACGCCCCGTCGATCTTCAAGCGGACCTATCAGTCGTCCAAGATCACGGTCCAGAACACGGACACCGTGACGGCTACCGTAACGGTGGAGTTCTACAGCCGGGGTTATACGACGCCGGTCCACACCGTCACGGCGAGCATCCCGCCCAGCGCCTCGAAGACGTTCGACGTCTGGGATTATCCCCAGATCCCGCAGAACCATCCGGATGGTGGCACGAACAACTGGAAGGGTGCTGCCCGCATCACCTCGCCGCAGAAGGTAGCTGCTGTGGTCACCACGCTCTGGAAGTGGGGTTCCAGCATCTACCAGGGCGTCTCTGAACCGTCCAAGAAGCTCTATGCTCCGTCCATCTTCAAGAAGAAGTTCTCCAAGTGGCAGATCTACTCGGGTCTGATCATCATGAACCCGAACAACACCGATGCTCACTTGACCTTCTACTTCTACAACCGAGATGGGACGCTGGCGGTTCCGGCGGTGACGCAGACCATCGGGGCGTTCTCCTCGGATGGCTTCAACACCCGCTACGACTCCGATCCGGGCGAGGTCTTCGCCTCGGTGAGCAACAACTGGAACGGGTTGGCGGTGATCGAGTCGGATGTGCCCGTGGTTGGGATCGTCAACAACATCTGGCGCCGACCGGCCGATGAGACGGCCTCTTACACGATGGGCACCTCGAACGATGCCTCCACGAAGCTGTACTACCCGGTGATGTTCCGCAAGTACACCGGCTCGTGGGAGAAGTGGTCGGCCACCATCTTCCAGAACACGAGCACCTCGAACGCGACGGTGACCACCCGCTTCTACAACCCGGACGGCACGTTGGCCGTGCCCGCCGCTCAGATGGTGATCCCGGGCAACGGTGCACAGGGCTGGAACACCCGCTATAGCTCCGATCCCGGCGAGCCGTTGGCGAACCTGCCCAACGACTGGACGGGTGTCGTGGTCGTCGAGTCCGATCAGCCGCTGGTGGGTATCGCGAACCTGATCTGGAACAACCAGGCTGCCGGGTACAACGCGGCGACCCCGTAACGGCCTGATCGGCTGACACGGTTGAACGGAAAGGCCCTGGAGGAAACTCCAGGGCCTTTTTGTATGGCTATGCTCCTGGTAGTCTCCCTCATGGGTGCTGCCCACAGGTAGGTGGCGGCAGATCAATTCCCGTCTGGGAAAAAGCCCACAGGAGGCGCCATGCATGCAGCGCTGCACACAAAATGGTCTCCCGTGGGCTCACCAACACTGGACAGGGAGACCACCATGCTCCTCAAGTTCGGCCTTTCGGGTGACAGAAGGCAGCGCCTCCCGCTGTCCACGCCAGGAGATGAAGCCACGTATATCGCCGACTTTGAAAAAGCCCTGGGGTTGTGGGGATACGGATGGCAGCGTTGCGGTGACAAAGAGCATGGTAAGCACACCTGTAGCACTTGTGAGCCATCACCGCGTGCAGGGCTTTTCAAAGTTCTAACAAAGGTGTGGAGAGCAAACGCAGACCAAGGTCCGGCATGGCAGCTACAATTCGGCGCGCATCTGGGATATAAGGGGCTTGCACAAGGCGACGTAGAAGATTCAAA
>JAJRVX010000327.1:0-2567 GCA_024277095.1 Chloroflexota bacterium
CATCAGCTACCACGTGCTGGAGGAGTGGTCGGGCAACACCCGGCCCGGCGCCAACGACGGCATCCCGGACAACGATCTGGGTTATGCCCGGGGTATGTACTACCCGGACGAGGAGGACCAGGCCATCTCCTGGGCGCTGAACACGACCATCAATACCCCGGGGGGCAAGCCCACCTTCGCTCAGATCCAGGGATGGATCGACACCAACCGGCCTATCATGTTCCGTCGGCCTGGCCACATGATGGTGATCGACGGCTATCGGGAGACGGCGGGTGGTGATCCGTACATCCACGTGCTGGACCCGGACCAGCCGCCGGACTTCGAGCGCTGGCAGGACTACGACAGCCAGACCATTGAGGGATACTGGGTGGGGCCCGCCAGCGGCACCGGGCGCGTGGACGAGAGCAGCGTCTGGACCGACAGCGATGGCGACGGCATCATGGACTTCGATGAGGTGATTCGCTTCCAGCTGGATCCGCATGATGTCGATACCGACGGCGACTGGGTGCTGGACAAGAGGGATATGCGGGAATACGTCTTCGATGCCGCGGGCAATTACAGCAAGCGCGCCAGCGATCTGGACGGCGATGGCCTGCGCAAGGAGCGGGACCCGGACAACGACAACGACGGCTCCCCGGACGGCTGCGAGGACACGGACTTCGATGGCATCTACGACTCCGGCTCCGGCGAGACGAACAACTTCAGCAATGCCAGCAGCCAGGCGTGCGTCCCTCGGTTCAACATCCTGTACCCTTTGAAGACCTCTCCGACCAACGCGGGAGACCCATCCGCCCCGGATAAGATCCTGGTCCAGGTGAGCACGGCGGTGCCGGCCGGGTGGTCCCTCTCCCTGACGGCCGGCGACTTCGACGTCTCCATCGGTGGGGATGCCGCCAGCGTCATCTCCGTGTACCCCTCGGCGGACACCTACTTCTTGGTCGTGGCGCCGCCCACCAAGGGGACCGCGGCTTACTACGATCTGCGGGTAAGGTTGTCCGGCGTCGGCACTGACAGCGAGAGCAACGCGGTCTACTACCTGGCCAAGGCGCGCAACGACGAGGTGATCGTCCTGGATCGCTCGGGCAGCATGTCCAGCGATGGGAAGATGGAGGCCGCCCAGAATGCGGCCAGCGCCTTCGTGGACTTCCTGAACGATGGCGATGCCGTGGGCGTGGTCAGCTTCGCCTCCAGCGCCAGCACCGACTATGCGCTGACCACCATCGCCGGGGTGGCGGAGCGGGCTGCAGCCATCGCAGCCATCAACGGGCTGACATCTGGGGGGACCACGGCCCTGGGCCAGGGTGTTCAGCAGGGGCACGGCCTTCTCACCGGGGACGGGGACCCGAATCATGACTGGTCCCTGGTGCTGCTCAGCGATGGGTGGGAGAACGTGCCTCCTTACTGGGCCGACGTGGAGGCCGGCATCACGGATGCGGTAGTCCACACGGTGGCCTTGGGCGACGGCGCGGACAAGGCACTGCTCCAAAGCATCGCCGGGGCCAAACACGGCCAGTATTTCTACGTGGACGTCAACCCGCCCGGAGCCAGCGGCGCTTCCGCCTCCTCACCGTCCGGTGGGCCGCCGTTGGCCATTCCCGACACGCTGCCCAACCGCCTGGCCGATACCTACATCGCCGTGGGCGAGCTGACCCATGGCCTGCAGCGCCTGGCGGAGCGGACCGGATCGGCTCGGGAACAGCAGACGATCGAGTTCAAGGTGTGGGTGAACAAGGGGATGCCGGAGGCCATCTTCACCCTGAACTGGGATCACCCCGGCGGCTATCTGGAGCTGTTGCTGGAGGATCCCGATGGTAAGCCGGCGAGTCCATCCGCTCAGTATCGGGACGACACCCATCATCAGGTGCGGGTGGAGGACCCCAAGCCGGGCCTGTGGACGGTGCGTATCCGTATCCTCAAGCCCACGCCCGAGTATCACTTCATGCTCTCCGGCAAGACGATGACCACGCTGATCGCCGCGGTGGGCGGCGACCCGGAGCGGCGCGCCGTGGGCGTGCCCGTGCCCATCTACGGCATTCTGACGGATCACAAGCCCATCGACGAGTCCCTGGCGGACGTCTACGCCCTCGTCTCTGGACCCGGGTTGGCCTCAGAGCAGCCCCAGGCGGCGGGATCGACCGGCGTGACGTTCTTGCGGCTTTATGACGACGGCAAGCATGGAGACGGCAAGCCGGGCGATGGCTTCTACGCGAACGTGCTGACCGGGATCACTCAGCCCGGCGGATACACGGTGAAGTTGGTGGCCGTGGGCACGAACAACCGGGAGGAGAGCTTCCTGCGGTACGCCAGCGTGGGCTTCAACGTGCGTCCCCGGGCGGCCTACCTTTGGAATGACGACCTGGACACGGCGTTGGACTATCAGAGCCTGTTGCAGGAGAACGGTTGGGTGGTGGACCTGGTGGAGCTGAGGGATGTGCCCCGGTTCGACTTCTCCCCATACTCGCTGAGCGTGGTGGGGCCGGAGACGGGGTATCACTACGACTTCGACGATCCGGACGCGGTCAGGGCCCTGGCCCAATGGGGCGCGTCCATTCTGGGCCTGGGCGAGG
>JAJRVX010000328.1:0-5967 GCA_024277095.1 Chloroflexota bacterium
CGAGGGTTTGCCTTCGTGGAGATGGCGACGCGAGAGGCGGCCGAGCGGGCTATCAGCATGTTCGATGGCGTGAGCTTCCAAAACCGTGATCTGCGCGTCAACGAAGCGCGTCCACGTAGACCGCGGACCGGATATGGCTCCTTTGGGTCACGTTGATCGTTCGATCGCATAGGCTGGCAGGCGGGGTCCCCGATAGGTGGCCTCGCCTGTCTTTATATGGACATCTGATGGCATCCCGCTGAAGGGGAGGCGCTTGGGGAAGGCCTCTCCGAGCCATCTCTGGGATGGGGGGAGTGCGTTCGCGTGCAGCTTGACCGGATATCCATGGGGCGAGCTGACGGCCATATCCACACTTCGGAGGGATGCTATCCGTTGCGCCATGATGTCCGTTAATGTGACATTAATCTGGTCGCATTACCATTGAAGGCGGCGTTGCCCTGTTGCGGAGGATACGGAGGCATGGGGAGGGTCAACCCTCCTGTAGGGCGCGCGGCGGCGCCGTGTCCGCTGTAGCTGGAATCTGGACGATCCAGTAGCCGGCGGAGCTCTGAGGACCCGACGGCAGGCTGGGCCTCCCATGGCTCGGCCTGCGGCCGCGTGAGCATTATCGCGGCCAAATCCCTTTGTCCGAGCTTTATCTGGTCTCTGGATTCATGAGGAGGGATCATGAGCGCGACATCTCAGGGTAATCAGCGCACATATGTGATCGTGGCGGTGATCGTGGTCGTTGGGGTGTTGTTGAGCCTGTGCGCCGGCGCGCTGGCGGGAGGCACCGTCGCCTACCTGGTGATGCGATCCGCTCCACGTCCGGCGGCCGTTCCGATGCCGGAGCCGGGGGAGCGCACGCCGATGATCCCGTTCCCGCGGCCGTTCTCCCCGAGCGGGCCGGGCGGCGCGCTCATCCAGAAGGTGCATCCGGATACGCCGGCCGATGAGGCGGGCCTGCGCCCCGGCGATCTGATCATCGCGGTGGATGGGCAGCCCATCGACCAGGAGCATCCCCTGAACGAGCTGATCGGGAGCCGCAAGCCGGGCGAGCGGGTGGAGATCACCATCCTGCGCGGCGGCCGGCGGATGACCATCGGGCTCGCCCTGGGCGAGCATCCGGACGATCCCAATCGAGCCTTTCTGGGGGTGGAGTTCATCCCGATCTTTGTCACGCCACCGCAGGGCGAGGGGGACTGAGCCGTCCGATCACGGATGATCCCTGGAAGACAAGAGGCCCGACACGGGATGCGTGTCGGGCCTTGTCGCGCAGGGGGGTGAGGCGTACCGATCCGCTCACTCGATCTTGCCGGTGAGGATGGCCTTCTTCACCTCGCCGATGGCCTTGGTGACCTGGATATCGCGCGGGCAGGCGTCGGTGCAGTTGAAGATGGTGTGGCAGCGATAGACGCCGAACTGATCGTCGAGGATCTTGAGCCGCTCGGCGCCCGCGCGGTCACGGCTGTCGAAGATGAACCGGTGCGCGGTGACGATGGCCGCCGGGCCCACGTAGTTCTCGTTGGCCCAGAAGGAGGGGCAGGAGGTGGTGCAGGCCGCGCACAGGATGCACTTGGTCGTGTCGTCGAATCGCTCGCGCTCCTCCGGCGTCTGCAGCCGCTCTCGCTCCGGTGGAGGTTCATCGTTCACGAAATAGGGCATCACGGAGCGGTAGTGCTCGAAGAACGGCTCCATGTCCACGATCAGGTCCTTGACCACCGGCAGCCCCAACAGGGGCTCCACGGTGATCTTGTTGGTCCCCAGGTCCTTGACCAGCACTTTGCAGGCGAGCCGATTGCGTCCGTTGATGCGCATGGCGTCTGAGCCGCAGATGCCGTGCGCGCAGGAGCGTCGGAAGGAGAGGGTGCCATCGTAGTATCCCTTGATGTGCTCCAGCAGGTCCAGCACGCGGTCGGTCGGTTCGGCCTCCACCCGATACGTCTCGTAGTGCGGCTTTTTATCCTTCTCGGGATCGTAGCGGAAGATCTTCAATGTCACCTGCATGGTCAGCTCCCTGCTAGTACACGCGCTCTTTGGGCGTGTACTTGGTGATCACAACCGGCTTATAGCTCAGCCTCACGCCGTCTTCGCTCAGCCAGGCCAATGTATGCTTGAGCCATTCCTTGTCGTCTCGCTTGGGGTAGTCCTCCCGGGCGTGGGCGCCGCGGCTCTCCTTGCGCGCCAGGGCGGAGACGGTGGTCACCTCCGCCAGGTCGAGCAGGTTGCCCAGCTCCCAGGCGTTGAGCAGGTCCATGTTGAAGACCTTGCCGCGATCCTGGATGCGTATGTGCTTGTAGCGCTCCTTTAGCTCTCGGATCTTGTCCAACGCCTGGCGCATCCCCTCCTCGGTCCGGAACACCCCTACCAGATCGAACATGGTGTGCTTCATCTCCCGGCTGATCTCCGCCGGCCGCTCGTTCCCCTTCGAGTTCAGCAGCGCCTCCAGCTGCTGGCGGGCGAAGTCCGCGGCGTCGGCGGGGAGCGGCTGGAACGAGGCGTGGCGGGCGAATTCCGCCGCGTTCAGCCCGGCCTGCTTGCCGAACACGATGATGTCCAGCAGCGAGTCGGTGCCCAGGCGATTCGCCCCGTGCACGGACACGCAGGCGACCTCGCCCGCGGCGTAGAAGCCGGGCATGACCGTGTTCTCCTCGTCGATCACCACCTCCGCCCGCTTGTTGGTGGGGATCCCTCCCATGGCGTAATGGGCGGTCGGCTGAACGGGCATGGGCTCCGTGATGGGGTCGATGCCCAGGTAGGTGCGGCAGAAGTCGATGATCTCCGGCAGCTTGGCCTGCAGATCGTCGGCGGTGACCTGATAGGGGGTGCCGTCGGGATTGGTGCGGCCGTCCAGCGCGGCGTACTTGTTCACCGTCTCGGGGCGCACGTCCAGATAGAGGTAGCGCTGTCCGTTGATGCCGCGGCCCTCCCGCATCTCCAGGTACATGGCGCGACTGACCACATCGCGTGAGGCCAGGTCCTTGACGGTGGGGGCGTAGCGTTCCATGAAGCGCTCGCCCTCGTTGTTGATCAGGACGCCTCCCTCGCCGCGCACGCCCTCGGTGATGAGGATCCCCAGCCGGTAGATGCCGGTGGGATGGAACTGGAAGAACTCCATGTCCTCCGCCGGGATGCCCCGCCGCAGCGCGACGGCGACGCCGTCGCCGGTGTAGGCGTACGCGTTGGAGGTGATCTCCCACAGCCGGCCGTGGCCGCCGGTGGCGAAGATCACCGCCTTGGCGTGGAAGACGTGCAGCTCGCCGGTGGCCAGCTCGATGGCGACCACGCCGGCGGCCGCGCCGTCGACGGTGATCAGGTCCAGGACCTGGAACTCATCGAAGAAGGTGACGCCCTGCTTGATGCACTGCTGGTAGAGCGTCTGCAGGATCATGTGCCCGGTGCGATCGGCCGCGTAGCAGGCGCGGCGCACCGGCTGGCCAGTGGCGTTGTTCGTGTGCCCACCGAAGGGGCGCTGCGCGATGCGGCCCGCCGGCGTGCGGGAGAAGGGCAGGCCCATGTGTTCCAGCTCGTAGACCGTCGTGACCGCCTCATGACACATGAACTCGATGGCGTCCTGATCTCCCAGGTAGTCGCTGCCCTTCACAGTATCGAAGGTGTGCCATTCCGGGCTGTCGTCCTCCAGGTTTCCCAGGGCGGCGCCGATGCCGCCCTGAGCCGCGCCCGTGTGGGAGCGCGTGGGATATAACTTGCTGAGCACGGCGGTCGAAGCCTTTCTCGATGCCTGCAGGGCCGCCATGAGCCCGGCCCCCCCGGCCCCGACCACCACGATCTCGTACTGATGTCTCTGCATGAAGCCGCTCCTAGAAGAAGGTATCCGTGTCGATCTCAGGAGGCCAGGATGACGTAGATGGCCACGGCGATGGAGAACAGCCAGAGCAGGAAGATCGCCCCTCGCAGCATGGGGCGCAGGAGGGTGTGATCGATGTAGTCCTCGATGACGACCCGCAACCCGTTGAACCCATGCGTCACGGCGAAGAAGACGAGCAGCATCTGCATGATCTGCCAAAAGGCGTTGGACCAACCCTGCGTGATGTCGGGGATGTCGCTCTCCATCACGTGGTTCGGGTTGGGGAAGAAGGTCCAACGCATGAGGGTGGGCAGGTCCATTTGGGTTCGGGCCCCCATGATGAAGGCGGCCGTCATCCCCAGCGCGGCCAGAAGGAGCATGGTCAGCCCCGAAAGGCGCGTGAAGATCCACATGAGATATTCAAAAGTCCATCCGCGTGGAGGGATGTTGCGAGATCGCATGAAAGCACTCCTCTGCAGCGCCCTATCCACCGATGAGTCCGCTTTGGATCATCAGGAAGACCGTCAGGCCGTAGATGGGCAGGAAGATGAACCACTGGATCCAGATCGCTTCGTGCTGATATTCCAGAAGCTGTGGCCACAGGTCCAGGATGGTGACGCGAAGCCCGTTGAGGGCATGGTACAGCACACAGAAGTACACGAAGATCTGAAACGGCCACGATTCGTAGATGGCTGTGATGGCGATAGCCACATCGCTCCCGAATTGTTGCAGGAAGAACGCGGCGATGACGTGGATGCCTACGAAGAGCAGTATCCCCAGGCCGGTGATGCGGTGGAGCAACCAGGCCAGCATAGTCACGCCGCCTCTATACCTCAGGCCTTGTAACGGCCCGACTCTTCTGTCGAGAGCCATCTACGCCTCCTCTTGTGCAAGCTGTCGGGCGAGGGGGAGAGCGGAATGTTCTCCTCTCGAAATTTGCGCTCATTATAGGGCAGCCATCTGGATCGGTCAAAGCCTCCCCGGGCGGAATAGTGTATACTTCTCGGTGGAAACACAGCGGGGAGCTTTGAGGGGCACAGCCCCTCAAGAGAAACCTCCCGGTTTCCGCCTCTCACCTGCCTCGCCCGGCCTGGCCCACCCGAATCAGGCCGGGAAAGGGCAGGTGCAAGGCGGAACAAGAGGATGTTTTGACGGAGGGAGATCTCTCCGCACCTCCGCTGTGGGCTTGCGATGGGCCTGGCGAAATTTTCACCATTTTGGATGCACTACCCCGGGCGGGATAGTGTATCCTGGTGCGTGTAACGTCGCATGGACGCTACGCATCACACAAATGTCCATCAGGCGGGCCAGGCCGGGCCGCCCAGCCTTCACGACGCCCTTTGAGAAATGTTGCACCACCCGTTGAGGCGTGAATTTGAGTTCTATTTCCAGTAGATGGTAGAATAACGAAAATCGTTACACATTTTGAAGGAATATCGGACAGGACGTCGTCTACCCAAATCCAGATGTGGGGACGAGGAGGCGTTGATGGCTAAGCGAGCTCGCTACCGGCTCAGCAGGCGGGAGTTTGTGAATCTCGTGGTGGGAGCATTGGGTGGCATCATGGGCGCTGTGGTGGGCCTCCCGATCATCGGCTACCTGGTGTCGCCGGCCCTGAAAGCGCAGAAGTCGGAGGCGTGGATCCCGTTGGGGCCGCTGGAGAACTATCCCATCGATGTGCCCACGCCTTTCAACTTCACCCGTACGAAGGTGCACGGGTGGGAGAGGACCGTGAGCAGCTATGGTGTGTACGTGCTGCGGACCGCGGAGGATCAGGCCAAGGTGTTTTCCAACGTGTGCACCCATTTGAGCTGCCGGGTAAAGTGGCGGGAGGACCTTGGGCAGTACGCCTGTCCCTGTCATGATGGCTTCTTCGACAAGAACGGGGACGTGATCAGCGGGCCTCCACCGCGTCCGCTGGACCAGTACGAGACGAAGGTTGAGGATGGCAACCTGCTCATTCACTTCGTAGAGGGTTGATGATGACAGAGAAGGTTCTCTCCTGGTTGGACGAGCGCTTGGGGTTGACGACGATCTACAGCGTCGTGCTGGATCGAAAGGTCCCCAAGGTGAACTGGTGGTACACTTTGGGGAGTGCCACCCTCTTCCTTCTGATCATGCAGATCCTGACCGGCATCTTTCTAACCGTGTACTACGTCCCCTCGCCCGACAACGCGTAC
>JAJRVX010000329.1:0-9724 GCA_024277095.1 Chloroflexota bacterium
AGGACGCGAGCTTGTAGTTCCGTGTGGAATCTGTCCAAATCCAGTAGTTCGATGGGGGCGATGCTTCCACCCCCGGCGTTATTGATCAACCCGTACAATCCTTCAAGCTCTCGATGCCTCACCTCCCCTTCGACAAACGCCCGGACTTTCTGGATATGGTCCAAGTTTGTCAAATCGAGAGGATAGGTCGGGATCAGGTTGGGTCTTCGCATCTCTCGTAGGCTCTCCGCATCCTTCTTTTTGATCCTCACTCGTACGCCAGAGCCTCTCGCACGCTGACCTGCGCCGCGCGCAAGGCTGGCCAAAGGCTTGCCAGCGCCGAAAGCGTGGCCACGATCAGCAGCCAGAGCGTGACTCCGGCTGCGGAGTAGACGAAATCGAGGGGCATTTGCAGGATGATGTCGCCGATGAGGTCGCTGAAGAGACGGGCACTTGGGTAACTGAGCGGTACAGCCAGAAGCCATGAGAGCACTCCCACCTGCACCCCCTCGCTGACGAACAGGCCGACAATGCTCAGAGAGGTGGCGCCGATCGCTCGCATCATCCCGATCTCCCGTGCCCGCTCGACCACGTTGATCGAAATCGTGCTCATCAGGCCGATGCCGCCTACGACCGCTGTCAGAATCGCCATCGTCAACAAAAGATAGGTGAGGGCACCGAAGGCGGACTGGGCCTCCTGCCATTGCTTGCTGGCGCTCCATGAGTCATACACCTCGATGCCTTGTGCCGTGAAGGCATCGTTCAGCGCTTTGATTAGCTTCTGTTGCGGTTCTATCTCCTTGCTCTGCGAGCGCACCATAACCGTTGTGCCCTGGCCCGAAGTGCCGGTCGTGGACGCCAGGCTGACGAGCGGGACATAGAGTTCATCGATGAGCGTGTCGATGTTCAGGTACGATCCCACCACCGTCCATTCCGATCGCTCTCCGCTGATTATCAATGTGATCTCGTCACCGACGCCGATTCCATCCTTGGCGGCGAGTTGGTGGTTGACCAGCACCGCCCGCTCATCGCCGTCCCGCAAGCTGCGACCGCTGACGATGCGGGGGGTGAACATCGCCGAATCGGCCGGCACCCCCACAAGCCAGACGGGGTACCTCTCGCCGTTTCTCTGCTCTCGCGGGTCGCTCCCGGCTGAGAGCGTCGCTGACTGCCGACTCCACACCTCGACTTTGCTACCTCCGGGCACGCGCTCGGCGATCTCGATCAGGCGAGAAGCCTGTTGCGGGTGCGCCAACTCCAGGGACACGTCTCCTCCGACCTTGAACATGATCCTCATCGTGTTGTCGAATGAGCCCCCCACGCTCATGACGACGATGAACATAATCCCGCTCAGGGTGAGCGTGACCAGCGTCAGGGCGAGGCGCGCTTTGTGACGGAATGTATTGTGCAGGCTGAGGACCAGAAGAGGCGGTAATCCCTGCATACGGCCGAGTAGGCGATCGAGCCGGCCGCGGCCAAATCCAGCCCCAATGCCATGGGTGCTGATGGCCTGATGTGCAGTGGTGCGGGCGCCGGCCAGCGCGGGCACCAACGCCGCCAGGAAGGGGACGGCCAGCCCGACTGCCACCTGGATGCCGAGGGTGACTGGCACGATACGGAAGGGGACGGCCTCGACGTTGAACATCCCCAGTAGCCAGACCGCCACCAGGTGAGCAACAACTATCCCCAGAGGGACGGCCAGCAGCAGAGCCAGTCCACCGTAAATCAGCGCTGTTGTCAGATACAGCCTCGACACCTGGCCTCGTGTCGCACCGATCGTTTTCATCACGCCGATCTGCCACACTTGCTGGGCGATGATGGCGTTCATCGTGTTGATGATGAGGAACGCGCTCAAGGCCAGCGACAAAGCGCCCATAACGGCCAATACAGCCAGGATCGCGTCGACCATCTCCTGCATCCGGTGGCGATCCGGATCGGTGAGCTCGTACCCCTCCACAAACGCCCCCATGCGCTCCAACCGGCCGCCGATCCGCGCCGCGGTCTCACGGGCAGCCTGCTCGAAAGGGACCTGCCCCGTTATTTTCAGGCGCACGTGCAGTCGGTTGAATCCCCTCCCGCTGGTGCCATCCGTCAGCCAGGCTACCGTCTCTGGCGTGGCAAAGAAGGTGAACTCGCCTCCCAGATCGGGAGCGAGAATGTCGGCCGCGTGTACGATCCCCTCGATCGGTACGTGGCGTTGGCCCGAGCCGGATTTGACGAGGATGGTCGTGCCGAGGGGGATGTTGAGTTGCGCCGCGGAGAGGCGCTCTACGCTTAAGGTTTGTGTTACAGGCCAGCGGCCCTCCTGCAGACGAACCAGGTTCATGTGCTGGGCTTCGTAATCCTCTCGGGCGACCACGTCGGCCTTGCGCCAGTTCCTCTCACCCTCGAATTTCCAGCGGATAGGGACCACGATTGCCCCCTCCGCCTCGAGAACGCCGCGCTCGTGCCGGATCATGCGTACCGCATCCGCGCTGAACGGTCCCCCCCGCAAGGTGGCGTGTGCCGGGATCGAGGCCCGACGAACCTCTGTCAGGCGAGCACGCATCACGCCAGAAAGGCCAAAGACCAGTCCCAGCGTCATAATGCCCACAGCGGTCGAGAGCACCGCCAGGGTGGTGCGCGCCTTGTTGTGTGCCAGATCGCGCCAAACTTTCCGCCAGATTATACCCATGCCGCGTGTCCCCCCTTGCGCTCGTCCTGGCGAATGCGCCCGTCCAGGAGATGGATCACCCGCCCGGTGCGCTCGCTCAGTTCACGGTCGTGGGTGACGATCATCAGCGTCTTGCCTTCGGCCACGAACTTTTGGAACAGGGCAAAGATGACGTCGGCGGTGGCCGTATCCAGGTTGCCCGTGGGCTCGTCCGCGAGGATCAGGTGTGGGTCGTTGGCCAGGGCTCGGGCGATGGCCACTCGCTGCTGCTGTCCGCCGCTGAGCGTGTTGGGCAGCTTGTCGGCCTGGTCGGCGATGCCCACCTGTGCCAGAAGATGCATCGCTCGTGCCCTGCGCTCGCGCCGTCGGTAGACGTGGCAGAGGTCCATGGGCAGCATCACGTTCTCCAGCACGGTCAGCGTGGGCAACAATTGGAAAAACTGGAATATGATGCCGATGTTCCTCCCCCGCCAGTGGGCCAACTGGTTTTCATTCAGATTGTGGATGGCTTGGCCGCCAATGAACACCTCGCCGGCGGTAGGCCGGTCAATCCCGGTGATCATATTCAGCATCGTAGACTTGCCAGAGCCCGAGGGGCCCACGATGCTGACGAACTCCCCTTCCTGTACTTGCAGGGAGATCTCTCGGAGGACGGTCACGTCGCCCGCGCCGGTCTTGTAGGTTTTGGTCACGCCTTGGAGATGGACCAGCGTATGATCGTTAAAGCTGTGGGTGTGGTCGGCTGTCATACTGCCTCCGTCAGGAGCTGATAGTTTCCTGGGGATCCTGTGGGCTTTAGGTTCGTTGCTGAAGGCGCCGGACGATCACCGGCGACTGTCAGCTCGAATGTGCTGGCAGCATAGCACGCCCAAGGGTGTAGTGTCATGCATCGAAAGATACATTCGGAAGATTACGTTTGGGGAGATGCCCTGGGAGGGGCTTACCGGAGAGGGAAGAGGGGATTCAATGTTCCTGTTTTACAAAAGTCGCAGGTTTCTGGCTATGGCAATCGCCTGCGTTCGACTGTGGGCTCCGAGCTTGCCGTAGATGTTATTCAGGTGTCGTTTGACCGTGCCGACCGCGATGCATAGCCTCTGGGCGATCTCACGATTGCTGAGCCCGGCAGCGATCAAGGCTAGAACCTCAAGCTCGCGCCCGCTCAAGGGCTCGACCAGGGGGGAAGCGACAATCCCAACCCTTGGCCCAGGGCTCCCTGCGAAATCCAGGAGCCGGTCCACAAACTGCGGGGTGATATGCCGTACTTCGGGGAGCAGGGTGATAACCCTTTTGTCTTCATCGAGGAATGCCCGGAAGTAGTCCTCAGGCGCAGCCCTCTTCAATGCCTGGGAGAGATACTCGCGAGCCGCGAGGTGTTCTCCGCATTGCTGCGCAGCCAAAGCTTGCAGGATATGGGTGGTGATCAGCCAACGAAACAGGCCGCGTTCCCGCGTGAAGCGTTCCAGGCGATCCAGCCAGCGCCGGGCGTCGGACAGCCGTTCAAGGGCCAACAGCAGGCGGGCATAAACCAGATGTTGCTCGACATGTACGTATTGGGGGGTATCTCCGGGTGACATCCCTGCCATCTCCGCCCAGCGCTGGGCAAAGGCGAGGTCGCCCTGCCGTAGGCGGATATTGACCTCGCCGGCCAGGTACCAATCCGCGTCGGCCAGGCCTGTTTGAAGGGCGAGCTTGTATGCCCTTTGCAGAGCCTGCAGCGCCGCTTCCGTCTCTCCCTGGGCGTAAAGGGTGGGAGCAGAAAATCCCAGGGAGGCCATGATCGAGTTATCCAATGCCAGTTGCTCGCTGAGAGCCAACCCTTGGTCCAGGTACTTGCGCGCCAGCTCGAGCTGGTTCGCCTCGTAGTACAGCCTCCCCAACTGGCTAGAGATCGAGCCGACTACCGGCGATGGGCGTCCCGCTTCGTCGCTGTATTGCGCAATCGCCTCCTGGCACACGGCTACGGCCTGGCGACGCTGCCCGTGTATCTGCAGCGCTGTGGCCAGAAAGAGCGCAACTGTGACGGCGAAAAACTGGCTGCCCTGAGCGCGGCCGACTTGTCGTGCTGTGCGGAGCGTGGCAATGGCTGCGGCGATGTTGCTCGTCCGTTCTTGCGATTCGGCCATGGCCCAGAGGGCGATGATACGCCAATGCGCCTGGTCTTCCCGCAACCGTCGAAGCGCGTCGCTGGCCAGCCTGATCGCTTTTCCATAGTCTTGATGGGCAAAGAGGGCGATGAAGGCGCGCAGGGCTAGAAACTTGCCCAGATTCACATCTGGCGTCTTCCCTGAGCCGGTCTGGCGAAAAAGCGCCTCGGCGGCGCTGGCGTATGCCTCGGCCAGGGCCATGTCGCCGGTCAGGGCCAACACCCAGCTCTTGTAGGTCGCCAGTTCCCCATCGGCTCGCACGCGTTTCTCCGGCAGGGTGTCCAGCCAGCCGCGCGCGGTCGACACGCCACCCTCAAAGATCGTCTCCTCTGCTGCGAGCCGGATCAGACGCTCGGCATCGTCCCAATCTCCGGAGGTTGACGCATGGGCCAGTGCGTGCCGGATCGCCTGGCCGGTGAATCCGTGGGCCTCAAACCAACGGGCGGCTCGTTGGTGCAATCGCATCTGCTCGTCCTGAGTCAACGTCGAGCGCAAGGCTTCTGCGAAGAGCCGGTGGTAGCGATACCACTGGCGGCGACGATCGAGCGGGATCAGGAACACGTTCCCTTCCTCCAGCCGCTCGAGCATCGCTTGGCTGTTTTCACTCCCCAGCACCGCATCGCACAGGGAGGCGGTCAGCCGGTCGAGGATAGCTGTCTGGCGCAGGAAGTGGCGTATCACCTCTGGTTGTCGCTGGAGCACCTCCGCCACCAGATAGTCGCTGACGAAGCGGTCATCACCCGTGAAGGCGGCGATAAAGGCTCTGGCGCGGGTGGGATCTTGGTCTTCTTGTAAAGCCAGGGCCGCCAGTTGCAGCCCGGTGATCCATCCCTCGGTGCGCGTCTGCAGTGCCACAACATCCTCGCTGGGAAGCCCGAGTCGCATCACACGGTTGAGAAATTCGTTCACTTCGTCGAGAGTGAAGCGCAGATCATCCGCACGGATTTCGCTCATCTGCCCCCGGCCTCGCAGGCGAGACAGGGGGAGAGGGGGGAATGTGCGGGTGATGATGACCAGATGCATGTTTTGCGGCAGGTGATCGAGCAGAAAGGCAATCGCTTGGTGAATCGGTTGTGCCGTGATGACGTGGTAGTCGTCAAGGACAAGCATCAGGGAGACGGGGAGGTCGGCGATGTCGTTGATGAGCGCCGTTAGCAAGGATTCTGGGGGAGGGAGCTGGGGGGATTGGAGCATTGCCCGGGCTGTTGCGCCCACGGAACTGCCTTTTATGCCTGCTTCAGTCTCGATCGTCCGCAGGGCAGCGATACAATAGGCCAGGAAGCGCGCCGGGTCATTATCGCCTTCATCCAACGAGAGCCAGGCGACGGGGAGGGATACCCTGCTTATCCACTCGCTCACCAGCGTCGTCTTGCCCGACCCGGCTGGCGCGGAGACGAGGGTCAGGCGCCGTCCCGCATGTAGCCCTTCGTCAAGCCTCTGAAAGAGACGGGGGCGAGGCACCAGATTGGGGCGAGGGGGAGGGATATAAAGCTTCGTCTTCAAAAGCGGGGTGGTCATCTGCCTATCCTGAGTGGCGTGCCCTCACGATTTCCTCCGAATCACCTGTCCGGGGCGCGCTCCGGTCTGCTGGCCTCGTTCGATCACCAGCTTGCCATTGACGAGCACGTACTCAATGCCCGATGGGTATTGCAACGGGTCCAGATAGGTCGCTTGGTCCTTGATGGTGGCGGGATTGAAGACGACCAGGTCTGCCTTGTATCCTCTCCTGATCATCCCCCGATCTCTCAAGCCAAGCTTCTGTGCCGGGAATCCGCTGGCCTTCCAGCTCGCCTCCTCAAGCGACAGAATCCCTTCTTCTCGCACATATTGGCCGAACAGCCGTGGGTAGGTTCCAAAGCATCGGGGATGCTGCATCCCCGATGCCATCGGCCCTTCCGTCGCCAACCCCAATCCGTCGGTGCCGATCATCATCGCGGGGTGTTGCAATTGCGTTCGGATGTTGTCCTCCGACATCAGGAAGACGACCATCAGGATGTCCCCAAGGGTTTTGGGCAGGGCATCCAAAGTCCAGGTGTACGGGTCTTTGCCCTCTCGAGCGGCCAGTTCTGCGACGTAATGCCCGACGTACTCTTTCTTCCTCGACTTGCAGATCAGGATCTTGTCCCATTCGATGTTTTCGACGATCCCGCCCTCGCCGGCTTTCATGGCCTCGATGATCTTTCTGCGTTCCCACGGGAGGACGAGCCGCTTGAGAAGGCCGGGGATGCCCCCTTCGATGGCCCACTTGGGCAATAGCGCTCCCAGGTGAGTCGACCCCGCCACGTAGGGGTACATGTCCGCGGTCACATCCAATCCCTCGGCTTGCGCATTCTCGATCAGCTCCAGAGCCAGGGCCGCCTTGCCCCAGTTCTCCCGGCCGGCGGCCTTGAAGTGGGAGATCTGCACGGGGACGCCGGCCTTGCGTCCAATCTCGATGGCCTCCCTATATGCCTCGAGCAGGGTCCCCGCTTCCCCGCGAACGTGGCTGAAGTAGAGGCCGCCGCGCTCACCAACGGGTTTGACCACTTCGATCAGCTCTTCCGTGGAGGTGAAGGATCCCGGAGGATAGATCAACCCCGTCGATATCCCGAACGCGCCGCAGTCCATCGCCTCGTGGACCAGCCTTTGCATTTGGTGGATCTGGTCCTCGGTGGGAGAATCCGCACGATAACCCATGACAGCCGCGCGGATCATCCCCTGTCCCACCAGCGGTACGACGTTGACCGATGTCCCGGTTCTCTCCAGGTAATCCAGAAAGCCGTCGAACGAGGAGATCTCATCCCATGGCATCGAGGCCTCTGGGGGGACCAGGGAGTTCAGTGTGACCAGCGTGTCCTTTCTATGTTTCTTTGTCAGCGGAGCGGGCGACATGCCGCACTGCCCGGTCACGACCGTCGTGATCCCTTGGTGCACCAGGCTATCCCCCCCTGGTGCGATGGGGAGGGACAGGTCCGCGTGGGAGTGGATGTCGATGAAGCCGGGCGCGACGACATGTCCCGTGGCGTCGATCACGGTTCGTGCGGTAGCGCCTTCCAGCGAGCCTATGTCCGCGATATGGTCGCCTTCAATGGCGATGTCGCCTCTGTAGCCGGGAGTATTGGTCCCGTCGATGATCTCCGCGTTTCGGATCAGGATATCCAGCATGCTCTGTCCCTTTCTCGCCATTCAGAGATCGGCTTCATTCTCGATCCCCGGATTCGCCGCCATGATGGCTTCCGCCACCTCCCAAGCACGGGGCAGAAGTTCCTCGGTCTGTTCGTTGCGCCGCTGTAGATCGGCGACCGAGGCGATTCCAAGGTCACCGAGGAGTTGCCGATAGCCGGGACGAAACCTGTCCCGCATCTCCGCTGGCGCATCATGATAAAACACCTTCTGGCACCTGGAGTAGGTGACGGCGATCCAGAACATGGCCTCCCGGTGACCGCCGCGCTTGATCAGCTCCCGGCTCCCGTCGATCGCGATGGGACGGGCGACATCGCTGATGTCGGATGCGAAGGGGAAGGGCGTCCGGATCACCGCTTTGGCTGCATCGAAGGCATCGACGAGCGCGGCGAGGTGATATTCCGCCCGTGCCCGACTCATCCGCGCGCATCCCAGCGTCTCTAACAGGGCCTCATAAAAATCCGGGCGGCCGTAATCCGCCAGCAGCTCTCGCACCGCCATGTACCTCTGCCGCACCGTGGGGTTCCTGAGGCCGGCCACGAGCAGTACATGGGTCGTCACACCTGTCGCGAACAGCCAGGTGACGACCTGATCGTGCAGGGAGTCTGACTCGTTCATCGACCGGATGTATTCCAGGGCGTGGTTTCTGGCGTGTTCGCATCGCTTGTAGACCCACTGCCTTTTGGCGTAGCCTTTGGACACGGCCTCCTGGAGCCTGGTCAACTGGCCGGATGGATCCAGGATGATGGCCGGTGTCCGGAAACTGCCGGCCATGTGGTAGTCGCCCAGGATCCGGTCGGGTGATCGAATCTGCTCCGTGGACAGGTAGGAGGCTTCGAGCATGATGTCCCGGTAGATGAACTTCCCGGGCTTGTCCGGTGGATTGGGATCGGTGAGCACGATCATGATGTCCACATCGGAGGTTGCAGGAAGGGGGGCGTCCTCAGGGAGCCAGTTTATCGAGCCGTGGTAGAAGGCTCCATAGAAGCCCGGCGTTTTGCCGGCCTCTTCCATCACCCATTGTCGGGCTACCTCTTTGGCGTGTTTGACGATCGTGATCACTTTACGACCGGGGTCCTTTCCCTCGATATCACGCGGCCCGCTCCGTTTGCTCCACGGCCCGGGCGAAGATGGCCGCCTGGGCCGGATCACTGAAGATCGTGGCCCCTCCGAAGATCTGTACGCCATAGCTGGGCACAGAGGACGCCGCCGTGGCGTGGAGGGAATCGGGGTAGTCCAGGGCATCCAGGATTAGTTGGACCGGACGGTCGGCTGGGACGAAGGAGGGGCTTTGCTCTAGAAATTCCCGGGCCCATTGGGGGCTGCGTCCGCTCTTGTGGGCGTAGATCAGCGGGGTGAATACGTCGATGGAGGGCGCCAGGAGCTCGTAGTCCTGGGCGAAGATGCGGCGAAGGGCGCCGTCGTATTCCTCGGGCGTCCAGGGGCACATGTAGGCGCCGATGATGCAATCGGGCAGGTGGGAGCGGATGATGTTCGCATAGTGGGCCGCAAATCCGGCGATGCGTTCGCACTTGTGCCGGGTCCACGCGTCCTGATGATGGGCCAGGATCTCCTGGGGGGTATCCGCGTCGATTTGCGTCGCCTCGCAGAACTCCGCCACGCAGTCCGGGCAGAAGCAGCTCTCCTGCAGATCTGGTTCCGGCGTCTCGAACCAGCCCGCGTGGGTCAGGTAATCCAGCCAGATGCCGGCGGGCTGAAAGGAACGGACTCCCTCGATCAGGCTTTGCTCGATGGCGTCCAGGAACCATTGTTTCGAGAGGCAGAC
>JAJRVX010000330.1:0-2767 GCA_024277095.1 Chloroflexota bacterium
CATCACGTATGAGCGTACTCATCGGGCGTTGCCCAAGTCCGTGCTTCCCCCTCATGTCCATATCCGCCCGGCTCGCCCGGATGACGTGTCCGATCTGACCCTGCTGGATGCGGCCGCCTTTGAGCCGCTATGGCGTTTGGCCAGCGGCGAGCTGATCGGGCTGTTGGTGACCAGTGGGCATTTCGTCGTGGCCGAGCGCGCCGGGAGGCTGGTGGGGTACGTGTGTAGCGATGCGCAGCGCGGCCTGGGCCACGTGCATCGCCTGGCGGTGCATCCCGATGTGCAAGGGCAGGGGATCGGCCGGGCCCTACTGGCCGACGCGCTGGCGTACTGCCAGTCCGCCGGTGCCTCGCTGGTCACGATCAATACGCAGCAGAGCAATGCCCGATCGGATCGTCTATATCGTCGGTTCGGATTTCGGCCGATGCCTCGGCGGATTCCCGTCATGATGGGGGAGATCGCCGCTCGCGAAGGGCGGGTCGCGCAAGATCGGCCGCCGTGACGTCGTGCGGCTGGAGAGATCGATCGGCCTGCGGCTTTTGAGCCGTTGGCTTGGGAACCCTCGGCAGGGGGAGACGTCTCTGATATGTACCCAGCGGGGGTTCTCTAGGCGCTTCGAGTTCATGCGATGAGTGAGGCGTGGAGATGAGCCGACGAGGCCGATCGATTCGATTTGGGTGTTTCATCGTTTGCATGATTGGGGTGATGTTGTTCGTCGCCTGTGCGGACCTTCTGGGGCCTGCACGTGTCCATGAGAGGACGCAGGATCGCCTGATCGCGGCCGTCGAGTCGTATATGGCGGACCTGCCGGGGCCGACGCCCAAGCTGTTCCTTACCACACGAGTATATGATCGAAACGGCGTGCTCATAGGCGAGTTCTGGGACGAGGGCCGTCGCTACTGGGTGCCCCTGGAACGCATCGCTCCGGCCTTACGCCAGGCGACCATCGCGACCGAGGATAAGACGTTTTACACGAATCCGGGCGTGGACTGGGCGGCCATCGCCCGCGCGGTCTTCCAAAACACGACCGAGAGGGAGATCGTCTCCGGGGCCTCCACGATCACCCAACAGTTGGCGCGGAACATCGCCTTCACGTATGAGGAGCGCATCGCCCGTTCGCTCGATCGCAAGGTGCGAGAGGCGGCGCTGGCGCGGGAGCTGACCCGGCGCTTTACCAAGGATGAGATCCTGGAGATGTACCTGAACGTGGTCTATTATGGGCATCTGGCGTATGGCGCCGAGGCGGCCGCCCGCACGTACTTTGGAAAATCGGCGGCTGAGCTCACGTTGGCCGAGAGCGCTCTGCTGGCCGCGCTCCCGCAGGCCCCTCGTGATCTGGATCCTCTGGTGCCAGGGAACCTGGAGCGGGCGAAGGCGAGACAAGGGCTGGTATTGGCGTTGATGGCGCGCAACGGGTTCATCACGCCGGAGGAGGCGGCAGCGGCGTACTCTGAGCCGTTAGAGTTCCGCCCCGTCGAGGTGCCCCGTGTGGCCCCCCATTTCCTGGTCTACGTGCGGCATCTCCTGGAGGCTCAGTACGGGAAGGACGTGGTGGCTCGCGGGGGGCTGACGGTGATCACGACGCTGGACACCCGGCTCCAGCAGGTCGCCCAGGAGATCGTCCGGGATCGGGTGGAGGAGGTGCGGGAGCGCTATCGTCTGACGAACGCCGCCCTGGTGGCCCTGAAGCCGGGCAGCGGCGAGATATTGGCGATGGTGGGCAGCGTGGATTTTTACAGCCCGGACATCGATGGGCAGGTGAACGTCACGCTGCGCCCACGACAGCCCGGGTCCGCCATCAAACCGATCCTCTATGCGCTGGCCTTCACGCGCGGTTACAGCCCGGCCAGTCTGATCTGGGACGTGCCCGCGGAGTTCCCGCTGGCCGATGGGAGCGTGTATGAGCCGGAGAATTATGACGAGAAATTCCATGGCCCGGTGCGGTTGCGGGATGCGCTGGCCAATTCCTTCAACGTGCCCGCGGTCAAGTTGCTGAACCAGGTGGGCATTCCCGACATGTTGGATCTGGCCCATGCGATGGGGATCCAGGGGTTGGATCAGCCGGCCAGCCATTATGGCCTGTCCCTGACGTTGGGGGGCGGGGAGGTGACGTTGTTGAGCCTGACCAACGCGTTCGCCACGTTGGCCAATGGCGGCGGATATGTGCCCCCGGTCGCCATCCTCGGCATCGCGGATCGGGCGGGGCGTACGGTTGTGCGATATCAGCCTCCCCAGCCCAAGCCGGTTGTGGACGCCCGGGTGGCCTACCTGGTCACCTCGATCCTGTCGGATAATGAGGCGCGAACGCCCATGTTCGGAGCGAATAGCCCGTTGCGGCTGAGCCGTCCCGCCGCGGCCAAGACCGGCACGACGACGGACTGGCGGGACAACTGGACGGTGGGGTACACGCCGTATCTGGCCGTCGGCGTGTGGGCGGGCAACAATGACGGCACGCCCATGCAACACACCTCCGGCCTCACCGGCGCGGCCCCCATCTGGCATGACTTCATGGAGGCGGTGTTCGCCGATCCGATCCTGGACGCGGCCGTCCGCTCGCCGGACGATCCGCTGGACTTCCCTCGGCCTGAGGGGATCATTGAGGCGCCGATCTGCGAGCTCTCCTCGCTGAACTTCGGCCCCGACTGTCCGGTCACGCGTTCCGCGCTCTTCATCGACCCGACCATCCCGATCACCATCAGTGTGCCCGGCGGCGAGATCGCCGCCCGGTCGGTGGTCACGGATACGGCGGCCCTGATGGCGTCGCTGG
>JAJRVX010000019.1:0-3013 GCA_024277095.1 Chloroflexota bacterium
AGGAGGACATCGTGGCGAACGTGGCGATCGTCGGTGCGGGCCTGATGGGGACGGCCACCGCGTGGCCCCTCAGCGATAACGGACACGCCGTGCGGCTGGTTGGCACCCATCTGGACGGCGACATCATCAAGAGCTGTAAGGAGCGGCGCTTTCACCCCCGGCTGAGGCGTCCGCTTCCCGATGGCGTGCAGCCTTACTACGTCGAGGAGATCGCCCAGGCGCTGGACGGCGTGGACGTCATCGTCAGCGGCGTGAACTCCCAGGGCGTCCACTGGATCGGGCGGACCATCGGCCCCTACCTGCGGCCGGGGCAGCTGATCATCGCCGTGACCAAGGGGCTGGAGGCGGCCGAGAGCGGGGACCCCATGATCCTGCCGGATGTGCTGGCCGGCGAGCTGCCGGACGGGATCCGGGACCAGGTGAAGCTGGCCGCCATCGGCGGGCCGTGCATCGCCGGAGAGCTGGCCGGCCGTCGCCAGACCTGTGTGATCTTCGGCTCCCGGGATCGTGAGGCCGTCGAGCGGCTGGCCGAGATCTTCCGCACCCCTTACTATCACGTGTGGACCACCACCGATCTGGTGGGATTGGAGGTGTGCGCGGCGCTGAAGAACGCGTACACGCTGGGCGTGGGGCTGGCCGCCGGGTTGTTGGAACGGGAAGGGGAGCCGGATACGGCCGGCGCGCACATGTACAATCTGGCCGCGGCCACGTTTGCCCAGGGGTGCACAGAGATCGATCGCATGTTGCAGATCGTGGAGGGCACGCGGGCGTTCGCCTACGGACTGCCCGCTCCGGGCGATCTGTACGTGACGTGCATGGGCGGGCGGACGGTGCGGTTGGGCCGGCTGTTGGGCATGGGGCACACCTTCGCCGAGGCTCGGGAGATCATGGCGGGCGAGACGTTGGAGGCGGCGGAGATCGTTCGTGAGATGGGGAAGGCGCTGCCGAAGCTCACGGAGCGCGGCGTCATCGGCCCGGAGGAGTTCCCGTTGTTGCGGGCGCTGGTGGATATCGTCGTGCACGGCCGGCCGGTGGATCTGCCGTTGGACGATTTCTTCCGGGGTACGGCGCCCTCGCTGTGGCATCGGCTGGCATGAGATGTGGAGGGGCGATTCATGAGTCGCCCCTCCGTGCGCGCTTGCGGCCATGGCAGTATTTGAACTTCCGCCCGCTGCCGCAGGGGCAGGGATCATTTCGGCGGGCGCGGGCGAATCGGCGCTGTAGCTCCGCCTCCTCTTCCGCCAGGATACGCATGATGTTCGCCGGCGGGCGGCCGGCCCTCAGCTCGGCCGCCATGATCCGCATGGGCCGGTCGATGTGGGTGAAGAACGCCTTGTATCCCTCGCAGAGATAGTTGAGCCCCGGCTCGCCGTCGGGCGTGCGCAGGAGTCGGTTTTTCGGACAGCCGCCGTTGCAGATGAAGCGGACCTCGCACGCCCGGCAGTAGCGAGGCAGCCGGTCCCTCTTGTCCAGCCCGAACGTTCGCTGCTTCTCCGAGCCCACCATCTCGATGAGCGGGATGTCCTGGATGTTGCCCAGCTTGTGTCGGGGCTCCACGAAGTGATCGCAGGTGAAGAGATCTCCGTTGTGCTCCATGACCAGGGCCGTGCCGCACGTCTCCTCGAAGACGCACAGGCCCGGGCGCATCCCGGCCCAGGCGGCCAATGATACGTCGAAGATCTGCACGAACATCCGGCCGACGTCCCGGCGTACCCACTCGTCGAAGATGGCGATGAGGAAATCCCCGTATTGTCTCCCGGTGACGGAGCGCTCGGTGACCTTGTCCCCCTCCTGAAAGCCGGTCTCGTTATCCCGCTCCACGATGGGGATGAACTGGATGAACTGGGCGCCTACCTCATCCCGGAAGAAGCGGTAAACCTCCAGTGGGTGATCGGCGTTGGCGGCGTGCACGGTGCACAGGATGTTGAACTCGACGCCGTGCTTCTTCATCAACTCCACGCCACGCATCACCCGATCGAACGTGGGCTTGCCGCCCTTGTCGTGTCGATAGACATTGTGGATCTCGCGCGGGCCGTCCAGGCTGATCCCGATGAGGAAGTTGTGCTTGTGGAAGAATCGGCACCACTCGTCGTCCAGGGTGGTGCCGTTGGTCTGGAGCGCGTTCAGGATACGCATGCCCGGCTTACGGTATTTCTGTTGGAGCTCCACGGCCAGCCGGAAGAAGTCCAGTCCCATGAGGGTCGGCTCGCCGCCCTGCCAGGCGAAGGTGACCTCGGGCACGCGCTGGGCCTCGATGTATTGGCGGGTGTAGCTCTCCAACAGCTCGGGGGACATGCGGAATGCGCTGTCGGGGTAGAGCCGCTCTTTGGAGAGGAAGTAGCAGTATTCACAGGCCAGGTTGCAGATGGCCCCTCGCGGTTTCACCATGACGTGGAAGGCCGGGGGGACGTGGGTCGATGCGCCGGTGATGGATGATGGCATCGCTTGTTTCATGTTCCATCGTGCCTTGGTGTGGGATGGATGGCGGACCGATGGATCAGGCGCCGCCGGATGGGCGTATTATAGCACATGCGAAGGCTGGTAAACGTGGCGCTACTCTGCGCGAAAATGGTGGGCATAAAATGTGTTTTGTGGTAGAATGCGTTTGGTAGGTACTTCTGCATCGCGTCGTGGTTGTCAGGAGGACAGCGTGCGGAGGTTTCTCTACAATATCTCGTGTGATTTGTATCGGATCACACGAGATATTGTGGGTCGTTTCCCCGCTGGTGTTCCCCTCTTCCATGGACCGGTGTGTTACAGCTGCCGATGGCGCATCCTGGTTGGTGCGCGAATCATGTTTTGGGGGTGGTCGTTGCAATGGGGTTGAGTCAGGTCGCTCGGGATGACTGGCAGGGGCTTTTGGCGGTAGCGCAGGAGAGCCTGGCCTCCGGTGATCCCGTTACCGCCCGACGCGCGACGATCCTGGCCTCCCGTGCTGCGCCGGATACCGCCGAGGCTCAGCGCGCGTTGGGGGATGCCTGGAGTGCGTTGGGGCGATATGTGGAGGCGGTGC
>JAJRVX010000331.1:0-5477 GCA_024277095.1 Chloroflexota bacterium
GGAAATACAGCAGGGAGCTTTGAGGGGCGCAGCCCCTCAAAAGAAACCTCCCGGTTTCCGCCCCTCACCTGCCTTGCCCGGCCTTGCCCACCCGAATCAGGCCGGGAAAGGACAGGTGCAAAGCGGAAAAAGAGGATGTTTCGGCGGAGGGAGGTCCCTCCGCACCTCCCCTGTGGGCTTGCGATGGGCCTCGCGAAATTTCCACCATTTTGGATACACTACCGCCATACATCCTTTCCGTATGGAGATATCTCAGCGTGCCCTCCGGACATCTGATCCCGGTCGTATCACCTTCACGAGGAGGACCAAGCGCTTATGTTCGAGCCAGTCTCGTCTTCCGTGAGCTTTCCCGAGCTGGAGGAGAAGATCCTCGCCCTCTGGCGGGAACAGAACGCGTTCCACAAGAGCGTGGAGCAACGGCGGAATGGGCCCCGCTACGTGTTCTATGAGGGGCCGCCCACCGCGAACGGCCGCCCCGGCGCTCATCACGTCCTCGCCCGCGTGTTCAAGGACCTGTTCCCGCGCTACAAGACCATGCGCGGCTACTATGTCCTGCGCAAGGGCGGATGGGATACCCATGGGCTCCCGGTCGAGCTGGAGGTGGAGCGAGAGCTGGGCCTGACCAGCAAGAAGGCCATCGAGGATTACGGCATCGAGCGATTCAACCAGCGATGCCGGGAATCGGTCTTCCGCTACGTCGAGGACTGGGAACGGATGACCGAGCGCATCGGCTTCTGGATCGACATGGAGCACGCCTACGTCACGCTCCACAACGAGTACATCGAGTCGCTGTGGTGGATTCTGAAGCAGTTCTGGGAGCGCGATCTCATCTACCAGGGTTACAAGGTGGTGCCCTATTGCCCCCGCTGCGGGACCCCGCTCAGCAGCCATGAGCTGGCGCTGGGATACAAGGAGGGCACCCAGGATCCCTCCGTTTACGTGAAGTTCCCCCTGAAGGACCGCCCGGGGACTTACTTCCTGGTGTGGACGACCACGCCCTGGACCCTGCCCGGCAATGTGGCCCTGGCCGTCGGCCCGGACATCGCTTATGTGGAGGTGGAACACGAAAGCGAGGAGGGACAGAAGGAGCGCCTTATCCTGGCCGAGGCTCGGCTGGACGTGTTGGACGGCGCATATCAGGTCGTCCGCCGCATGAAGGGCAAGGCGCTGCTGGGCAAGCACTACCAGCCGCTGTATACCTTCCTGCCGGTGGAGGGGATGGACTACGCCTACGTGGTCGAGGGCGACTTCGTCAGCACGGAGGAGGGGACCGGCATCGTCCATATCGCCCCGGCGTTTGGGGCCGACGACATGGAGGTGGCCCAGGAATACGGGCTGCCCATCCTGCAAACGGTCGATCTCTCCGGCCGCTTCATCGACGCCGTCAGCCCCTGGCGAGGGTTGTTCGTGAAGGACGCCGATCCGCTCATCATCGAGGAGCTGAGGGCGCGCGGCCTCCTCTACAAGAGTGGCATCTACGAGCACACGTACCCCTTCTGCTGGCGCTGCGACACGCCGCTGTTGTACTACGCCAAGGCCACGTGGTACATCGCCACCAGTCGCCACAAAGACCGGCTGATCGCCAACAACCGCCAGATCAACTGGTATCCGGAGCACATCAAAGAGGGGCGGTTCGGTAACTGGCTGGAGAACAACGTGGACTGGGCGCTGGGCCGCGATCGCTACTGGGGCACACCGTTGCCGTTCTGGATCTGCGATCGCTGCGGGCACCAGGAGTGCATCGGCTCCGTGGCGGAACTCTCCGAGCGCTCGGGCATCTCCTTGCGCCTGCTGCGGCCGGGCGAGTCGGGCGGCATCGCCCCGCCCGGCGAGCCACAACCCATCGACCTGCATCGGCCGTACGTGGACGCGATCACCTGGCGCTGCCCCCGATGCGTGGATGGCACCATGCGGCGGGTTCAGGAGGTGGCCGACTGCTGGTTCGACTCCGGCTCCATGCCCGTGGCCCAATGGCATTACCCCTTCGAGAACCAGGAGATCTTCACCGAGCAATTCCCGGCCGACTTCATCTGCGAGGCGGTGGACCAGACGCGCGGCTGGTTCTACACGCTCCACGCCGTATCCACCCTCCTGTTCGACCAGCCGTGCTATCGCAATGTCGTCTGCCTGGGCCTCATCCTGGATGAGAAGGGGCAGAAGATGAGCAAGTCCCGCGGCAACGTGGTTGATCCGTGGGATGTGCTCAAGGTGCACGGCGCCGACGCACTGCGCTGGTACCTGTACACGGCCACCCCGCCCGGCAACTCCCGCCGCTTCAGCGTAGCCCTGGTGGGCGAGGTGGTGCGCAAGTTCCTGCTCACGCTGTGGAACACGTACAGCTTCTTCGTCAACTACGCCAACATCGATGGCTGGGAGCCCGGGGATGAGCCGCCCGCCATCGATGCGCTCCAGCCGCTGGACCGGTGGATCCTCTCCGAGCTGAACGCGCTGGTGGCCCACGTGACGGAGCGCCTGGACCGATATGACGTGACGAGCGCCGCTCGCGCCATCAACGCCTTCGTGGATGATCTCTCCAACTGGTACGTCCGACGCTCACGGCGTCGCTTCTGGAGCCGCGCCGGCGAGAGCCCACAGAGCGACGAGGCCAAGCACGCGGCGTACCACACGCTCTACACCTGCCTGGTGACCCTCAGCCACCTGCTGGCGCCCTTTACCCCCTTCATCGCCGAGGCGATCTACCAGAACCTGGTCCGCAGGGCCCGCGCGGATGCCCCCGAGAGCGTGCATCTGGCGGATTGGCCAGAGGCCAACATGGCGCTGATCGATGAGCAATTGATGGCGGACGTGCGGCTGGCGCAGCGCCTGGCCAGCCTGGGGCACGCGGCACGCCAGGCGGCTCGGATCAAGGTACGCCAGCCGCTAGCCGAAGCGGTGGTCCGGCTGCGTAGCCCGGAGGAGCGCGCCGCGCTGGAGCGGATCGCCGACCAACTTGTGGAGGAGTTGAACGTGAAGGAGCTGCGCGTGGCGGACCGGGCAGAGGATCTGGTGGAGGTCAAGATCCACCCCCTGCCCGCGCAACTGGGCCCGAAGTACGGCTCCCTCCTCCCGCGGCTGCGCGCCGCGATCGAGCAGATGGACCCGGTGAAGCTGGCGGAGCGGGTGCAGGCCGGACGGCCGTTCACCGTGCAAGTGGGAGCGGAGACGATCGAGGTACAGCCGGACGAGGTGGAGGTGCGCACCCGGCCGCGTCCCCCCTATAGCGTGGCGGAGGAGGCGGGCTACATGGTGGCGGTCAACACCGAGCTCACGCCCGAACTGGAGGCCGAAGGGGACGCCCGCGAGCTGGTGCGGCGGATCCAGGACCTGCGCAAGCAGGCGGGCCTGGAGCTCTCCGACCGCATCATCACCTATCTGCAGGGGAGCGACCGGCTCGCCCGCGCGCTGGCACGGTTCGGCGATTACGTGGCAGGCGAGACGCTCTCCGTCCGCCTGGAGCCCGGCCCACCGCCGCCCACCGCCCCCCAGGACAGCTTCTCGCTGCGTGGCGAACGGGTGACCATCGGCATCGAGCGCGCCTGAGTGAATTCCAAATTGCAGCACCCGTCCAGAAAACTCTATAGTCTTTGGCGATTCGGGCGAGTTGAGGTAAAATGGCGCGCGGTGTCTGGGGCACCAGGAGCCAGGCCGAGGAGATGAGGATCATGCCACGCGATGAAGAGCGACTGAGAAGGATGCTGGTAGCCGAGCGAGATCGTCTAAGGGCTGAACTCTCCCACTATGAGATGGCCGCGCGTCGAAACCTGGGGCTGGGCAACCATATGGCCGACGATGGGACGGAGGCGTTTGATCAGGCCGCCAGCCTGACACTGCACCGGAATCAACAACGCATCCTGGAGGAGGTGGAGCGAGCTCTCCACAAGCTCGATGAGGGCACCTACGGCCGATGCGAGCGCTGTGGTCAAGAGATCGACTTCGCCCGGCTGAAGGCTATCCCCTACGCGATGTACTGCATTGACTGCCAGAGCCGCGTGGAGATGTGACCCGGGCGAGATCTCGTGCCGTGTCCGACACGACGGCGTGTCGCGTCGCCCTCCGGCGGCCCTCGCGGGCAACAGGATGCAGTCCTTATCACACGTTGGATCCCTCACATCGAGGATACGCGGATGTCGATTCGAGATAAACTGGGCGGTTGGACCATCCCTGCCATCGCGGCGGTGATCCTCGCCCTGGATCAGCTCAGCAAGGCATGGGTGCTGAGCCATCTGGGGAGGAACGAGTACTGGAATCCCATCCCCGCCCTATCCCGGTTTTTGACCATCACCCATGTGACCAACACCGGTGCTGCCTTCGGGCTCCTGAGAGACCAGGGCAGCCTGTTCATCATCATCGCCGCCGTCGTCTCGGTGGCTATCATCGTCTACAGCCGTTATCTGCCCCAGGGCCAGTTCTGGGTTCGCTTCAGCCTGGGGCTCCAACTGGGTGGCGCGCTGGGAAACCTGATCGATCGGGTACGGTTCGGGCACGTCACGGATTTCATCACCATCGGCATCGACGATCTGACCTGGCCCACGTTCAATATCGCCGACAGCGCCATCGTGGTCGGCGTCATCCTCCTGGCCTTCATCGTCTTCACGGAGAAGGAGGAGACCGAGCCGGAGGCCACCGAGCTTCACCAGGCACGCGGGGAGGGTTCATCCTCCTCATAAACCCGGCATCGGACCATCGCCTCCGAACACTACGCCAGCCAATGGCATCGGAGAGCCGGGCTCTTGGGCCCGGCTCTTTTCTGTTCGCCCGCACTTCCTGGTAGTCTCCCTGTCTAGTGTTGGTGGGCCCACGGGAGACCATTTTGTGAGCAGCGCTGCATGAAAAGCGCCTCCTGTGGGCTTTTTCCCAGGTGGGGAATTTATCTGCCGCCACTTACCGATTCATGAACCGCCCCTGCCCCGGCAACACCCATGAGGGAGACTACCCACTTCCCATGGACCTCGCATGCAGCCGCATGGGAACATGCGCCTGCACCCCAAGCCTCCACCAGGTAGGCCTTTCCAAAGTCCAACGTCCATATTGGCATACATGGCGCCCGCAGGGACGAGGCAAGGTGTCGTGTCTGTATACGCATCTTCTCGGTTTCCTCCAGCACACGACGTGGCCAGACGTACCCCACCCCCCTGTCGTCCCCCCTCCCCAATCCGCTTCGCTGGGAGGGGGAACCTGGAAGTGGGTGGTGGCGGCGGCGCAGCGGTGCTGCGCCCCTACATCCGGGACGTTTGATAGGGGAGCATGTCGCTTCTCGCTAGTTCCCTCGCAAAAGTGTCCGATAGTTAGACTTCGAAAAAGCCCTGCCCACCAGGAAGCGCATTGGACGTTTGCTGGCGCCCCGGTTAGAATAAGTATTCGCGCGCCGTATACCTCGCGCGGGGGGAGCAATGCGTCCCTATATAGAGCTTGCCAAGCGATCGTTTCAGAAGCATCTGGCTTACCGGGCAGCCAACATCGCGGGCATCCTCACCAAC
>JAJRVX010000332.1:0-13735 GCA_024277095.1 Chloroflexota bacterium
CGGGCAACCTCTACGTCGTGCTCAGCGTCGAGCCGCACCCCTTGTTCCAGCGGCAGGACTACGATATCCTGCTGGAGCTCCCCATCGATATCGTGCAGGCGGCCCTGGGCGCGGAGGTGGATGTGCCCACGCTGGATGGGCCGGTGAAGCTCAAGATCCCGCCCGGCACGCAGCATGGTCGCGTCTTCCGCCTGAAGGAGAAGGGGGTCCCCTATCTGCGGCGTCGCGGCCGTGGGGATCTGTTGGTGTCCGTGCGCGTCGTCGTCCCCACCGAGCTGACGGAGGAGCAGCGTCAGCTCCTGCGAAAGCTGGGGGAGACGCTGGGCACGAAGAACCTCAATACGGAAACCCGGACCGTATTCGATAAGATCGTGGATGCCATCGGAGACGCCTTCAAGGGCTCAGAGTCATAGGCCGGCGAGCGATGAGGTGGTTGGAGATCAGCGTTCGCGTGGACCAGGAGGCAGCCGAGGCCGTCTGTGAGCTGTTCAATCGGTTCGTCCCCCCGGAGGGCAATGGCGGCGCGGTGGTCGAGATCGATGGATACGACGCTCGCGGCGAGCTCGAAGACCCCTCCGTCGTCGTGAGGACCTATCTGCCGATCGACGAGCGCGTGGATGCGATCCGGCGCCGCGTGGAGGAGGGCCTCTGGCATCTGGGACAGATCTATCCGATCCCTGAACCCCAGTTTCGGGAGCTGGCCCAGGAGGACTGGATCGACGGCTGGAAATCCCAGTTCCAGCCGTTGCGCGTTGGAGCCCGTCTGGTGATCAAGCCGAGCTGGCATACCTGGGAGCCCTCCCCAGACGACGTGGTGATCGAGCTCGACCCGGGTATGGCGTTCGGTACCGGGCTGCATCCGACCACGCGCCTTTGCCTGAGGCTGCTGGAGCGCTACCTTCGCCCGGGGATGTACGTCCTGGACCAGGGCTCGGGGTCCGGCATCCTCTCCCTGGCGGCCGCCAAACTGGGCGCCGCCCGGGTTCACGCCCGGGACATCGATCCGGCCGCGGTCCAGGCGACCCGGGAGAACGCGGAGCGCAATGGCCTGAGCGATCGGATCCAGGTCACCATGGGAGCCCTCCCCCCGGAGGGTCGCTATGATCTGATCCTGTGTAACATTTTGGCCGATGTCGTCATCAAACTGTTGGCGGACGGCTTGGCCGATCGTTTGAAGGCGAACGGCATCTTGATCACCTCCGGGATGCTCACCTCACAGATGGACGATGTGGTCTCGGCCATCACGTCGTGCGGATTGCGCGTGTTGGAGCAGCAGGAGGAGGGCGACTGGGCCGCGCTGGCGGCTCAAGCCCCGGATACACGCTGATGCATCGTTTCTTCGTGCCCCCCGAGGCGATCCGGCAGGGACAGGTCCGCTTCCCGAAACCCACGGCGCGGCAGATGGCCCGGGTGCTCCGGTTGCGGCCGGGCGACATGGTGGCCGTGCTGGACGGGCGGGGCTCGCTCTATCGCGTGACCCTGCAACGTGTGGAGCGGGATGAGGCCGTCGGCCGGGTGGTCGGACGAGAGGATGCGATCGGTGAGCCCCGTGTCTCGTTGGTCCTGTACGCCGCGCTGATCAAGGGCTCTCGCTTTGAGTGGATCGTGCAGAAGGGGACCGAGTTGGGCGTGGCCCGCTTCGTGCCGATGGTCACCGAGCGGACCGTGGTTCGTGATCTCCCCCTCTCGTCTCACCGGATGGCCCGGTGGGAGCGCATCGCGCAGGAGGCCGCCGAGCAGTGCGGCCGGGCCCGCGTCCCCCAGATCGTGGAGCCGGTGGCGTTTGCGGCCGCCTGTCAGCAGGCGGCCACGGCCGATCTGGGCCTGATCGGCTGGGCGGGGGAGTCGCAGTGCTCTCTGGCCTCCCTGTTCACCGACCGGCCGGGCGACGTGGCCCTGTTGATCGGCCCAGAGGGCGGATTCACGCCGGAGGAGGTGGCGCTGGCGAGGGCCCAGGGGCTCCTCCCCTTCTCGCTGGGGCCGCGCACGTTGCGTGCGGAGACGGCTGCCATCGTGGCTGTGGCCCTGGTGATGTACCACGCGGGCGATCTGGCGCCGCCGGGCGTTGATGCGCCGTAGCCGTTCCGGAAATCGGGCCGGGTGAGCATCGTAAATTGCGATGAGAACGAGATGGGATCCTATGCGAATTTTCATGGCGAGGAGAGAGAGATGAGCGAGCAGGTGGAGAACGTCATCATCATCGGTAGCGGACCGGCAGGGCTCACGGCCGGGCTGTATACGGCCCGGGCGGAGCTGAACCCTTTGCTGTTCACCGGCAACGAGGTGGGCGGTCAGGTGTCCATCACGAACGAGGTGGAGAACTACCCCGGGTTTCCGGAGGGGGTCACCGGCCCAGAGCTGGTGGAGCGCATGCAGCAACAGGCGGAGAAGTTCGGCTGCCGCATTGAGTATGATTACGTGACGAAGGTGGATTTCCAGCGGCATCCCTTCGTGGTGGAGACGTCCAGCGGGAAACGATACGCGGCCAAGGCCGTGATCGTGGCGACCGGCGCCACGCCGCGTAAGCTGGGCGTGCCGGGAGAGCAGGAGTTCACCGGGCGAGGCGTCTCCTATTGTGCCACCTGCGATGGCTTCTTCTTCCGTGGAAAGGAGATCGTGGTCGTGGGTGGGGGGGACAGCGCGTTGGAGGAGGGGATCTTCCTGACCCGCTTTGCCTCCAAGGTGCGCATCGTTCATCGCCGTGATCAGCTGCGCGCCAGCCAGGTGCTTCAGCGTCGCGCGTTTGCCAATGATAAGATCGAGTTCATCTGGAACTCGGTGGTCACCTCGATCAATGGCGACAGTATGGTCCAGTCGGTCACATTGAAGAACGTGAAGACGGGCGAGGTGAGCGAGCTCAAGACCGACGGCGTCTTCATCTACATCGGCCACGTGCCCAACAGCGAGCTCTTCGTGGGCCAGCTGGAGATGGACGATCTGGGCTATGTGATCACCGATAAGCGTGGGCACACCAGCGTGCCCGGCGTGTTCGCCGCCGGCGAGATCCAGGATCGGATCTTCCGACAGGTTGCCACGTCCGTGGGCCAGGGGTGCGCGGCGGCGATAGAGGCGGAGAAGTTCATCGCCGAACTGGAGGACCGCACATACGAGGGGATCAAGGAGGAGGCGCTGGCCTCGTAGCCGGTGCTGATCTCGATGAAATCACCAGGGCCCCTGTCTCAGCTGACAGAGGCCCTTTTGTTGTCGTAATGATCTGCGGGGGATCACCCCAGGATGGCCTGGATGCCGCGCTGGGCCAGGTCCAGCCACACCCCCGGGTACAGCCCGATGATGATGACCAGCAGGGCCGCGATCCCGGTGACCACCGCCAGGACCGGTCGCCAGGCCACCGTTGGCGGGACCTCCTCCTCGGACATGTACATGGCCACCACCACGCGCAGGTAGTAATAGGCGGAGATGGCCGAGTTGATCACCCCGACGATGGCCAGCCAGGCGAGGTCCGCCTCTACGGCTGCCTGGAACAGGTAGAGCTTGCCGAAGAACCCCGCCAGAGGGGGGATCCCGGTCAGGGCGAGCATGAAGATCGCCATGGCCGCCGCCAGCACGGGGTGGGACCGGGCCAGGCCCCGGGCCTGGTCGGCCAGCACATCCCCCTCCCCCTGGCGCTCCAGGGCGATGACGACGGCGAACGCGCCGATGTTCATGAAGGCGTACACGAAGAGGTAGAAGAGCACGGCGGCCACGCCGCTGGCGTTGGCCGCGGCCAGGCCGATCAGGATGTAGCCTGCATGGGCGATGGAGGAGTAGGCCAGCATGCGCTTGAGGCTGCTCTGTCGCAGCGCGGCCAGGTTGCCCACCGTCATGGTGAGCACCGCCAGCGCCGCGATCGCGGGCACCCACGTCGCTCTGCCGGCCTGAAGCGTCCCCGTGAAGAGGCGCAGGAAGGCGGCGAACCCGGCCGCCTTGGCCCCCACCGACATGAACGCCGTGATGGGGGTCGGCGCGCCCTGGTACACATCCGGCGTCCACATGTGGAAGGGGACGGCGGCCACCTTGAACCCGAAGCCCACGATCAGCAGCGCGATGCCGATCAGGAAGGTGGGCGTGAGGGAGGCGGCCTGCGCGATGCCAGCGAAATCCAGCGCTCCCGTACCCGCGTACACCAGCGCGACCCCGTAGAGGAAGAAGGCTGAGGAGAAGGCGCCCAGTAACAGGTACTTCAGCGCGGCCTCTCCGGAAGTCGCCCGCTCACGCTCGAAGCCGGCCAGGATATACAGGCTCAGGGAGAGCACCTCCAGGGCGACGAAGACCAGCACCAGGTGCGTGGCCGCGGCCATCAGCGTCATGCCGAGAGCTGCCAGCAGGAGCAATCCGTTGTATTCCCCCTGCTGCTCGCCGTGGGCGTCCAGCCAGTTCATCGCCACCAACAGGCCCAGGCCGGTGGCGGTGAGGATGATGAGGCGGAAGAACGCCGTATACGCGTCGGATACGGCCATCCCCTGGAAGTCCTGCGGGGGCTGGGATGCCAGCCTGTACGCGGCGCCCCCGGCCAGGACGACCCCCAGCAGGCCGACCCACGTCAGCCACCGCTTGTCGCCGATGAGGGTGTCCACGGCCAGGACCGCGATAGCGGTGACCAGGAGGATGACTTCGGGTAACACGGGAACGAGCGAAACTTGAATGCTATCCATACGGGTTCACCTGTTCTCAGGCGTGCAACGTGCAGGAATCAAACACGGCGATTGGGTACGATCGTGTGCGATCTGCCGGGCGAACCATGGGCTGCGTTTCGTCCTCTATATCCGGCATGTTCGCCCTCTACTTCCATAGGAACGTGACGGCGGGCGCCTGATATTGGGCGATGTGCTGCTGGAGCTCCATCACCGTCGGGTTGATGCGATCCAGGAACAGGCTCGGGAACAGCCCGATGATGAGGAACATGACCGTGATGGGCACCAGGATCAGCACCTCTCGCCTGGAGAGGTCCGTCAGGTGCTTGTTCTCCTGCTTGTCCAGCGGCCCTTGCATGACCTCCCGGAAGGCATGAAGCAGGTACCAGGCCGCCACGATCACGCCCAGCGCGGACAGGGCGGCCGCCCAGCGGTGGGTCTGGAAGGCGCCCACCAGGATGCTGAATTCGCCCACAAAGCCGTTGAGCCCCGGCAACCCGGCCGAGCTCAGGATCGTCACCAGCAGGAACGCCCCATAGATCGGCATCACCGCCCATACGCCGCCGAAGTCCGATAGGAGGCGGGTGTGCCGTCGCTCGTAGATCATGCCCACCAGGAGGAAGAGCGCCCCCGTGCTCAGCCCATGGTTGACCATCTGGATCACGGCGCCGCTCAGCCCCTGGGGTGTCATGGCGAAGATGCCCAGCATGACGAACCCCAGGTGGGCGACCGAGGAGTAGGCCACCAGGCTCTTGAAATCCCGTTGGCGCAGCGCCACGATCCCGCCGTAGAGGATGCCGATGACCGCCAGCACGATGAACAGTTCGGCCAGGCTGGTCGCCGCCTCCGGGAACAGGGGCAGCGCGAAGCGCACATAGCCGTACGTCCCCATCTTCAGCAGGACGCCGGCCAGAATCACCGAGCCCGCGGTGGGGGCCTCCACATGCGCATCGGGCAGCCAGGTGTGGAATGGAAACAGAGGGACCTTGATGGCGAAGGCCAGGGCGAAGGCCAGGAACAGCCAGCGTTGCAGGTTCGGGTCCAGCTGCGCCTGTCCCAGGATGGCCGTCAGGTCGAAGGTGCCGGTCGCCTGGCGGAGCACCAGGATGGCGACCAGCATGAGGGCGCTGCCCGCCATGGTGTAGATGAAGAACTTCACCGCGGCGTAGATCCGGCGCGGCCCGCCCCACACCCCGATGATGAAGTACATGGGGATCAGGGTCGCCTCCCAGAACAGGTAGAAGAGCACCAGATCCAGGGCCAGGAACACCCCCAGGATCCCCGTCTCCAGCACCAGCATCAGGAACAGGTACGTAACCGGGCGATCCGTGATGCTGTTCCACGAGGAGAGGATCACGATGGGGCCGAGGAACGTGGTCAGCAACACCAGGAGCAGGCTGATGCCGTCGACCCCCAGGATGTAATTCAGGCCCAGCTCCGGAGCCCAGGGCAGCCGCTCCACGAACTGATATCCGGCCTCGCCCATCTCCCACTGAAAGAACAGCGGCAGGGAGATCAGGAACGTCGCCGTCGTGACCAGCATCGCCCAGTACCAGGGCGTACGTCCCTGCCTGGGAAGCAGCAACAGGATCAGCGCTCCCACCAGCGGGAGGAACGTGATGAGGCTCAGCCACGGTATGCCACTAGCCGATGTCATAAGTCTCCGTCTCCGATCTCTGATCTCCTGTGGCTTCCCGCACCTAACGTGCCACCCAGAGGAAGTAGAGGATCAGCAGGACGACGCCCGTGAACAGCGTCAGGGCGTACGTGCCCACCCATCCCGTCTGCAATCGCCGCACACGATCACCGATCCAGCCGGTTCCCTGGGCCACGCCGTTCACCGCTCCGTCGATGCCCTGCTGGTCGAAGGACTGCGCCAGCCAGTCACCCAGGGCCTTCAGCGGGTTCACAATGGCGGCCATGTAGATCTCGTCCACGTAGTATCGGTGTTGCACCAGGCTGTCCAGCGGCCCCAGCGTCTGCCGGATATCGGACACCAGGCGGGGGTGGCTCACGAAGGCATAGTAGGCGAAATAAATGCCGCCCAGGGCCACCAGGGCGGAGATGCCCATCAGGGCCCAGGCGATGGCCCCTGCCTCCCCCTCGTGCATGACCCCCTCGAAGACGGGCGTCAGCCAGCCGTGCAGCCAGGAGAGGTGCGGCAGGCCGATCACCCCTCCGATCGCGGCGCCGACGGCCAGGATGATCAGCGGCACCGTCATCACCCGGGGGGCCTCGTGCGCGTGTGTATGCAGCCGGCGGTCACGCGGGGTGCCCCAGAAGACCGTGAACACCGCTCGGAAGGAATACACGGCCGTCATGAAGGCGGTCGCGATCCCGATCAGCCACAACAGAGGGGAGCGCTCCCACGCGCCCAGGAGGATCTCATCCTTGGAGAAGAAGCCGGAGAGCAGCGGGAATCCCGCCAGCGCGGCCGCGCCGACGAGAAACGTCTTGTACGTGGTGGGCAGCTTGTCCCTCAGCCCGCCCATCCGGCGGATGTCCAGCTCTCCGTGGAGCGCGTGCATGACGCTCCCAGCGCCCAGGAAGAGCAGCGCCTTGAAGAAGGCGTGCGTGTAGAGGTGGAAGATGCCGGCGGTGAAGGACCCCACGCCGACGCCCAGGAACATGTACCCCAGTTGCGAGACGGTGGAATAGGCCAGGATGCGCTTCAGGTCCGTCTGGGCCAGCGCGATGGTGGCGGCGAAGAAGGCCGTCAGCACGCCGATCGTGGCCACCCAGGTCATGGCCGTCGGCGTCATGGCGTAGAGCGGCGCCATGCGGGCGATCATGTACACGCCGGCCGTCACCATGGTCGCCGCATGGATGAGGGCGCTGACCGGGGTCGGGCCCTCCATGGCGTCCGGGAGCCAGACGTACAGGGGGATCTGAGCGGATTTCCCCGTGGCGGCCACCAGCAGCAGGAGCCCGATCGCCGTGGCCGACAGCCCCAGGGCGGACAGGGCTTGGGGCTCGAACAGGGCCTGGAAGTTCAGCTGGCCGCTGAGCGCAAAGATCCAGATCATGGCGATGATGAACCCCGCGTCGCCGATGCGATTGACCAGGAAGGCCTTCTTGCCCGCGTCCGCCGCGCTCGGCTTGAAGAACCAGAACCCGATGAGCAGGTACGAGGCCAGCCCTACGCCCTCCCAGCCGATGAACATCTGGACGAAGTCGTTGGCCAGGACCAGGGTGAGCATCATGAGGACGAAGAGGTTCAGGTAGACGAAGTAGCGCACGTAGCGCTCGTCCTCCCACATGTAGCCGATGGAGTATACGTGGATCAGGAACCCCACGCCGGTGACCACCAGCGTCATGAGCACGGACAGGGGATCGATGAGCAGGCCGATGTCCGTCTGGAATGAGCCGATGGTGATCCAGCGCCACAGCACCTGCTCTACGGTTCGCTCCTCGGGCGGCATGCCGTTCAGGGCGATGAACAGGGCCACCGCCACCAGGAAAGAGAGCAACACCGCGGCCGAGGCCACTATGCCGGTGACGTTCTTTCCCCAGCGACGCCCGAAGGCCAGGTTCAGAATGATCCCCAGCACGGGGAATGCCAGTGAAAGCCAGGCGTATTCCATCATAGTCCTTTACGCTTCCTCGCTATCCCCCAATCTCCAGCCTCAGAGATGAGCGATGGGAGATTGGGGATGGGAGATTACCAGCGCAGCAGGTGAATCTGGTCCACGTTGGTGGTATCGCGGTGTCGGGTGATCCCCATCACGATGGCCAGCCCGATGGCGACCTCCGCGGCTGCCACGGCCATGATCAAGAAGACAAATACCTGACCGTCCAGGGTGCCGAACTGGCGTGACAGGGCGACGAAGGTCAGGTTCACCGCGTTCATCATCATCTCGATGCACATGAAGATGATGAGGGCGTTGCGCCGGACGAGCACTCCCAGCGCTCCGATGGTGAAAATGACCCCTGCCAGGACCAGGTAGAGCGTTGTCGAGATCATCCCCTACTCCTTCGGTCGTCCTAACGGCGGCTTGATACGGCTTGCGACCACCATGGCGCCGATCATCGCAGCCAGGAGCAGCACCGAGGCCAGCTCGAACGGCAGCAGGTAGCGCGTGTACAGCAGATAGCCCACCGCCTGGATGCTCCCCTGCTCCGGTGCACCCGCCGGCGAGCCCTGCACTTCCGTGATCAGGGCGTAGGTCCCGCCCCCCAGGAACAGGATCGCCAGCACCAGGGCCAGGGCTCGAAGCACCGATCTCTCCCGGGCTACGATGTCGTTGACCGACTCGTTCCCGATCAGCATGACGACGAAGATGAAGAGCACGACGATCGCCCCGGCATACACCAGGATCTGCGCCATGGCCAGGAACTGCGCGCCCAGCAACAGGTACAGCAGAGCCATGGAGGCGAAGTTGAGGAGCAGGAACAGGGCGCTATGGACCGCGTTGCGGCTCAGCACCACGCCCGCGCCGCCGGCCACGGCGGTCAAGGCGAAGAGAATAAACAGGAACCACTCCATGGGCTTACTCCTCCGGCCGGATGATCACGTTGGGCTCCGGCGGGTTGAGCAGGTCCTCCTTGGTGAGGACGAAGTCCTTGCGATCGTAGTTCGCCAGCGCGTATTCGTGTCCCAGCACGATCGCCTCCACCGGGCAGGCCTCCTCGCAATCGCCGCAGAAGACGCAGCGCAGCAGGTTGATCTCGTATACCCGGGCATAGCGATCGCCGGGTGAGACCGGATTCTCCGGATCGTCCTCGGCCGCCTCCACGTAAATCGCCCCCGTGGGGCACGCTGCCTCGCATAGCTGGCATCCGATGCAGCGCTCCAGTCCGTTCTCGTATCGCCGCAGATAGTGGCGCCCGCGAAAGCGCGGATACACCAGGATCGGCTGATCGGGGGACTCCACGGTGAGCGGAGGCGTCGCCAGATGTTTCAGCGTCACCCCCATCGCCTTCGCGATCTCTCGTGTCCCCTCGATGAAGTCCTTGATCGACATCTACGCTTTACTCCTTTGCGCCTTATCCCAGCATCACGACCAGGATCGCTGTGATGGCCAGGTAGATCAGCGACATCGGCAGCAGGTATCGCCAGCCGAAGTTCATCAGTTGATCGTAGCGCACGCGGGGGATGCTGGACCGCACCCAGACGAACAGGAAGAGCAGCAGGACGATCTTGATGCCCAGGTAGATCACCGACAGGAAGGGCAGCTGGTCCACGAAGGGGCCACGCCAGCCGCCGAAGAACAGCGTCGCCATGATGGCGCTGGATGTGATCATGTGCAGGTATTCGGACAGGTAGAACAGGGCGAACTTGATGCCGCCGTACTCCGTCTGATACCCGGCGACCAGCTCATTCTCCGTCTCCGGCAGGTCAAACGGCGAGCGGTTCGTTTCGGCCAGGGCGCAGATGAAGTAAAAGGGGAATCCCAGCCACAGCCAGATCCAGGCCCACAGCGGGCGAGGGCCGTGCACGATCTGCACCAGGCTCAGGGTGCCGGTGATGAGCAGCAGGCTGGCCACCATGATCCCCATCGGCAGTTCGTAGGAGATCATCTGGGCGCTGGTGCGCAGGGCTCCCAGCAGCGAGTAGTTGTTGTTGCTGGCCCAGCCGGCCAACATCACCCCATACGTGCCCACCGAGGCGATGGCCGCCACGTAGAGCAGGGCCACGTTCACGTCCCCCATGTGCAGCGGGATCACCCGGCCGAACAGATGGAGATCGGGTCCGATGGGCACCACCGCGAAGATGGCGAACGCCGGCACCATGGCCAGGATCGGGGCCAGCAGGTAGACCGGCTTATCCACGTGCCCCGGGATGATCTCCTCTTTCAGCATCAGCTTCCCCGCGTCCGCCAGCGGCTGCAGGATCCCGTATTTGCCCGCCCGGTTGGGGCCGTACCGGATCTGGAAACGCGCCACCAGCTTGCGTTCGAACAGGGTCAGGTAGGCTGTGGCGGCCAGCAGCGCCAACAGAATGATGATGCCCTTAATTACCGGTATGACGATGAGCCCTATCCAATCCATAAGGCGACTCCACGGTCCCTCGAAGCCTGGCGGCGAATAGTTGCCGACGTACTAAGCGCGTGTCTGAGAAAGCCTGTCGCTCTTGCTATGGGGAGGACTGGAGGGGCGAAGCCCCTTCGGAAAAGAGACCTTTCTTCTGCCTCTGACCTGCTAGTTCTCGGCCCAGATCTCTCCAGAGAGGGCCGAGAAAGGCAGGTGCAGGCTGGAAAAGTGAGAGTTCTGTGGAGGGGGATCCCCTCCACACCTCCCCTTGTAGAGCATATCATTGGGGGAAGCTCTCGGATACCTTGCCGGTACATTTTCCGACGCGCCCTGAGACATTCGTTCGTCCTGAATAGCATCCCCTTGTTGGACACAGCGCCGCTGCGCTCCCGTATTTCAGTCGTTTGGGTGAAGGCAAGGCATGCCTCGCCTCTACTGCCTGTTTCCTCGTGGGCTTCCCTTCTGGACGTCGACGAGTATCCCCGGCCCGGTGGTCCCCATCAGCGTCTCCGCCGGTGCCCCGGGCAGGCTGTACGTCAGGGCCACCACGCCCGGGCGCACCGTGCGATCCGGCCGGGCGGGCAGCATCACCGCCCCGTGCGGCGAGGACACCCGCACCTGATCCCCGTCCTGAACCCCCAGACGTTTCATATCCTCGGGGTTCAGGCGCGCCGCCGGCTCCGCCAGCAGGCTGCCGAGCTGTGGCGTCGTGCGGATCAGCGTCCCGTGGTCGTACAGGAGCCGATCGACCAGCAGCCGGAATGGGCGTTCCGGGTCCGTGAGCGCGTGCGGCGGGGCCACCTCCTGGAATCTCCGGGGCCTGCCGAGGTCGTCCAGCGGCCACTGCTGCCCCTGCTCGCCCAGGGCCTCCCACTCCAGCCCGGCGTATTGGGGCACCGCGCGCGTGATCTCGCGCAGTACCTCCTGGATAGAGGCGTAGCTCCATCGCTCCTGCGGGGAGCGCTTCGCCTTCTTGCGCTTGCGCCGGCGTGTCTCCCCGGCCGTTCGGATAGGCCAGCGGCGGGCCAGCTCGGTGAGGATCTCCCAATCCGGCCGCGCCTGCTGCCAGGGGCGGAAGGCCTGAGGCGCCCGCTGCACCCGGCGCTCCAGGTTGGTGTAGGTGCCGTTCGTCTCCGCGTACGTCGTCGCGGGCAGCACCACATCGGCCCGCTTCGCCGTCTCGGTCAGGAACGCGTCCTGGACGACCAGGAAGCCCAGCTTCTCCAGCGCGGCGGCTGCCCAGGCCCCCTCCGACGCGGGGTCGGCGCCCATGACGTACAACGCCTTCAGGTCACCGTTCGCGGCCGCCGTCAGCATCTGCGTATAGGTCAGGCCCGGCTCCTCCGGCACCTCGCTACCCCACAGGCGGCGGAGCCGCTCTCGTGCCCCGGCGTCGGTGACGGGCACATGGCCGGGCAGATAGGCGGGCAACACGCCCATGTCTCGGGCGCCCTGGCTGTTGGCGTCGGGACCCATGTAGGCCACGCGATCGCGCCCGAGCAGGAGCTCCAGATTGGTCAGCGCGGCCGCGCTGGCCTGGGCCTCCCGGCCACGCACCACGTCGGGGCCGTATAGGACCAGCGGACGCTCGCTTTCCTGTAGGAGCGCGGCCGCCTGTTGCAGCGCGCTCGCGTCCACCTCGCTCAGGCCCGCGACGACCTGGGGCGGGAACGCCTCCAGCTCCGCCAGGAGCTCTCGCCCGCCCGCTATGCGCCGCACCAGCCGCTCGAAGCGCTCGTGCCGGATCAGAAGGGCCATCAGGCCGTTCAGGACCACCGCCTCCGTGCCCGGCAGCGCGGGCAGGTGCAACCCGTAGGCCGCGTCCTCGGTCCGGCGCGGGTGGATGACGATCACCCTGGCACCGTTCCGCTTGACGGCCCGCTTGAAGAACATGGCCAGAACGGGCTGCTCCTCTGCCAGATGTACGCCCACCAGGACGAACAGGTCCGCCCGGTGGACCTCCTCGATGGAGGACAGCCCTCGGGGATCGGCCAGGACGTCCCCGCCGCCCCGATGGTCGATGTTGTTGGTGTCCACCATCAGGCGGAAGAACTTCTGCAGCAGGTAGTTGGCCTCATTGCTCGCCTTGGGCGATCCGATGGCGCCCACCGCCTCCGGTTGCTCCCGGGCCCTGCGGGACAGCTCATCCACGACCCGCTGCAACGCCTCGTCCCATGTGGCCGGACGCAGTTCTCCGCCCTCCCGGATGAGCGGCTGGCTGAGCCGCTCGGAATGGTGGAAGAACCCCTGGGCGAACCGCCCCTTGTCGCAGATCCATTGATCGTTGACGGCCGCGTTCTCCCGGCTGACGATGCGCCGTACCCGGTTGGTGCGCACATCGATGCGCAGATTGCACCCCTGCGAGCAGTGGATGCACACGCTGGGCACCCGGGTCAGACGCCAGGGCCGGTACTGGAAGCGGGAGATCCGATTGGTCAGTGCCCCCACGGGGCAGATGTCGATGATGTTGCCGCTGGTCTTGGCGGTCACCGGGTGATCCGGGTGGATATCGATCACGGTCTCCCCGCCCCGGTGGTAGAGCCCCAGTTGCGGCTTGTCCTCCCATTCCTCCAGGTAGCGGATGCAACGCCAGCAGACGACGCAGCGTTCCTGGTCCAGCAGAATCAGATCGGAGATGGGGCGGTGTTTATCTTTGTGTACCTTCTCCTCGATGAAATGGCTCTCCCCCGGTCCGTGCTCCATCGCCTGGTCCTGGAGGATGCACTCGCCGCCCTTGTCGCAGATGGGACAATCCAGGGGGTGGTTGGCGAGGATGAACTCCAGCGTGGCCTCTCGGGCCTCTCGGGCGCGAGGGCTGTCGTAATGGACCGTCAGGCCCTCCGTGACGGGCGTCGTGCACGCCGTCGTCAGTCGGAGCCCGCGCGGCGTCTCGATCTCGACCAGGCACATACGGCAGGCACCGATGGGCTCCAGCTTCGGATGGGCGCAGAAGGTCGGGATGTCGATGCCGGCCGCTTTGGCCGCACGCGTCAAGGGGATCCCCTTGGGAGCCTTGATCTCTTTGCCGTCTATCGTGATGGTGACATATTCGGTCATGCACGCATCCTCTGCCAGCCCAGCTCAGTCGCGTTCGTGCGCCGGCATCCCCACATCCGGCCGATAGACCGGTC
>JAJRVX010000333.1:0-6006 GCA_024277095.1 Chloroflexota bacterium
AAGGCTTTGCTATCATAGATGTTTGATGGCATAATATCAAAAGGAATCGCAACCCCACAACGCAGAGACCAGAAGGTTCGAGTAGTCCCCGGGAAAAGATCGCGACAAGGGCTCCATACACGCAAAGAGCTTTACACGACGCGATCCGCCCGCCGCAGAGCGGATCCGTCCTCGCTCAACGGAGAGACTACAGAAACCCGTTCACGGATTTCGCAGAGGCGACTTCTGGCCCATGGCGGGCCGCTCTGGTCTCCCTCTCGAGAACCATCCACCCTGTACAAACAAACGACATATCCCCAGGAGGTTCCCACGCGGGCCACTGGAAGCGCTCCCCTTTGCAAGGAGGTGATGCCTATCGCCCGACCGCCAGAGATGCGCGCTCTCTCAGTCCATGTGCCGTGTCAACCGTTGGTTCGGCCGCTCACGACGGCTGAATCGACCTCTCTCCCGCTCGTCGTGTAACTGAGGAGGAACCGACATGAAGAAGATCGTGTTGCTCGTTAGCATCCTCGTCATGACCTCGATCCTGCTTTCCGCCTGTGCCGTACCCGCGGCCACCCCGGTTGTCGAAACCAAGGTCGTGGAAAAGGTGGTTACCCCCACGCCGCCGTCCAAGAAAGGCGGGACCTTCGTCACGAGCATCAACGGCGACCCCACTTCTCTGAACGGCATCCTGGCCAATGATGGGGCCTCGCTGAGCGTGATCGGCCTGAACCAGAACCCGCTGATCCTGGGAGGGGAGAACTGGGGCACCATCGTGGCCGGCGATCTGGCCGAATCATGGGAGGTCTCGGAGGATGGCACGGAGTGGACCTTCCACCTGCGTAGGGACGTGAAATGGCACGACGGCGTCCCCTTCACGGCTGACGACGTGCTGTTCACCTTCCAGGCCCTCCAGGATCCTGATGTCCAGGCCGCCAGCTTCCGGGAGCGGTTCTTTGAGGGCGGAGAGCCCATCAAGTTCGAGAAGGTGGACGACTACACGGTCAAAGCGACTCTCAAGCAGCCCATCGCCTCCTTCGCCACCAACATCACCGTGCCCATCATCCCCAAGCACATCCTGGAAGGCCAGGACATCAACACCGCCGAGTTCAACCAGAAGCCCATCGGCACGGGCCCCTTCAAGGTCGTCGAGTGGCGTTCGGGAGAATCCGTGGTCCTGGAGGCCAATCCCGATTTCTACCGGGGCGAGCCCTATCTGGATCGCTGGGTCATGCGCATCCTCCCCAGCTCCGACGCCGCCCTGGTAGCGCTACAGACGGGAGAGATCGACTTCGGCGAGATCTCCGGGAAGGACGTCCCCAAGTTCCTCAACAACCCCGATTTCCGGGTCTTCACCCGGACTCGTGACCTGTGCGACGTTCTCCTCTTCAACAACGCTCGCCCTTACTTCCAGGATAAGCGCGTGAAGCAGGCGCTGATGTACGCGCTGGACCGCCAGGCGTTACTGGACACGGCGATGCTCGGATATGGCACCCTGGCCGATTCGCCCTTCAACCAGCCGGTGTTCGTCTACCAGGAGGGCGATCTGCCCCAGTACGAATTTAACCCGGACAAGGCCAGGGAGCTGCTCAAGGAGGCCGGCTGGGAGGATACCGACGGCGATGGCATCGTGGATAAGGACGGCGAACCCTTCAAGATCGAGCTCGGCGTGTTCACCGTCGCCGCGATCCACCAGCGGATCGCCCCTCTGGTCCAGGCCTGGTGGCAGGACATCGGCCTGGATGTCACCATCAAGAACGTGGATGTCGCCTCGTTCTTCCAGGCGGCCTATAAGCCCGATATCGAGAAGCCCTTCGATGTGCAGTTCACGGTCTGGGGCCTCTTCGGGGCCGATCCCGACCACTACGCCGCCACCTATGCCCCGGAGAGACAGGAGTTAAGCTTCATCAACTTCTACAACGAGGAGATCAAGCAGCTCTTCGACGAGGGGCGGGTGACGCTGGATCTGGAGAAGCGAAAGCAGATCTACGAGAAGGCGGAGCGGCTGCTCTGGGACGAGTTGCCCGTCCTCCCGCTGTTCTACCGCCAGACGATCTACGTCGTCAACAACCGGGTGAACATCGACGAGGCGGAGCTGGATCCCGGCCGGCTGCCTCCGTTCCGATATCCGGAGAAGATCTACATCCAGAAGAAGTGATTACGATCGCGGCAGAGGCGCAGCAGGGGCGAGTCTGGGACTCGCCCCTGCCTGCCGAGGAAGGCAATTCCTGTCGCAACGGCAGACGCTGATGATTTTTCGCAGGACGCCAGCTCACAGCCCGGATACCCCACACCGCGGAGGTCCTGTATGGGACGGTATCTCATCCGTCGCCTGGTGCAGATAATCCCCCTCCTGTTCGCCATTTCGGTCTTATCCTTCCTGATCATGCATCTGGCCCCCGGCGATCCCACGGCCATGTACATGGACCCGACGAAGGGGGCCGGGAACAACCCCGAGACGCTGCAGCGGCTCCGGCGCCAGCTCGGGTTGGACCAGCCGCTCTATATCCAGTACTGGAAATGGCTGACCAACACCCTGCGAGGTAACTGGGGATATTCCTTCATCAATCGACAGCCGGTGCTGGACAACATCATGGCCCGCTTGCCCAACACTATTCTCCTGGGCGGGGTGGCCATGACCATCGCGCTGCTGGCGGCCATCCCCATCGGTATCCTGTCGGCGTCCAGGCAGTACAGCCTGTTCGATTACGCGGTCACCGGCATCGCTTTCTTCGGCATCTCTGTACCCCCCTTCTGGCTCGCACTCGTGCTCATGCAGGTGTTCGCCAATCACCTGGGGTGGCTGCCCGCCGTGGGCATGCGCTCGGTCCGGGAGCAGCTCAGCGGCTGGCCAGCCATCGTGGACGTCATCAAGCACCTGATCATGCCCGCCACGGTGCTGGCAATGCCCTCACTGGCGGGTTGGATGCGCTACATGCGCTCCAGCCTGTTGGAGGTCATCGGGGCGGAGTACATCCGCACCGCCCGGGCCAAGGGGCTGAAGGAGCGGGCCGTGATCCTGCGCCACGCCCTCAAGAACGCGCTGATCCCCATGATCACTCTGCTGGGCCTCTCCCTGCCGGTGCTGGTGGGCGGCGCCTTCATCATTGAGACGGTCTTCGGCTGGCCGGGCATGGGCCGGCTGGGTGTGAACGCCATCCTGGCCCGGGATTACCCTCTCATCATGGGCGTCACCATGATGTCCTCGGTCCTGGTGATCCTGGGCAACCTGCTGGCCGACATCGTGTACGCGTGGGCAGATCCCAGGATCCGGTACCAGTAGGGGGGAACGATGATCCATGGCGCACGGAGGATGAGCCTCGCCGAGAACCGGCAGGCCATACGCAAGCCGGAGAGCCAGGCCGCTATGGTCTGGCGCCAGTTCCGCCGTCACAAGCTGGCGCTGGCCAGCGCCTTTGTCTTGATCCTCCTGTTCCTGGTCGCCATCCTGGCCGACGTTATCGCCCCTTACGATCCCAATCAGGTCAACCCACAACTGGCCCGGGGCTACCCTCAGCCGCCCAGCGCCCAACACTGGCTGGGGACCGACGAGCTGGGGCGGGATTACCTGTCGCGAGCGATCTCGGGGGCGCGCATCTCCCTCTCCGTGGGGTTCGTGGCCGTCGGCATCTCTATCGCCATCGGCGTCTTCCTCGGATCGCTGGCCGGTTACCTCGGCGGCCAGGTGGACAACCTGATCATGCGCGTGGTGGACGTCTTCCTCTCGGTCCCGGCGTTCTTCCTGATCCTGACGGTGAATGCCTACCTACCGCCCAGCATCTACAACGTGATGGTCGTCATCGGCCTGTTCAGCTGGATGGGGGTCGCCCGGCTGGTGCGGGGGCAATTCCTCGCCCTCAAGGAGACGGAGTTCATCACGGCGGCTCAGGCGGTGGGAGTGCCCGGCTGGCGGCTGATCACGCATCACCTGCTTCCCAACAGCATGGCGCCGGTCATCGTGGCCGCCACGCTGGCCATCCCCGCGGCGATCCTCACCGAATCGGCGCTCAGCTTCCTGGGGTTGGGCGTGCAACCGCCGCAGGCCAGCTGGGGCAGCATGCTGGAGAGCGCACAGATATGGCTGACCGAGGCGTGGTGGATGTGGGTGCCGCCGGGCGTGCTGATCTCCATCACCGTGCTGGCGTTCAACTTCGTGGGCGACGGCCTGCGCGACGCGTTGGATCCATCCCTGCGCCGATGAGCGTGGAGAGAGGGCCGAAGACCGAAGACCACCAAGACTCAAAGACACCAAGAGGATTGGGAAGAGGATGCCCATGGCCTTCTAAAGGGCCATGACGCTGGGAACGGAGGGTATAGATGAGCGTGGAGGCGATCTTGTTGGGCATCGCCCAAGATGGGGGCGTGCCCCACACAGGCTGCGAATGCGCCCATTGCCGTCGGGCCTGGGAGGATCCGAGCTTCCGTCAGTGGACGGCCTGCCTGGGACTGGTGGATCGCGCCCATCGCCAAAGCTGGCTGATCGATGCCACGCCCGACTTCCCCGAGCAACTCCACACCCTGCGCGAGTTCGCTCCCGGCTGTCCCCTGGCCGGGATCCTGCTGACCCACGCGCATATCGGGCACTACGCCGGCCTGATCCACCTGGGTCGTGAGGTCATGGGCGCGGAGGAGCTGCCGGTCTACGCCACGCCGCGAATGGCTGAGTTCCTCCGCGACAACGCCCCCTGGTCCCAGCTGATCGCGCTGCGCAACATCGATCTCCGAATCCTCACACCCGGCGAAGAAGCCCAGATCGGCCCGAATCTGCACGTCACCCCTCATCAGGTCCCCCATCGCGATGAGCTGAGCGACACGGTGGCGTTCGTCGTGCGCGGCCCCTCCCAACGGCTGTTCTACTGCCCTGACATCGACTCGTGGGACCGATGGGATCACGATCTGCGCGACTTCCTCACCGAGATGGACATCGCTCTGCTGGATGCGACCTTTTTCAGCGCGGATGAGCTCCCGGGTGTCGACATGAGCGTGGTCCCGCACCCTCCGGTCGTCGATACCGCTGATCGGCTGGTCGGGATCGACTGCGATGTGCGGCTGATCCACCTCAACCATACGAATCCCCTGCTGGCTCCCGGGCCGGAACGATCCTGGGTGTCCGAGCGAGGCCTTCACGTAGGGGCCGCGGGCGAGCATTGGCCCCTGGGATAAGGCCCTGCCGATCGTCTCTCCCCAGATCTCCCCGCATGATGAGGAACATCATTGCCCGGCGTCCCCAAATGGGCGAAAAGAGAGTCAGAGGGGAGGGAGCATCGGATGACGCGTGACACAGCGGGGGGCATCCAGGAATGGGGACGGGCCCTGGTAGCGGGCGCCATCGCGGGCGCGATGGCCTGCCTCAGCTTCGTCGTGTTGCTGCTCCTGTTCTTACTCCTGGGCGGCGCGGTGCAATCCCTCAGCTTCGCACGCACGGGCGCCATCGGCGGTCAGGTGCAACCGATCACGAAGGTGCTCACCGCCGGATTGAGCGCCAGCCTGGCCAACGCGTGGCGATTCCTCTGGCAGGCTCGCATGGGAGCCGCGGCGCTGGCCGCGCTCGGCATCCTCTACGCGCTGGCGGAACGGCTCGCATGGCGGCGGGGCTGGGTCTACCGTTGGAGCTACACCTTCGCTGCCTCGCTGTGGGCGGTGACGACCCTGGTGGTCACCGCCCAGCTGTGGCAGCGAGCCCAGGTGGCCCTCTGGGTCGTGGAACACCCGGGGGCATTTTCCATCGCTCATCTGCTCCTCAGCAGCCTGGGAACGCTGTATCTGCTCGGGGTGGGGGCGGCGCTGATCGTCGGATACTTCACCTGGGAGGCGTGGCGCTGGTGGTACATGCGCCTGTTCGCACCCAGCCGGGCAGAGCGACCCCGAGAGGCCCCATCCGGGCGCCGGTCAGACCAGGATGTGAGCTGGAGGGAATACACCGACAGGTTGCATCGCCTCAATCGGGACCAGCCCATCGGCGAGGGGGCCCTTCCCACCGAAGCATCTTTCGTCGGCCCGGATGTGAGAGCGCTCCGCCTGTAC